>VBFD01000085.1:0-7248 GCA_005883585.1 Chloroflexota bacterium
GGACGCTGACCTTGTGGTCGGCGACCATGCGCCACAAACGATCGGGTGCCGGGAAATCGGGCGTGCCTTCGTAAAGGACCATGGTCGCGCCGAGAGCGAGCGAGCCGATGATGAGCCAGGGGCCCATCATCCAGCCGATGTCGGTGTACCAGAAGATGGTGTCGTCGGCGCCGACGTCGAACCCGTGCGCCATGTCCTGCGCGGCCTTGACCGGGAATCCGCCGTGCACATGCAGAGTCCCTTTGGGACGGCCGGTGGTGCCGGACGTGTAGATGATCATCAGCGGCTCTTCAGGGTCGAGCTCGTGCGTGGGCGCGCGGTCGGGCTCGTCTTCAAGCAGCACGTCCCACACCTGGTCGCGTCCATGGGTCCATGGCACGTCACGCACGACGCGCCGGAACATGATCAGCTTTGTCACCGTCGGTGATTTGACCAGGGCGCGATCGGCGGTCTCCTTCATGGGTATCACCTGACCCCGCCTGTAGAAGCCGTCGGCGCAGATGAGCACCTTCGCCTCGCCGTCCTGGAGTCTGGTCGCGATGGCCTCAGGGCCGTAGCCCGAGAAGAGCGGGAGGATCACCGCGCCGATCTTTGCGGTCGCGAGCACCGAGATCGCGACCTCGGGGCACATGGGCATGAAGATCCCGACCCGATCGCCGGGCCGCACACCAAGCCGCCGCAGGGCACCAGCCAGCCGGCAGACCTCGCGGTCGAGCTCACCATATGTGAGCTTGCGTACCTCGCCCGGCTCGCCCTCCCAGATGAGCGCGAGCTTGTCGTGGAACTCTTGATCACGGTGGCGGTCGAGGCAGCTCTGGACGATGTTCATGCGCGCGCCGATCCACCACTGCGCCCAGGCCTTGCCGTGCGTGAGGTCGACCACGCGGTCGTAATGGCGGTAGAAGGCGATGTCGATGTCCTTGATGGCGGCGTCCCAGAACCACTCGATGTCCTCGTCTGCACGTTTCAGAAGCTCCGGGAAAGTCCCGATGCCGTGCCGGTCCATGAAGCGCTTCAGGCGGCTCCTCGCGATCACGTCTGGGCTCGGTTCCCAGATCACGTCCCCGATCACGACCGGCTGCATGGTCACTGGATTCTAGAAGGGTGCGTCCGTACACTCCGGCGTGATGCAGCACCTGCCGCCGAACTTTGCAGACGACCTCGCCCAGATGCTGGAGCCATCTCATCGCGGCGAAGCCGCCGGCATCATCGAAGCCGCGACCGCGCTCGATGACGAAGGGTTGCGCACATTCCTCGATCTTTTCGCGCAGAGGGTGCGCGCGTCCGCCAGGCCGATCACTCACGCCGAGTTGCAGCGCTTCCTGGCGACCTCGAAGAAGTCGCGCCACTCACACGGCCTCTGATCTCTTCCGCCTCCAGGTAAAGATCCCAGTAGTTAGACCACGCCGTGCGCGCGACGGCGAGCGCGACCTGTGGTTTGTATCGCTCGTGCGCTGCGCTTATCGCGTGCTGCTGCGCATAGCACCAGCGGTCCCACGCCCGCTCAACCGTGCACTCGACCAGCTCCAACCATTCCTCGTCCACCTCGCCGCTTGGCGGAGGTGGCAGTGTGAGCAGCTTCCAAAGGCTGTTCTCGCGAACCAGCGTGATGACGGGTTGTCCGCCAGGGCGCCCCGCGTGTCGGTTGGGCCGCGGATGCTTGGGGTTGGCCGCCATCAGTCGTTGCTGCACCGCAAAGACAAGGTCGTGCGCGGCATGGAGCGTTGAGGGAGGGGTAGGCGGATCGGAGCGACCGAGACGGACGTGCAGCGCGCGGATCGCTTCACGCAGGCGCTGAGGCACCTCAACCTCGTCGTCGAGACGGAGCCTCTCGACGTCGTCGAGCAAACAGTCGGACTCCGCCATGAGTGAGCGGCGCCGGTCTTCGACCGCCTCGTGGTCGTCTCTTTCGATGGTCGCAGCTGCCATCACGAGCACGATATTCGGCCTTGAGGCGTTGTCAAGTATAGGTTTACAAGCAGGCAACTACTCAACAGGCGGCCAGCCTCCTTAACAACCACTCTTTGAGGAAATCACTCGCCGTCATAAAGTCGTCGCGGAGGTTCATTGCATGAAGAACAGATGGTTGGTGGCGCTGGCCGCCCTGCTGGCAGGCGGCGCAGTCAGCGCGGGGCTGCTCGTGTTCGCGGATCCCGCCCGTGGCGCGGTCGATGTGTATGCGGCGGCGCACGATCTGCAAGCGGGAGTACCGCTCTCAACCGACGCTATTCAGGTGAAGCGCGTCAGCATCGAAGGTGGCGCCGCACAGCTGTTCACTGTCGGTGAAGAGTCACGACTTTCGGCGCTGCGCGCGGCCCACGACATCCCCGCCGGTCAGCTGATCCAGCGCGGTGACGTGATGAGTTCGACATCGTTCGTGGACCGCCGGCTGGTCTTCGTGCCAGTGGGTCAGGCACCGCCTGTATCCAACGGCGCCAGGGTCGACCTGCTCTTGATCGCGGGTACACCAGACCATCCCACGGTGGTGCCTTTTGCCTTGGGCGTGGAGGTGCAGGCGGCGACGAATGGCGGATTGGTCGTCGCGGTGCCCGCCAAGGAAGCCGCCGCATTCGTGTTTGCCGCGGCGACCATGCACCTTGCGGCAGTCGTGGCCGAGCCGGGCGCCGGACATGGAACCGAGGTCCCAATTTCCAGCTCGGATGATGCGATGGTCGTGGCGTCGGGGCGATGAAGGGGGTGAGCTCGACATGGTTGTGACGGCGGTTGCACCGCCGACCGCCGAGGCTCGCGTCCGCGCCCTCGTCGAGGCCGAGCTCGCCGCGGAACTCGCTCGCCGCGATCGCACGCGCCTGCGTGTAGACGACCAGCGCTGGGTTTACGAGCTGGTGGGACGAATCGTCGGCGAGGACCAGCGCGGGACGTTGCCGCCCCCGACTCACGAAGAGTCGGAGCAGCTCTGGCGCCGCGTCTTCGCGGCGGTCACGCCACTTGGTCCGCTGGCGGAGCACCTCGCCGATCCAGAGGTCGAGGAGGTTCGCATCAACGGCACGGAAGCCTGTTTCGTTTTCAAGGCCGGCCGTCGCCACACCCTCCCGCCGCCGTTCGCCGACGAGGCTGGGCTCGTGGAGCTCGTTCACTGGTACACAGATGGCACGCCGAGCGCGCGTCTAGATCGCGCCAGCCCCACTGTGACGATGACCCTTCCTGAGGGCAGCCGCCTGCATGCGGCCCTGTCGCCGCCCGCCCGCCCCATGAGCGTCACCATCAGGCGCCATCCGTCGGAACGGTTTCGCGACCTCTATGCGCTCGCTTCGTCGGGCTTCTTGCCTCGGGAGCTCATCGGCTTCCTCGAGGCCGCGGTCGCGTCCCGCTTGAACATCCTCGTGTCGGGTGGCGCGGGCGCAGGCAAGACGACCTTCATGCGGGTGCTGGCCCGGCTCATCGGTCCCGACGAGCGTGTCGTCACGATCGAAGACCAGGCCGAGCTGCACCTGTGGCGCGAGCTGGCGGACTGCATCTCGCTAGAAGGTCGGCTGCCCAACACCGAAGGCCGTGGCGCCATCACGATCCAGATGCTCGTCCACGAGGCTTTGCGAATGTCACCCGACCGCATAGTCATCGGCGAGGTTCGGGGTGGCGAGGCCCTCGACCTGCTCGATGCGATGAACACGGGGCATCCGGGCTCGATCTGCACCATCCATGCGGAAAGCCCGCGCGAAACGCTCCCGCGGCTGGCCCGCCTGGCTCTGCGCAGCCCGCATTCGCCCAGAGCTGAGACGGTGATGTCCGAGGTCGTCAACACGGTCGACCTCGTGCTTTACGCCGGCTTCATCAGGCCGGCGCACGCGAACGCCGGTCCTCGTTCGCGCCGGCTGACGTCGGTGAGCGTAGTTGCCGGCCTGGACGACGGCCGCGCGGTGGTGCGTGACCTGGTCACGCTCGGGAGCGACGGCAGGTGGCATCGCGTCGGTTCGCTCGCGGCCTTGCCTGAGCGCGCGCAAGCCAAGCTCGTCAATGTCTGCGATCCATCACGCCTTCTCGATGAGTTCGATGCTTGAGATCGCGGCTGCGCTGTGCGCGGGCCTAGGAGTCACCGCGGCCACTCTCGCGATCGCCGTGCCGCCGCCTACGGTGCCCGATGACGCAATCGCGACCTCCTGGCTCGAGCGGTTCGTGCGCTCGCGATGGGCGGAGGAAAGTGCCCTGGCCGCCGGGGCCGGCTGGACAGACAATGGGGCCGCCGGCCTCGCGATCCTCCAGGTGATGGTCGCTGGTCTCGGTGGCTGCGCAGCTGCCTTGATAACCGGACTTCCGGTTCTGGCCGCCGCGGGCGCTGCCGGCGCTGTCGCGTTGGTCCGGGGCGCGGTTGCCGCTCGTGTGCGAGCTCGACAGGTCCTCCGCCAGGATGCGGTGCTCGAAGCGGTGCGGATGTTGCGCCAGCTGCTGGAGACCGGCGCGACTACAGTCCACGCGGCGATCACGGTGCTTGCGGAGCGCGGTCCGGCACCACTGCGCTCGGAGTTTCGGATCATCGCCGCCACCTCGGTCGGCCGGCGGCAGGCGTGGACGTCCGCACGGCAGCGCATCGGCGAGCCGTTGTTCGACATGCTCGCCGCTGCGGTCCTGATCCAGAACCCTGGTGGCGGAGAGCTGGCGCCGCTCTTCGCCGACCTCGAGGCTTCTGTAAGCGGTGCGCAAGAGGTCGAGCGCGAGGCTCGTGCACTTCAAGTACAGGCGCGATCGGCCGCGGCGATCATCGTATCTCTGCCGGTCGTGTTTCTCGTCGTTCTCTCCGCGTTGCGCTCGCCCTACCTCGACGCGTACCACACGTTCGCTGGGCAGGCATTCCTGCTCGCGATGCTCGGTGTCATGGCGTGCAGCTATTTGTGGATGAGACGACTGTTGCTTTTGCCTGGGCTGCAGCGCGTGAGGTTGAGCGATGCCTGACCTGACGCTCGCCGCCACCGCGACCGCTGCGGGCGTGCTGGTTGGCGCCGGTGTCTTCGTCGCGTGCGGCGGAGGAACGCGCGTCGAGGCCGCCGCGCATGGGCTGGCACGGCAGGCGATCGCGCGTGCGCTGATTGCTCGTCGTGTGCGCACGAGGCTCGCAGCCGACCTCGAGCGTGCGGGTTGGCGCGAGAGCCCAGAAAGGGTGGCCGCTTTTGCAATCGCCCTCTCCGCATGCCTGGGGGTCCTCGGGGCAACCACCGCGTCGGCCCTGACTGTGGGCGGCGCCGCGGTCATGTGCGGCACAGGGATCCTCGCCGGCTTCCTGCTTCCTCTCTTCGCCCTTAGATCCGCGATTGCCGCGCGCCGCCGCCGCCTCGAGGGTGAGCTCGTCCCGCTCCTGGAGCTCTTCACCCTCGAGCTCGGCGGGGGAGGGAGCGCCGTGTCGGCGCTGGGCTCAGTCACCATGCAGGTGCAGGGCGAGCTCGCCGCCGACTTGCGCCGGCTGCTCATCGCGTCTCACGTGGCTGGTTCCGATTCCTTCGAATCACGCTTGAACGAGTACGCGGAGCGGCTCGAGATACCCGCAATCGGAAGCCTGGCGATGATCCTCGCGGCAAGCCGCGAGTACGGTACCGGCGCCGTGCAGGGCGCGCGAGCACTCGCCACCGACCTGCGCCGGTCGCAGAGACGCAACCTCATCGCGCATAGTCGCCGCGCGCTGAACCATGTGCTTCTGCCGGCTGCGGTCGGCGTGCTGTTGCCGTTCCTCGCCGTCTTGATGTTTCCCGCAGTCAGTGCGCTGCAACGAAGCCTGCGGTGAAACGCTCGTCGCGCGGAACGGCGCTCATGGAGTTCGCGCTGGCGTGGCCGATCGTGCTGCTGCTGGTCCTGGGCGCGGTGCAACTGGCCGTGTGGGCGAGCGAGTCGGCCGCCGCGCGAGGTGCCGCTGTGGCGGGAGCGCGCGCAGGAACTGTGGCCGGCGCAGGGACCGATCTGGCGGCCCGGGTGACCTTGAATTCGCTCGCGCCGGCCCTCGTCGGCGCCGGCGCCGCTGTATGGTGCCCGGCCGATACCCGACGCCAACCGATGCTGTGGATTTGCGCGACGGACCTTGGTTCCGCGTTGAGGGTTGACGTTGGTGGATCCGTGCCATCTCTCGTCCCGATTGTTCCCGGTAAGGGCATGCCGATCCACGCGAGCGTTGTGCTCGACAAAGAGAGATTCAGCCGGTGAGGAAGGGGACAGGACAAGCGCTCGTCGAGCTGGCGCTATGCGCACCCGTTCTCGTCCTTCTGGCAGTGGGCGTCGCGGCTGTCGTCCAGGTTCAGGACGCTGCGTCGGGCCTCGACGCCGCCACCCACGCAGCTGCCGGCGTCGCCGCGCGGGCATCGGATCCACTCACGGCCGACCTCACAGCTCACGCTCGCTTCGATGCCGTGGTCGCGGGCTATCCGCTCCGGGGAGCCACCCTTCATATCTCGGTCGGAACCTTCAGCCGGTCGACCGACATCGTGGTGACCTCGACAGCCGTCGTCGACGTCGGCTGGTCGGGCTTGGTGGTGCCACACCCTGTCGTGCTGCGCTCGCGAGCCGTGACACGGATCGAGGCCTGGCGAACTCACTTGACGGCGAGGTGATCCGTAGGCAGCGCGGCCAGGTCATGGCGTTCATCGCCGTGGCGTTGGGCATCGTGGTCATGCCTGTTGCCGCCTATGCGATCGACTCCGCGACAGTGAGTGCGGCGGCGGCATCCCTGGAGGAGGCGACTGCAACCGCTGCCACCGAGGCCTCACAGCAGCTGGATATCGGTGGGTTCAGATCGACTGGCGTTTTGTCCGTGGACGCCGCGGCGGCGCGCGGAGTCGTTCAAGCAGTCCTCGCCGCGGAGGTGCCAAAGGCGTCGATCACATCGGTCACGGTCACCGGTGCGGAGATCACGATCGCGACGCGCGAAGAGGTTCCGCTCCCTTTCGATTTCTTTCCAGAGCGAACGGTCCGCCTCCAGGCGAGTGCCTCAGCCAGGCTGGCGGGTGGTTACGACAGGCCGAGCAGCCGCTTGCCGTTGCCGATGAGCAGTTTCTGAAGGACCGGTTCGGGAATCTCCAGTGTCGCCAATTCGTCGAGGCATCGCTTCGGCTGGATGAACGGATAGTCGCTGCCGAACACGAACTGGTCCTGCAGCCGGCCCTTCATGTCGCGGATAACTTCACTGGGGATGTACCGCGGCGCCCAGCCCGAAATGTCGATGTAGATGTTTGTCTTGTGCAGCGCCATCGCCAGGAGCTCGGTGTGCCAGGGATAACCGAAGTGCGCTGCGATGACATTGAGGTTGGGGAA
>VBFD01000165.1:0-2497 GCA_005883585.1 Chloroflexota bacterium
AGTGGCCCGCACGCCGTATCGTATCGGCATGCCCTTAAAAGACGAGGTGGTGGCGGTTGCCGGTCGGGAAGTGACGGTCACCAACCCGGACAAGGTCTTCTTCCCCAGCACGGGTCACACCAAATCGGACCTGGTTCGGTATTACCTGGCGGTCTCCGAGGGCGCCGTGCGCGGGGTGGCCGGCCGCCCGATGGCGCTCAAACGCTTCGTGAATGGCGCCGCCGGCGAGTTCTTTTTCCAGAAGCGGGCGCCCACGGCGCGGCCCGAGTGGATCGAAACGGCGGTGCTCAGCTTCCCGTCCGGGCGCACCGCCGAAGAAGTCGTGGTCCGCGATGCCGCCCAGCTGCTCTGGGTGATCAATCTGGGGTGCATCGACCTGAACCCCCATCCCGTGCGCGCCGGCGACCTCGACCATCCCGACGAGCTCAGAATCGACCTCGATCCGCTGCCCGGGGTGCCCTGGGGACAGATTCGGGACGTCGCCATGGTCACCAGAACGGTGCTCGACGATTTCGGGCTTTTGGGGTGGCCCAAGACGTCCGGCTCGCGCGGCATCCATGTCTATTGTCGGATCGAGCCGCGCTGGACCTTCGGTGAGGTCCGCCGAGCGGCACTGGCGCTGGCCCGCGAGGTGGAGCGGCGAGCACCCACCATCGCCACCAGCCGGTGGTGGAAAGAGGAGCGGCACGGCGTGTTCCTCGACTACAACCAGAATGCCAAGGACCGCACGGTCGCCTCCTCGTATTCCATCCGCCCCACTCCAGACGCACGCGTGTCGACGCCGCTGTCATGGGAGGAGGTCCCTTCGTGCCAGCCGGAAGCCTTCACCATCGTGACCGTCCCTGAGCGGTTTGCCCGGATGGGCGACCCATCCGCCGGGATCGACGATGCCGTCGGCTCTTTGGAACCGCTGCTCGCGCTCTCCGCGGAGCATGAAGCGGCCGGCTTCGGCGACGCGCCCTGGCCCCCCCATTTCGTCAAGCAAGAAGGGGAGCCGCCCCGGGTCCAGCCGTCCAAGCGGCGAATGGCCGGCCCACCGGTTCGGGAAGGGGTGGTCCCCCCGCCGGCGCCGGGGAAGACGGCCGGACCGACCGGACGGCGGCGCACGACGCAGCCGCTGATCGAGATCGCCCGGGCAGCGACCGAAGCGGAAGCCCGGCAGGGTCTGGAGCGCTGGCGGGCCAGGCATACAGACATCTGGTCTTACCTGACCCCGCCCGACGTGATGGTGGATTCGATGCGGGGACGGAATACCACCTGGACCCGCATCCGGGTCAACCTGCGCAACGTGCCCGAGGGCGACCGCCCGGTGCAGGAGGCGCTGGAGGTGGACTACGACCCCTGGCAGGCGTACCAGGGTCCGGACCGGTCGGGCAGCCTGGAGCGGCCCAGGCGAGTCGCGAAGACAAAGACGACCACGACACAGCCGGGAAATGGGTCATCGGGTTAACCGACAGCGACCGCAAGACGAGGGAGGGATAGGCAGTGGCAATGGACGTCGATGATCAGGAGGCACGCCGCCGAGGCGAGTTCATGCAAGCGCTTACGACCGAGCATTTTGCGTTACAGAGTGGCCGCTCGGCCACCATCTCGGAAAGCGCCGGTCGCTCCAGTCTCTATATGACGACTGTGTCCAGCGCGGTGGTGGCGCTGGCCTTGGCGGGGCAGGTGGCGAACCTCGGTACGGTCTTCGCCCTGGCGATCCTACCGGTCGTCTTCTTCCTCGGCCTGGTCACCTACGGCCGGCTGCTGCAATCGGGGGTTGAAGACACCATCTACGCGCGCGCCATCGGCCGGATCCGGCGGCTCTACGGCGAAATCAACCCGTCTCGCGCCGACTACTTCCGCGACGTCTACAGCGACCGGGCAGGGTTGCGCGCCATGGGCCTCTTTCGGCGGTGGTGGCAGCAGTTCCTGACGGCGGCCGCGATGGTGGCGATGGTCAACTCGGTGGTGGCCGGGGCCTTCGTGGCCATTGCCGTCGCGCGGTGGGTGAAACCGCCGGCACTGATCGCTGTGGCCATCGGTGGCGGAGCGGCCTTGGTGGTGGGCGCCAGCTTCTACCGTCACCAACGGCGCGCCTGGAATCGGGTCGACCAGGCAATTCCTGATGAGGTTACGTCGCAGTGACTGTCGAACGTACCGATCTCACGGCTGGCGGTTTCCGGTGAGGGCATCGCGCAGCAGGCTGCCGGCGAGGGCGCAGCCAATGCCGACACCCACGCCGAGCAGCAGGTAGCTGGCCCACCCCACCGACAGGTGCCCGGGCAGGTATAGGCCGGCCAGGACCAGCACCATCGCCAGGAGTCCCCAGGCCAGCCGGTCCACGCGCTTCAGCCCGGCCGCGCGCTCAGCTCAGCCGCCGGCGCCGGCCGCTCCCCCGAAACCCCCGTTGGCGGGGACGATGGTGATGGTGTTGGCCTTGACGCTGCCGTCGGCTTGCCGCTGGCCCTGCACCGCGACCGACTGGTTCTCCTGCAGGTCGCTCGCCTGGCCG
>VBFD01000086.1:0-8634 GCA_005883585.1 Chloroflexota bacterium
ATTCGATGGCCCTGTGGGTGATGAAGCGGCCGGTGGTCGTGCTGATTCCATCGCTTGCGCTTCTGCTGCTGGCAGGCACGCCTTTCCTGCAGCTGCGCCTGCCCAACGGTGACGTCGACCAGCTGCCGCCCGGAAACCAGGCCCGTCAGGGCTATGACACCCTGGTGCGGGATTTCCCCGGCCAGGACCAGACCAACATCAGCGTGGTCGTCTACTACGCGGGCGGAAGCCCTTTGACAACCGACCACGTCAGTGCCATCTACGATCTCAGCCGGCGCCTGGCCGCTCTGCCCAACGTGCTCCGGGTGTCCAGCATCGTCGACCTCGACCCGAGCCTCGCAAAGACGGACTACCAGCACCTCTACTCCGGACCGATCTCCGACCTGCCGGTGCAGATGCGGGACGCACTGGTTGCTGGAACGGGGCAGCACCTGACCGTGCTCAACGTCGTCACCAACAAGCAGTACACGAGCGACGACGCGCGAGCCATCGTGAGGGCGGCGAGGGCCGAGCAGGTTCCGGATGGACAGGTGCTCGCCACCGGCGGCACGGCTTACGACCTCGACATCGTCAACTTCATCCTGCAGCGAACCCCTGTCGCGGTCGCCTCGGTGATCGTCATCACATATGCCGTCCTGTTTCTCCTCACCGGCTCGGTGGTCTTGCCGCTGAAGGCGGTGATCACCAACCTGTTCTCGATCTCGGCGTCATTCGGCGCGATGGTATGGATCTTCCAGGAGGGCCACCTGAGCGGGTTCCTCGGCTTCACACCGCAGTCGATCGATCCCAGCATCCCGGTGATCCTATTCAGCATCGTCTTCGGCATGTCGATGGACTACGAGGTGCTTCTGATCAGCCGTATCCAGGAGGAGTACCGGCGCACGGGCGACAACCAGGCCGGGGTGGCGTTGGGGCTCGAGAAGAGCGGTCGCCTCATCACCGGCGCCGCCGCGATCATGGTGGCGGTGTTCCTCGCGTTCGGTATGGCCAACATAGTGATCATCAAAGCCATCGGCATCGGCCTCGCGGTTGCGATCGCGATCGACGCCACGATCGTCCGCATCCTCATCGTGCCCGCGGTCATGCGCCTGCTCGGCCGCGCCAACTGGTGGGCTCCGCGTCCTCTGGCGCTGTTTCATCGATGGGTCGGGGCCGGCGAATCGACGGCGGCGCGCCCCGGCGCGGTTTACGGCGGCAAGTAGCCTGCGTCCTGCCGGCCTCCGCCTGTTGGCGCGCGTTTGCACGCTCCTGGTTCTTTCGGTCGCCTGCGGAACGGTGATAGAGCCGTCGCCGTCACCCCGCGCGGATGCCGGCGGCGATTGGCCCATGCATCGGGGCGACCTGGCCCGCGACGGCCATCCAGCTGAAGCGACTCTCAATGCCGCCGCCGTCAAGCGCCTCAAGACGGCTTGGCAGGTGGAGATGAGCGGCGCCGTCAACGGGACGCCGGCCGTCGCGGGTGGCCTGGTCGTCGCCGCGAGTGGGGGAGGGGTGGTCGCGGCTTACCGGCTGGACTCCGGGGCTCGAGTCTGGCAGCTGAACAACCTCGGGGCCATCTCCGGCTCGCCTACGATCGCGGCCGGGAAGGTGGTGGTCGGCACCTTGAGCGGTCACATCATCGCGATCGGCCTGGATGGGACGCTGCTCTGGGATTCGATAGTCCCCGGTCTCAAGCCGGCGATCTGGTCGTCACCGACCGTCTACGGTCAGCTCGTCCTCGCCGGAGTCGGCTCGCAGTACGGGGATGAGCCGCTCGAGGAGGGCGTGGTCGTCGCGTTCGATCTCGCCACCGGGAGCCAGATGTGGGAGCTGTGCGCGCGAACGGTTGCCCGCGCAGGCTGCCTGCAGGGCGACGGCATCTGGTCGTCGCCGGCTATCGACGCGGCCGCTCGCGGATTCATCGGCGTCGGCAATCCCGACGACGGCGTGCTGGCGTTCGAGGTCGCGACCGGCAAGCCGCTTTGGTTCACGAGCTTCCATCCCGACGCCGGTCGCGATGTCGATGTGGGCGCCACGCCCATCGTGCTTCAAGCAGGCGGCCGCGAAGCGATCGCCGTCGGATCCAATGCCGGCGTTTTCAAATTGCTCGACGCCGCTTCGGGGTCGGTGGTCTGGTCGCGTGACCTGGTCCAGGGCAGCGCCGTGCACGGGCTGCTCGCCTCACCCGCCTACGACGGCAACAACTTCTACGTCCCTTCGGCGGGGGTGCCGGTTGGCGTGTTCGCGCTGGCAGCCGCGGACGGCAAGACGCTTTGGACCTACGACAGCGGCCTTCCGGTTTACTCCGCGCCGGCGATCGGCCAGGGCGTTTTGGTGTTCGGGATCGGCGATGTCTTCGGGAACCCCAACGTCGGTGGCATGGTGGTCCTCTCCAGCCGAGACGGTTCGGTGCTCTGGTTGACCGACTTCCACTCGGCCGTTTTCAGCGGCCCCGCGATCAGCGGCGACACGGTGCTCATCGGCAACTCGCGCGGAGACCTGATCGCGTACCGGCCGGTCTGAACTCGTAGTGGCGGAATCCCTGGATCGTGCTTAGCGTCCCGGCTCGGTGCGCCGCTGCCCCGTCCCACGACGCGATCGAGTGCCTCGACCTGAACCGCTAGGTACCGGCCAAGGGCAGCTCGACCTCAAAGGTCGCCCCGCCCCCATCGGTTTCGTGGACTTTCACGTGCCCTCCATGGGCGGTGACGACGGCGCTGACGATCGACAGCCCCAATCCCGCGCCGCCGCTGTCGCGGCCGCGGCTGGGGTCGGCGCGATAGAAGGGTTCGAAGATCCGATCGAGTTCTTCGGCGGACAGACCGGGGCCGTGATCGGCGACCGATAGCTTCGCGATGCTGTCCTCGGTCGAGAGGCTGATGTCGATGGGCGTCTGCGGCGGCGTATGCACGATGGCGTTCCGCACGAGGTTGCCAAGCACCTGGCGCAACCTGGTGTCATCGCCGTTGACGACGACCGTGCCTGAGGATGTCAGTTTGATCTCGCGCTGAGGCGCAACGACCCGAGCGTCGGCGACGGCGTCGGTGGCGATTGCCTGCAGGTCGACGGGCTCTTGCTCGAGCGGACGGCCCTGGTCGAGTCGCGCGAGAACCAGCATGTCGTCGACGAGCCCGGTCATGCGGATCGACTCTTCCTCGATCCGCCGCCGCGCCAGCTCTGCGTCTTCGAGCGATTCGGCCGCCCCGCGGCGCAGCATCTCCGAATAGCCGCGGATGGAAGTGAGCGGCGTCCGAAGCTCGTGTGAGGCGTCCGCGACAAAACGGCGCAGGCGCCGGTTGGAGGCCGTTCGTTCGGCGAAAGCGGATTCGATCTGGCTCAGCATCCCGTTCAACGCGAGGCCGAGACGGCCGATCTCGCTCTTGGGGGTCGCCGGTTCGACCCGTCGGCTCAAGTCGCCCGCGGCGATGTCCTGCGCGACCGCGCCCATCTTTTCGAGCGGTCGCAAGCTGATCCGGATGATCAAGAGCGCGAGGACCGCCATCGCCGCCACCACGCCGAGGCTGATCAACAGCTCCAGCTGCAGCAGTTGGCTGAGTGTCGACGCGATGTCGGTGAGTGGGATCGCAAGGACCACGGTGTCGCCCTGGAACAGGTCCTCTTGCCAGATGGCTGCGCGGTACTGTGACACCCCGCCGGTTCCGGCAAGCATTGAGATGACGGGGTTCCTTTCACTTGCCGCAGGGAGAGTGTTGGGAAGAACTGGTAGTGCCTTAGACGTCGTTGGTGCGAATGCCAGCCTCTTGGCCAGCACGACCGTCCCGTTCGGCGAGACCCGCTCGACGATCGTGTCCTCGGGCAGTCCACCGCCTGTTTGCGGTCCGGGGCCTCCGCTCGGACCCCCGAGCACGCTGATGGCGGTGTTGTGCGAACCCAGGAGCTGGTCATCGACACGGTTGGTGAGGAATCGTTGCAGCGATGTGTAGGTCGCGACATCCAGGATCAGAAGCCCGATGACGACAAGGGAGATGACTCCGATGAGGAGCCGTCCGCGCAGCGACTGCGTCATGCCTAATTACGAGGGGCGCGGAGGACGTAACCGACGCCGCGCACCGTCTGGATCAGAGGCGGCTTGAACTTGTCGACTTTGCGACGCAGGTAGCTGATGTAGGTCTCGAGCACGCTCGCGTCGCCGCCGAAGTCGTAGTGCCAAACGTGGTCGAGGATCTGGCTGCGGGTGAGCACGCGGCCGGCGTTGATCAACAGGTAGCGAAGCAGCCGGTACTCGGTGGTCGTGAGCTCGACGATGTGCGGTCCGCGGCGGACCTCATGGGCTTCGTCGTCCATCTCGAGGTCGGCCAGGGTCAGCCGGCCTCCGTCGGGTCCCGAGGCCCCGTGGCGCCGCAGCACTACACGGACCCGAGCCATCAGCTCTTCGATGCTGAAAGGCTTGGTGACGTAGTCGTCGCCGCCGATGGTCAGCCCGTGCACCTTGTCCTCGGTGGCGTCCTTGGCGGTGAGGAAGATGATCGGCACCTTGTGCCCACCGGCGTTGAGGCGCTTGAGCACCTCGATGCCGTCGATGTCGGGGAGCATGACGTCGAGGATGACCAGCGCGGGCGAGAACTGAGTTACCGCCGTCACGGCGGCGCGGCCGGTGGCCGCGGTCTTGACCGTGAAACCCTCGTAGCGCAGCGCCATCGCCAGCAGCTCAGTTATGTTCGGCTCGTCGTCGACCACCAGGACCCTCGCCCCGTTTTGGGGCCGGCCGCCATCGGTGTTCACGCCCCCAGAATGCCTCGAATGCCTTGGAGTTTGCTGAGAGGTTGCTGGGACGGGCCTAGGAGTTCGGCCAGCCCGACACACGGTGGACGCCGCCGTCGCGGTCGACCAGCCGGGCCTGAAGGCCGGTGGTGGCCAGCCACGCGATCGCCGATTCTCCCTTCACGATGGCGGCCGTCGAGGCGATGTTGGCGTCGACGCAGGAGGCGGCCACCACGCTCGCCGTTCGCCATGGCCCGTCGACGGGCATGCCTGTCGATGGATCGATGATGTGGTGGAGGACGACTCCACCTCTCGTCCAACGGCGCACCGTGATGCTCGACGTCGCGATGCCACCGGATTCGATGGTTATGGTCTCCTCGTCGCTGTCGATCGCGGCGTTGCTGTCCTCGCTCGTCTGCACCGCCCAGCCTTCGGCCGGCGGATCGCCGGCAACCGCGATATCGCCGCCGAGGCTGACCAGCACGCCTCCCGCACCCACGGCCTGGTGGGCGGCGGCGGCGGCGAGGTCCGCGGCCAGCGCTTTGGCCGTCGCGCCAAGATCGATCTCGACACCAGGCGGGACGGCCACTACGCGCGCGCGGTCGTCGAACTGGATCGCCTGCCACCCCGGGACGCGAGTCACGGACATGTTTATCGGCTTGCCGTCAGGCGGGACCGTGGCGAAGTCGCGGTCGTAGCCGGCGAGCCTGACAGCGGATCCGACCGTCGGATCGACAGCACCATCCGTCAGCCGCGCGCCTCTCAGGCCCGCGGCGATCGCCTGCGCCAGGAGAGGGCTGACCCGAACCTCATGCCCCGCATCGCGATTGACGCGGCTCAGCTCGCTGTCGTCACGGAACCTGCTCGCGGCTTCATCGATCGCATTGACGATCCGATCGACCGAAGCCCTGGCGGCGGCGAGGCCGTCCGGCCGCGTCACGATCAGCCGCATCGACGTGCCCAGCGCGCGGCCGTCCACGATGCCGAAGAGCGTGGTGCTCAATTCGTCCGGGCCTCTCGTCGCAGCGCCAGCGCGAGCGCCATGACGGGGCAGGTTGCGACCGCACGCTGCGCGAGGGGCGCCAGGCGCTCTGGTATCGGGCCGGGGGCGATGATCGGGTAACCCCAATCGTCCAGGCGGATGCGCTCAGGCAGCAGCTCGGCGCAAAGTCCGTGACCGTCGCACTTGATGCGGTCGATGGTCATGTGCATGTCTGTCTTCACGCCGGCTGCTGCCTCCAGTGGGCGGGGTGCGTCGCGAACTCCTCCGAAAACGTCGAAAGCGCCGAACGGAGAAACATCACCGCGCCGTCCGGGTGCTTGCATGCGCCTCGACCCTGCACCTCGACCGCCCACCTCTTGAGACGCGCGATGTCATCGCGATTAGTGCCTCGCTCGGCAACGCGGCTGCACGCATCGGACAGCGCCCGCAGCCCGAAAAAGCACGGCCCGCATTGCGCCGAGCTCTCCTCGGCGAGGTAACGCATGATGTGAGCGGTGTCGCACACACCACACCTGCTGGAGGGCAGTAGACCGACGACGCCGCAGCCCAGCCCGAGCCCGGCGGCTCCCAGGGCCTCGGCGTCGAGTGGCAGCTCCCATGCCTTCGCCGCCGGGATCCAGACGCCGAAGTAGCCGCCGAGCAGCACGGCTCCGGCCGGCTCGGACATCCCGCCGGCCATCGCTACCGCTTCCCCGATCGTGGTGCCCGCCTCGATCTCGACGACGCCGGGTTTCTTGACTCCACCGGCGAGCGTGATGAGCAGCGTCCCAACGGCGCCATTCCGGCCGGCGGATCGATACCAGGCGTCGCCGTACCTCGCAATCAACGCGACGTGCGCGAGCGTCTCGACGTTCTGCATCAATGTGGGCGCCGCCGCCACGCCTCGCTCGCGCGGATGGGGCGGGGTCGTGGTCGGGGTCGCGATGCCTGCGTCGATGAGATGGACCGCCGCGCTCGATTCGCCGGCGACGTATCGATGCGGCGCGGCTGCCATTCGGGCGATCCGCCTCTCCACATCGGGGCGCTCCGCGAGGGCGCGCTCCATCGCCGCATACGCGGCTTTGTGCTCCTGCCCGACGTACAGGACGACCGACGCCGCGCGCACGGTGCGGGCGGCCAGAAATGCGCCGTCCAGGATGAGGTGGGGGCGAGTCGCCATGAGCAGCCGGTCCTTGTGACTCTGGGGCTCGCCCTCGGCGCCGTTGGCGACGATCACGGCCGTGCCTTTCGATGCGGAAGCGACCGACCGCCACTTGACCCCGGCGGAAAAGGATGCGCCGCCGCGGCCCGTCAGACGGCTTTGCACGAGCGCTTCGATCAGCGGGCGACCCGCGAGTGTCGGCGCTCCGAGCCGGCGAACATGATCGCCATAACCCTCTGCCCCGGCCCTGAGGTCGGGTCCTGCCAGCAGCCTGAGTCCGCTCATTGGTTCGGCCTTCGCGAGACACCCGACCGAAACTCACCCCGCGCCACCGCGAGAGGATCAGCCGGCGGCTGCAGGAGACGGTAGGTGACCGCGATCGTCACCGAAACGACGCACACGATCGACAGGGCGATGAACCAGACGGACAGGGCGTCGGTCCCCGTGCCGAAGCTGTGAACGACGGCGACCGGCCACGATGCATAAGCAAGCCAGTGGATCAGTCGCCATGCCGCCTGTCCGATCAGGTTGCGCAGCAGGCTCGTCACCACGATGGCGGCCAACAGCTCGAACGCGATCGTGCCCAGCCCAAGCCACAGCGTCCGGTAGTAGGACGAGAAGGGGACCACAGCCGTGAGCCATCCGAGGTGGGTGAACGGGTCGACGACCGCGGTGACGATGTGCAGGGCGAGGAAGACGAGTGTCATCAGCGCCAGGTTTCGGTGCAGGGCCGGGGTGAGGAACCGCGGCCAGCCGGAGCTTTGGAACCGCAGCGAGGAGAGCACGCCGAGCACGACGACGGCGCTGAGCAGGATCATCGAGACGGCCCCGGCGCCCCTGGTCGTGTACCAGAGAAGCGTGTCGTTCACGGCGGGAGTGCTAGGAGC
Organism: Chloroflexota bacterium; assembly: GCA_005883585.1. Classification (GTDB taxonomy): domain Bacteria; phylum Chloroflexota; class Dormibacteria; order Dormibacterales; family Dormibacteraceae; genus UBA10449. The sequence goes on from VBFD01000086.1 coordinate 7,733, forward strand.
CGCCGGAAACGGCGACGCCCGAGCTCGATGAGGAGCCCACGGTCCCAGACGACGACTGGAGCCCGCTCGAAGACGTGCTAGACGACGTGCTGGTCGAGGATGAGCTCGAGGTCGAGGTCGCCGCACTCGCGGTCGCTCCCGAAGACGAGGAGGCGGAGACTCCCGGTATCGTGAGCGCGCTGACCGTCCCGAAGATGCCGACGCCCGCCACCGCCGCGAAGGCGATGCCGGCGGTCACCTGGTTCAGCAGCGAGAGGGCCCGGTCCCGAGCGTGGATCCTGGCGTCCGCCGACTTCGTGTTTTCCATGGTCGTAAGAGTGCGCTCCTCCACTCAATCCTCTCTGTGAGGAACCTGGGAAGGGGCTGAGAAGTTACGGCCGGGCCAGATCGGCAGCCGGACCGTTTAATAGACTTCTGGGCGCGCCCCCGTAGCTCAGGGGATAGAGCAGGACGGTCCTAACGTCAAGGTCGGGGGTTCGATTCCCTCCGGGGGCACTTTTTGTACAGGGGACGAAGATGAGAGCAGCCGTTTGCACGGCGTACGGGCCGCCCGAGGTGCTCCAGATCAGGACTGTGCCCGACCCACGTCCCCGGAACAAGGAAGTGTGCATCCGGCTTGTCGCGACCGCGGTCACCGCCAGCGACTGCATCGTGAGAGGCCTAAAGATGCGCGGCATCTACCGGCCCTTGATGCGAGTCTTATTCGGCATCAGGGCGCCGCGGAAGGGGATTATCGGCATGATCGCGGCCGGCGAGATCGAGTCGGTCGGCCGCGAGGTAACCACCTTCAAGGCAGGAGACCAGGTCTTCGGAATGGACGGTTTCCGCGCAGGCACATACGCAGAGAAGGTGTGCTGGCCGTCGACTTCGGCGCTCGCACTTCGACCTGACAACCTCACGTA
>VBFD01000171.1:0-2503 GCA_005883585.1 Chloroflexota bacterium
AGTACCCACGGCACCGGCTGTACCTTCTCGGCTGCCATCGCCGCCGGACTGGCCCGCGGCCTGAGCGTGGCGGCCGCCGTCGGCGAGGCGCGCACCTATCTCTCCGCGGCTCTGGCCCAGGCGCCTGGCCTGGGCCATGGGCACGGGCCGCTCAACCATTTCCCCTCGGTAGCGCATGCCGTTCGGTGACCGCGACCTCGACTACCTGGAGAAAGTCCATCCAGCGCTCGACGCCGTGGCCACCGAGATGCTGGCCGCCGGGCGAGCCGAGAAGATTCCAATCGTGCAGATGCCGGTGGCCCGTTTTCTTCGTGTGGTGGTAGCGGCCGTGCGGCCCGCGCGGGTGGTGGAGATCGGGACCGCCATCGGGTTCAGCACCCTCTGGATGGCCACCGCGCTGCCGCCGAACGGGCGGATCGACACCATCGATCCCGACCGCAGCCGCACCGACCGGGCCCGGCGCTACTGGATCCGCGCCCAGGTCGGCGATCGCATCCGGGTCGTCAACGAGCCCGCGCTGCGCGTGCTCCCCCGGCTGGCGCCCGGCATCGACCTCGCCTTCATCGACGCGGTGAAGACCGAATACTCCGCCTACCTGGAGGCCCTGCTGCCCAAGATGCGGCCGGGCGGCATCATCCTGGCCGATAACCTGCTCTGGAGCGGACGGATTGCCGCCGGAGACCACGACGCCGACACGGATGCCCTGCGCGGCTTCAATGAAACCTTCCTGCACCACGCCCGGCTGGACGGCACCATCCTGCCGGTCGGCGATGGGCTGGGATTTGCCGTGATTAAATAACCCGCGTGTCGACCCCGGCCGAGCTCGACGGGCTCACCCGGGAGCGTGTGCTGTGGGCCTACGGCATTGTGCTCCGGGCGCGGTACCTCGATGACCGGCGTTTCATTCTCAACCGGGCTGGCAAGCTGGCCTTCATCATTTCTCCCCGTGGGCACGAGGTGGCCCAGGTGGCGGCCATCACCGCCCTCCAACCCGGCCGCGATCGCTTCTGCCTGTACTACCGGGACTTCGCGGCAGCTCTCGCCTGTGGCTTCACTCCGGAAGAGCTCATGCTGTCGGCGTTCGCCCGAGCCGCGGATCCGTCCAGCGGCGGCCGCCAGACGCCGGGCAATTTTGGCAGCCGGCGGCGCGGGATCATCATCGGCTCCAGTGCGGTGGGCACCCAGATCCCGAAGGCGGCCGGCATCGGCCTGGCCCTGAAGTGGCGCGCTGAGGGCGCCCTCTGCTACGTCAGCTTTGGCGAGGGCGCCACCAGCCAGGGCGATTTCCACGAGGGATTGAACTTCGCCGCCCTCCATCACTGTCCGGTGATCTTTCTCTGTGAAAACAATCACTGGGCCATTTCGGTGCCCGAAGCGCGACAGGTGGCTGGCCCGGGCGTGGCGGCGCGGGCCGCCGCCTACGGGATTCCTGGAGTGGCCGTGGCGGGCGACGACTTCCTCGCCGTCCACGCCGCGGTGCGCGCGGCCGCCGAGCGGGCCCGGCGCGGTGAGGGCCCGACCCTGATCGAAGCCCGCGTCTTGCGCCTCCAATCCCATTCCACCGATGACGACCAGCGCGCCTATCGGGATCCGGCGGAACTGGAGGCCGAGGCCGCCCTGGATCCCGTGCCGCGGATGCGCGCCTGGCTGCTGGCGGTGGGGTGGCTCACCCAACCGGACGATGCGCGGTTCCAGGAGGAGGTGGCGCGCGAGGTCGAGGCCGCCACCGTCGCCGCGGAGGCTGCGCCCGAGCCCGATCCGTCGACCCTCACCCGCCACGTGTACGCCGATGGCTGACCGAACCCTCGTCCAGGCGATCCGCGACGCGCTCCTCGAGGAAATGGACCGGGATGTTCGGGTATGCGTGCTGGGCCAGGACGTGGGATTGAAGGGCGGGGTGTTCAAAGCCACCGAGGGCCTGCAGCCGCGCTTCGGTCCTGACCGGGTGCTGGACACGCCCCTGGCTGAATCGAGCATCGCGGCCGTGGCCCAGGGACTGGCACTGGAAGGCTACCGCCCGGTCGCCGAAATGCAGTTTGCGGACTACATTTTCCCGGCCTTCAATCAGATCGTGAACGAGATCGCCAAGGTCCGCTACCGCTCCAACGGGGACTTCTCCTGCCCCCTGGTGATCCGGGCTCCGACCGGCGGTGGGGTGCGCGGCGCGCTCTATCACTCCCAGTCGGTGGAGGCCTATTTCTGCCACGTTCCGGGGTTGAAGGTGGTCCTCCCGTCGACCCCCGCCGATGCCAAGGGCTTGCTCAAGGCGGCCATCCGCGACCCGGATCCGGTCATTTTCCTGGAGCCGAAAAAGCTCTATCGGGCGGCCCGCGGGCCGGTGGCGGACGGTGAGGGGGCCCTACTCCCCTTGGGCAAGGCGGCCGTAGTCAAGGAGGGGGCAACGGTCTCGGCCATCACCTACGGCTACCTCCGCGCGGTGACCCAGGAGGCCGCCGTCCGGCTGGAGGCGGAAGGCATCAGCGTCGAGGTGATCGACCTCCGA
>VBFD01000087.1:0-8612 GCA_005883585.1 Chloroflexota bacterium
TTCGATTTCTTTCCAGAGCGAACGGTCCGCCTCCAGGCGAGTGCCTCAGCCAGGCTGGCGGGTGGTTACGACAGGCCGAGCAGCCGCTTGCCGTTGCCGATGAGCAGTTTCTGAAGGACCGGTTCGGGAATCTCCAGTGTCGCCAATTCGTCGAGGCATCGCTTGGGCTGGATGAACGGGTAGTCGCTACCGAACACGAACTGGTCCTGGAGCCGGCCCTTCATGTCGCGGATCACGTCACTCGGGATGTACCGCGGCGCCCAGCCCGAGATGTCGATGTAGATGTTTGTCTTATGCAGCGCCATCGCCAGCAGCTCGGTGTGCCAGGGATAGCCGAAGTGCGCTGCGATGACATTGAGGTCGGGGAACGAGGCGGCGACGGCGTCCAGCCGGATCGGCCGCGCGTAGTCGAGGCGGATGCCCTGCCCGCCCGGCTGCCCCGCGCCGATGCCGCTGGTCCCGGTATGGAAAAGCACGATCAGGCCGAGCTCCTCGCACTTCTCGTAGAGCGGCCAGTGTTTTTCGTCGTCGGGCGCGAATGCCTGTAAAGACGGGTGCAGCTTCACGCCTTTCAGGCCGAGCTCGCTGATGCGATCCAGCTCATCGACAGCCCGGTCGCCCTTCAGCGGGTCGACGCTGCCGAAACCAGTGAACGCTTCCGGGTGGTCTCGGCAGGCCTGAGCCACCAGCTCGTTGGGCACGCGCGGGCGTCCGGTCGCGGTTTCGGCGTCCCACGCAAGCAGCACCGCGAGCACGTCGAGCTCGGTATAGTCGCGCGCCAGGTCTTCCAGCGAGCGCCGCACGACCTTGGAGCGAAAGTACGACTCGGCAGCCTCTACGTATCCCTGCATCGAGACGTCCAGCCACTCGGGCGTAGGCAGGTGAACGTGGAAGTCGATCGCTTTCACAGCCGGGCCGATGATAGTGGTGATGCAAGCCACACTGCTCGTGCTCGCAGGCGGCGAGAGCCGCCGCATGGGCCGGCCGAAGGCCTGGCTCGAGGTGGGGGAGACGAACCTGCTGCGCTGGATGGTGGAACGCCTGGGCCCCGCGTTCTCGGAGGTGGTGGTGTCGTTCGCCGAACCCGAACAGCTCGAGGAGCTCGTGCCCTACCGGCTGGTCTTCGATCGGAAGAAGGCCGCAGGCCCACTCGCGGGCATTGAGGCTGGATTGACGATCGCCCGCCACGAGGTCATCTTCGCCATTGCCTGCGACATGCCGTACGTGCCGCGGGGGCTGGCGGAGAGGGCCGTCGCCGCGGCACGTAGCTGCGATGCCGCGATGCCGCGCATCGATGGTCGGCCCGAGCCGGTCTGCGCAGCCTACCGGCGCTCGTCACTGCCGGCCGTCACCGCCGCTCTCGATGCCGGGCGCCTCAGGGCGGCCGACCTCGCCGATCGGCTAGACGTGACCTGGCTCGAGGGTCTCGACCCGGACCTGTTTCGGAGCCTCAACACTCGCGAGGACTATCAGCGCTTCCATGACGATTTCCCGGCGCAGGGATAATGGCTGTCTTGTGAAGATCGTCGTCACTGTCAAGCAGGTGCCGGACCCAAACGCCACCACCGTCCTCGAAGCCGACAACACCGTCGCGCGCGATCGGGAGGTGGTCCTCGACCCCGGCGACGAGTGCGGCATCGAGGAAGGACTGCAGCTGAAGGAAGTCCACGGCGGCGAGGTGATCCTCGTCTCGATGGGCCCCGAGCGCGCGAGGGACGCGATTCGCAAAGGCCTGTCCATGGGCGCCGACCGCGGGGTGCTCATTACGGACGAGCAGCTCGCCGGCGCCGACGTGCTGCTCACGGCGCGCGTGCTCGCGGCCGCGATCAAGCCCGAGCAGCCCGACCTCGTCATCTGTGCCACCGAGTCGTACGACGGCAGCACAGGGATGGTGCCGCCGATGCTCGCCGAGCTGCTCGGCCTGCCGCAGCTGACGATCGCGAAAAAGGTCGAGGTCGACGGAACCACGGTGAAGGTCCACCGCCAGACGGCAGACGGCTACCAGGTCGTCGAGGCTTCGACGCCCGCCCTCATCACGGTGACCGCCGGCATCGCCGAGCCGAGGTACGCGTCGTTGAAGGGCATCATGGCGGCGCGCTCGAAGGAGATCAAACAGGTGGGGCTGGGCGACCTCGGCATCGAGCGCGGCGAGCCGGGCGAGACGATCGAGGGCGTCGCCGACGCCGAGGCCCGCAAGGCCGGCGCCGTCATCGAGGACGACGGACACGCGGTCGAACGGATCATGCAGGTCCTCGCCCAGGCCAAGGTCGTCTAGGGGATGGCGAAGGTCTGGGTCTACGCCGAGATGAATGGGGGCAAGCTGCAGTCGACGGCGCTGGAGCTGATGGCGAAAGCACGCGAGCTGGGTGATGTCGAAGCCATCGCGCTGGGCACCGGTGCCAAGGACGCCGCCGCGACATTGGGCAAGCATGGCGCCAAGGTCGTGCACGTCAACGAGGACAAGGCCTTCGACGACTTCATCGCGGAGCCTGCTGCGGACGCGCTGGCCGCGCTGCATGAGCAGTCACAGCCTGACCTGATCCTCTTCGCGTTCACGTCCGACTCGCGCGACGTCGCCGGTCGCCTCGCCGCCCGCCTGGGCAAGGGACTCATCTCCAACGCCGGTGATGTGAACGCCGGCGATGGCGGCTTCGTGGCCAAGGTGCCCTACTTCGGCGGCGCCAAGATGGCATCGATGCGCGCCAACAGCAAGCCCGCGATCGTATTGGTGCGCCCGAAGTCGTTCGAAGCGTCGGAGACTGGCGGGACGGCGGAAGTCAAAGACCTGGCCGTGACCATCGCCGACGGCTCCAAGCGGGCGAAGATCGTCGAGCGCGTGGCCGAGGCTTCAGAGAAGGTGAAGCTCGAGGACGCCAAGATCGTCATCAGCGGCGGCCGCGGCATGGGCGGCCCCGACAACTTCCCGCTGCTCGAGGCGCTGGCGAATGCGCTCGGGGGCGCTGTCGGTGCGAGCCGCGCCGTTGTCGACGCCGGCTGGGTGCCTTACTCCATGCAGGTCGGCCAGACCGGCAAGTCGGTGCGCCCGGGCGTCTATATCGCGGTCGGAATCTCCGGCGCCATGCAGCACACGGTGGGAATGAAAGCGTCCAAGGTGATCATCGCCATCAACAAGGACGCCGAGGCCCCGATCATGAAGATGGCCGACCTCGGCGTGGTCGGCGATGCGCTCAAGATCGTGCCCGCGCTCACAGCGGCGGTCAAAGCCAAGAAGGGCTAGAGCGGACCGCACCGAAGCCGAAGAGCTGGTCGCCGAGCGCGTCGTGCGCCGGCGCGAGCGCGACTTCGCGGCGGCGGACGCAATCCGCGAGCGCTTGCGTGCCGGCGGGTGGGAGGTCCTGGATAGCGCCGAGGGCAGCGAGCTGCAGGCGCTCAAAGCTCCAGTTGCGCCTGGCATCAAGCCCGTGGCTCGCGCGGTCACTCTTCTGACGGTCGTCCACGGCTGGCGCCCCGACGTGGAGCGGTGGCTGCTGTCGGTGTTCACTTACTGCAAGGCCGACTTCGAAGCGCTCCTGGTCGACAACTCCGGCGACGCGCGAATGGCCGGCTGGCTGCAGTCACGCGCGGCCGAGCGGCTGCGCCTGGTAACGCTCGATCCGCCGGTGGGCTTTGCGACCGCGGTCAACGCGGGGATCGAGGCCGCCGCGGGCGAGGTGGTGGTGCTCTTCGATCCCGGCGTCGAGCTCACCGGCGATGCCATCACACCGCTGCTCGAGGCGCTGGGCGATCCGACCGTGGTCGTGGTCGGGCCGTTCGGGCTCCGAGGCAAGGGCACGCTCAAGGAATTCGAGGAAGATGCAGGGCCAGACGTCGATGCCATCGAGGGCTACTGCATGGCGTTCCGGCGCTCCGACGCCGAGGCGGTGGAGGGCTTCGACCCCAAGTTCCGCTTCTACCGCATCGCCGACATCGAGTTCAGCTTCCGGCTGCGCGATCGCGGGGGCCGGGCCCAGGCCGTAGCCGGTCTGCCGCTGATCAAGCACGAACACCGCCTGTGGGAGGCGACCGACCCGAAGGAACGAGACCGGCTGTCGAAGCGCAACTTCTACCGCTTCCTCGACCGCTGGGGCGGGCGGGCGGATCTCCTGGTCGGCCGATAATTCCCCCGGTGGGCGACGAGTACGAAGCGAAGATCTCCGAGCTGAAAGCCAAGCGCGAGAAGAACCTCGCGATGGGTGGCGAGGAGAAGATCGCGAAGCAGAAGGGCCGCGGCAAGCTCACGGTCCGCGAGCGCCTCGACTTGCTGTTCGACGCGGACACCTTCGTCGAGTTCGGCCTGCTTGCGCACCAGCAGCCGGTCCGGGGACCGGTTGAGGTCGACGCCGACGGCACGCCGGCCGACGGGGTCGTCACCGGGCACGGACTCGTCGACGGCCGCCAGGTTTGGGTGATCGCTTACGACTTCACGGTCATGGCGGGCTCGATGGGCGCGGTCGGCGAGCAGTTCAAAGCCGCTCGCGTGCGCGAGCTGGCCCTGCGCTACCGCAAACCCATCGTGTGGCTGCTCGACTCGGCCGGTGCTCGCATCCAGGAGGCTGCTGGCTCGACCTTTGCCGGCACCGGCTACCTCTTCAACGACCAGGTCGTGATGTCAGGCGTCATCCCGCAGGTCGCGGTCATGCTCGGCCCGTGCGCGGCCGGCACCGCTTACATCCCGGGCCTTTCCGACTTCGTGCCCATGGTCAAAGGCACGTCTTCGATGTCGTTGGGCGGCGCGCGTCTCGTCAAGGCCGCCACCGGCGAAGACGTCACCGATCACGACATGGGCGGCTCGCAAGTGCACACCTACGAATCCGGCGTCGGTGACAACGAGGTCGCCGATGACGCCGAGTGCATCGGAGCCGTGCGCCGGTTTCTCTCGTACCTTCCATCGAGCAACACCGAGAAGGCGCCATTCGTCGAGGCCGGCGATCCTGCCGACCGGTTGGTGACCGAGCTCGAGAAGATCGTGCCCGCCAACCCGCGCGCCGGCTACGACGTGCGGCGGGTCGTGAAGGCGATCTTCGACCACGAGTCGTGGTTCGAGATCAAACCGACCTGGGCCAAGAACATCGTCGTCGGTTTCGCGCGTGCTGCTGGGCACGCGGTCGGCGTCGTCGCGAACCAACCCATGCAGAAAGGCGGCATCCTCGACGTGGACGCCGCCGACAAGGCGGCCCGGTTCATCCGCATGTGCGACGCCTTCAACGTTCCGCTCGTGTACCTGATGGACGTCCCGGGTTTCCTGGTCGGCTCGCAAGTAGAGAAGGAAGGCATCATCCGCCACGGCGCGAAGATGCTGTACGCGACCTCAGAGGCAACTGTGCCGAAGATCACGGTGATCATGCGCAAGGCATACGGCGCCGGGTACTACGTCATGTGCGGCAAGGGCTACCAGCCGGACGTGCTCGTCGCGTGGCCGTTCGCAGAGATCTCGGTCATGGGGCCGGAGGGCGCGGTGAACATCATCTTCAACAAGCAGATCGAAGCTTCCGATAATCCAGAGGAGACCCGCGCGCGGATGCTCGAATCGATCCGGGCGCAGATCAGCCCTTACATCGCCGCGGGTTGGGCGATGATCGACGACGTCATCGATCCCGCGGAGACGAGGCGCGTGATCGTGCGTGGCCTCGAGCAGGCGCGCGACAAGAAGGTCGACCGGCCGTGGCGCAAACACGGGAACATCCCGGTTTGAGCAAAACGATCATCTCGGCGGCGCTCACGGGTGTGCTTGCGACGCGCGAGCAGTGCCCGGCCATCCCCTACACGCCGGTGGAGATCGCCGAGGAGGCCAAGCGCGCCGCCGAGGCGGGTGCGGCGATCGTGCACATCCACGCGCGCAAACCGGACGGTGGGCCGGACTGGAGCGTGGAGACTTTCGCCGAGATCTTCTCAGAGGTCCGAGCGCGAACCGACGCGATCATCAACTTCTCGACCGGTGCCGTCGGCATCCCGCCGGAGGAACGCATCGCCCACATTCGCGACCTCAAGCCAGAGATGGCCGCGCTGAACATGGGCTCGATGAATTACGCGATCTACTCCGAGAAGCGGAAGGTCTTCTATCACGATCACGTCTTCGCCAACCCGTTTCATGACATCCAGTTCTTCCTCGAGACCATGAACGCCGCCGGCGTGCGGCCCGAGATGGAGTGCTTCGACGCGGGCCACATCGGCAACACGCGGCCGCTCATCGACATGGGAGTGCTCGAACCGCCGTTGCAGTTCAGCCTCATCATGGGAGTGCTGGGCGGCATTCCCGGTACGACTCGTCACCTGGTCGACCAGGTCGACAGCCTGCCGGCGGGATCGCACTGGCAGGTCATCGGCATCGGCCTCAACCAATGGCCGCTCGTCGCGGCGGCGATCACGATGGGCGGCAACGTTCGCGTCGGTCTCGAGGACAACTTTTACGTGGAGGAGGGGAAGATGGCTCGCGGCAATGGTGAGCTGGTGGAAAAGGCGGCACGGCTGTGCGGTGACCTCGGGCACGAGGTGGCTTCGATCGCGGAGGCCAGATCGCAGCTGGGCTTGAAGTCTCGTGACTGAGGTCAAGGCGGAGCTCGTGGGCAACGTGTGGAAGATCACCGCGAAGCCGGGAGACAAGGTCGCCGAGGACGACGTGCTCCTGATCCTCGAGTCCATGAAGATGGAGATCTCGGTCACGGCGCCGCGTGCCGGGACGGTTCGCGAGATCCGCGTCAGGGAGGCCGAGGTGGTCAAGGAGGGCCAGGTGTTGGTGGTGCTCGAATGAGCGAGCTTCCGGTCCGTGTCAAGGTTCAGGACAGTGCGAGCCAGGTCATTTACACCGATGCGGTGCTCATCAACGGCAACCCGCTCGGGTTCGTCCTCAATTTCGGCCAATGGGCGCCCGAGGATCCTGGGCTCGTACGCGTTTATTGCCGGGTGGGCATGAGCCCCAACCATATGAAGCTGCTTTCGCAGCTGTTGACCCAGAACGTGGCCGCTTACGAGGCGAGGTTCGGCGAGGTGGCGGTCACCGAGGACCGCGCCGCGGCCGGCCATCGCATCGGCTTCGACGTCGGCCCCGAAATTCCGACGAAAGCGTAGGCGGTGGCGAGGCCCGCTCAGCTCCTGCTCCAGTACCAGCGGCTCGTGGATCGCGAGCGGGTGCTGCGCGACAACATCGAGCGGATCGAATCATTGCTGCAAGCAAATCCCGAAGTTGTCCGGCTCGAAGAGAATGTCGATGCTGCCCGCGCGGCGCAGGAGGCTGCGGCGGGAAAGCTGCACGAATCGGATCGCGCGCGAGAGGATCACCGCACCAGGCTCCGATCGCGTGAACGAGAGCTGATGAGCGGCCGCATCCGCAACCCGACCGAGCTGATGCAGATGTCGGAAGAGGTGCAGCACATGAAGGCGCGCTTCGCTGACGAGGAAGAGGCTGAGCTCCGTCTAATGGAGGACGCCGAGATCGCCGATGACAACATGCGTGAGGCCACGGCCGACCTCGATGCGGCGCGCGCGCAGGCCGCTGCGGAGGCGCCGGGATTGGAGTCGGACTTGAGCGGTTTTCGCTCGGAGCTCGCGGAGGTCGAGGCGGAGAAGGAGCAGGTGTGGGCCGAGGTGCCGCCGGCGGCGCGGACCGCGTTCACCCGGCAGCGCGTGCATCCCGCCGTCGCCGAGGTTCGGAACAACCAGTGCACGGCCTGCCGGGTAACGGTCACGTCCAGGGGCATGCAGATGCTCCGGCAGGGGGACGAGATCGTGAACTGCGAGAACTGCGGCCGAATCCTGGTGCTCGCCTGACGACGCTGCGCCTGCGCGCGGACGGAGGCGCTCGCGGCAATCCTGGACCGGCGGCGTTGGGGGTCGTGATCGAGGACGACCAGGGCATGCGGCTGCGCACGTTCCACCGTTTTCTGGGCGTTGCGACCAACAACCAGGCCGAATATCAGGCGCTGATCGAGGGGTTGAAGGCAGTCGCCGATTGGAAACCCGACCGTCTCGAGGTCTATCTCGACTCCAAGCTCGTGGTGGAGCAGGTCAACGGCAAGTGGAGGGTGAAAGAATCCGAGCTGAAGGAGCTCCACAAGCAGGCGACGGAGCTCCTGCAGCAGTTCGGCGACCGGGTCACCGTCAGCCACGTCGGTCGCGAGGAGAACCGCGGCGCGGACAAGCTCGTGAACATGGCGCTGGACGAGAGGGTGAAGAAACCCAAGCCGTCTGGGTAGAATTTCGCCTGGGTCGAGGCGGACGGGTGACCGCCGACGTAAGTGAATACGGTTGGAGGAAAGTCCGGGCTCCAAAGAGCAGGGCGCTGGGTAACACCCAGTCGGGGCGACCCGAAGGAAAGTGCCACAGAAATCAAACCGCCAGGCAGTGCGTGTCTCCGGAGACGAGCTGCAAGGTAAGGGTGAAACGGTGGGGTAAGAGCCCACCGGCGGCCGGGTGACCGGCCGGCCAGGCAAACCCCGCCCGGAGCAAGACCAAATAGGAGGGCGTTCACGGTTGCTCGCCGAGCCCTCGGGTATCGGTCGCTAGAGGCGCCGGGCAACCGGCGTCGCAGACAGATGGTCGCCATCCCGCAAGGGATACAGAACCCGGCTTATCGCCGCTCTCGGCCCACCTTCTATATCAATAAAACCGCAAGTTGC
>VBFD01000172.1:0-2947 GCA_005883585.1 Chloroflexota bacterium
CCTCCCTGCGGAGGACGGCAAGCGCGGCCAGCCCACTCAGCCGGGGCAAATGAATGTCCAGGATAATGGCGTCAGGCAGCAGCGAGCCTGCCAGGTCGAAGCCTGACACGCCGTCTCGAGCCACGTCGACTTCATAGCCGCCGCGACGCAGCTTTGACGCGTACAGCTCCGCTATTCTTGAATCGTCCTCGATGATCAGGACGTGCCCGGCTGCCATGGGTGCCCTTAACCGCCGCCATCTTACACCCGATTGGCGTGGCGTCGACTAGGCGAATGTACCTTAACTTGCGGTTCCGTGGACAAAGCGTCCTTTTGCGTGTGCAGATGTACGCACCGTGAAGGGGATAGTACCGGACGTGGTTTCGCCCAGCCTGAATCCGGGCTAGTAGCCGCAGCTCAACGGTTGCAGGGTCCCATCCGGATTGAACGCCAGCGGGCTCAGCAGGATGGGGGCCGCCGTCTGGCTTTCCTGCTGGTGGCCGTTCCAGATGTCGAGCCACTCATAGGTCTGGCCGTTCAGCGTCACCACGCCGTTCGGCTGACCACCGCACGCGTCCGACCTCACCACACCGCCAAACTGCCAAGACACCAGCGGATCACGGCTGGTGAAGTAGGCCATCTGGGTGCCAAAGCAGTATCCGCAGGCCCCGTAGCTGACCGTCATGACCCATTCCGGGCCGTTGCGGAACAGGCCGGGCCCTTCGATGCCCGGCTGGCCCAGCGAGCCGGACTTGATGGTGTAGCTGCCGTTGCGCGATTGCAGGGAGATATCCATATGGTGGTTGGCGACCGCTAACCAGAGGTCGCCTTCTCCGACCGCGTCGGCCGCCGTCGATCGCCACCACCCGCGGCTCGAAGCATCCGCCCGGCTCGGGCCAGCCACTGCCGCCGCACCACCGTTGCCAGGCGCTCGTGCTGGCGTCGAACGCAAATCCGGTGGGGGTCCAGGTGGTCAGGTCGGGGCTGGTATAGATGCGAACCCCACAGTAGGGAGAGGGAACGCCCCATTGGAATCCGCACCCGTAGCTGGTCCCGTACAGGTAATAGGTTCCGTTGATTTGCTTGAGATCACCATCATGGGCGTCGATCCCCGAGATGTGGATCGCTCCCGTCGGGATCGGCACACTAGCGTCCGAGTTCACCGGCGTCGCGCCTGCGCCCAGGAGGGCTACCGCCGACATGCCGAGGCCAAGCGCGGCGATCAGCAAATACAGGCGTAGCAGGTGAGTCCCCAGCCTCCCCATGGACAAGGAATAGCCCATCGACCCTAGTCAAACGACAAAGACCGGGTCGCAGTTCGGTTCCGGCCCGGCTGCAGGTCAATGGCACAAGGTTCTCCCCTCCCCTGGGGAGGGGGAGGGGAGGGGGCAGCCTTGAGGTGCCAACTCCTGACGCCCAGCTGGTGTAGTCTGGCGGCACCCGCGTGGGCAGACTGGGAGGTCAGGTGACGAAGAGGAGCGACCAGGCCGGGCCGACAGTCTTCGGGTGTTTCTCCGTCCAGAGTGTCGCGGACGCCTACGAGAAAATCTACCTTCCCCGGATCTTCATTCCCTGGGGAAAGCGCCTGATTGAACGAGCGCAGCTCCAGCCCGGGGACGTTGTGCTTGACGTGGCGACCGGACCCGGCACCGTCGCCAGGCTCGCCGCCGAGCGGGTGGGGCCCCGAGGCCGGGTAGTCGGCGTCGACATCAGCCCGGCGATGATTGCGATCGCGAACGGCAAGCCACCCGTTCCAGGCGGGGCGGCGCTCGATTACGTGGTGTCGCCGGCGGCGCCCCTGGCGGTGCCCGACGAGGCCTTTGATGTGGTGACCTGCCAGCAGGGCCTGCAGTTCTTCCCCGATCGCGGCGCCGCCATCGCGGAGATGCATCGCGCCCTCCGGCGCGATGGCCGACTGGTGGCTGCCGTCTGGCGAGAGATCGCCCTCCAGCCCAGCTTCGCCGCCCTCGACGCCGCCCTGCGCGAGTGCCTGCCGGCCGACCAGGCCGAACCCTATGGCGCTCCGTTCCGGTGGCCGCGGGGCGAGGACCTCGTCGCCGTCCTTCGCGCCGGAGGCTTTAGCGAGGTGGTCCTGGAAGAGGTGCGGTTGCCGCTGGTCTGCGAGCAAGGCATCCCGCAGGCCCTGGCGACGCTGGCCGCCTCGCCGGTTGCCACCGCGGTCGCCCAGTTAGCTCACGAGGAGCGGGCCACGCTGTGGGCGGTTGGCGCCCGGTACCTGGCGCCCCTGGTCTCCGACGGTCAGGTCCGAACGCACATGGTTTCGAATATCGTCTCGGCGCGAAAGCGTTGAGGCGCCCGACGAGCGCTCGACTCGCTGCTACCCGGCGGCGGCGGCGTCTCTCAAGGCGACGTCCGGCACACGAGCCCTCGGCCCACGGCGAGTAGCCAGGAACGACCCCAGCAGGATCAAGACGAAGCCGGCCCCGGCGCCGAGTGTGAAGGGCTCATTCAGTATCACGATGCCCAGCAGCAGCGCGACGGCCGGGTTGAAGTAGGTGATGACGGTAGCCCGCACCGGCCCCACCTCGCCGATGAGGGCGAAAAACAAGAGGAACGCCACCGCCGTGCAGACCAGGGCCAGGATGCCGACGGCGACCAGGACGCGAGTGGAGGGGATGGCTGAGGGCATTTGGACCAGGCCAAACGGGGCGTAAACCACGGCCGTCACTAGCAGGGAGGCGGCCACCACGCCCAGGGCGGGAACGCCAGCCAGCCGGCGGGCAACGATCATGGGCCCGATGGCGTAGCCCGAGCGCCACCAGGCCAACCTCGCCCACGGCTCCGAGGTTGCTTCCAGAGACGTCCAGTCCAACCAGCGCCGCGACACCCGCCAGACCGAGCAGCAGGCCGAGAAGGCGCCGGCCGCCGAAGCGCTCATCGCTCCCAGTCAGGCGCGCCAGCAGCACACCGATCAACGGAACGGCGGCCACCAGCAGCCCCGTCAGCG
>VBFD01000173.1:0-2626 GCA_005883585.1 Chloroflexota bacterium
CGTCGTTGGAGCCAGGTCGGCGTTATCACGTTGACCAAGCCCATGCCGGTTCCGATGATGAAGAACAGGGCCATCGCCACGGCCAGGATCGAGGTGAACGCGAGGATCGCCGAAACGATGCCGACGTAGAACGGAACGAATATGAACATCAGGCCGACGCGGCGCGGCCTGAAGGTGCCCCCGGCAAGGGTGCCCAGAAGCGAGCCGACGGCGCCAGAAGCCAGCACGATTCCAAGCGAGCTCGCGCCGCCCAAGCGCTGCCGCGCAATCAAGACGAGCCCTATCTGGAACGGTCCGGTGAGAGCGAAGTTCAGCGCGATGACTATCGCCAACACGCCGAGCAGAGCGCGATCCGCCCAGGCATAGGTGAGGCCGGCCCTGATGCTGGCTAAAAGGTCCTGCGACGCGCCTTTGACCGAGGCTGGAATCCGCAGCTGGAGCAGCGCGATGGCGCACAGCAAGAAGCACGCGCCGTCGATCGCGAATGAAGA
The DNA here is from genome assembly GCA_005883585.1 of Chloroflexota bacterium. GTDB lineage: Bacteria > Chloroflexota > Dormibacteria > Dormibacterales > Dormibacteraceae > UBA10449. Next base: position 492 of record VBFD01000173.1, read on the forward strand.
CGCCGGCCCGAAATGCGCGACGACCAGTCCCGCTGCGGCCGGGCCGATCACACGCGCCGCCTGCAGGCCCATGTTCATCACGGCGTTGCCGGCCTCCAGTAGATCGCTAGGCATCAGGCGCGGGAGCACGGTCCCCTGGCCGGGAATGAAGAACGCCCCCAGCGTGCCGAACAGCACCGAATAGACGTAGAGGTGCCAGAGCTGGACATGCCCCGCGGCAACATCCAGTGCGATCGCTCCCATGAGCACCGTCCGCGCGAGGGCCGACGCGCTCATGAGCCGGCGTGCCGAGAAGCGGTCGGTGAGCGCCCCACCAACGAGCAAAAGCGCTGCTCGCGGGACTCCCTGTGCGGTCAACACGATGCCGAGAGCCAGCGCCGAGCCGGTGAGCTGGAGGGTCAGCCAGCTGATCGCGATGAAGCTGAAGAAGTCGCCGCCGACCGACAGCGCCGTCGCCAGCCAGAACCACCTGAAACCGCCGATGCGTGCCGGCGCCAGCAGCCGGCCGACGGCGCCGCGTGTCGCGAGCACTACAGCTCCGCGCGAACCTTCGCCGCCGCCTGGGCCAACGCCGACAGCTTGCCGAACGCTTTCGCCCGCGGCAGGTATTTCATCCCACAATCCGGGGCGAGGATCAGACGCTCCGGTTCCACGAACCGCAGCGCGTTGCGGATCCGCGCGGCGATGGTGTCGACGTCCTCGACCGGGCTGTCGTCTGCCAGGTCGATCACCCCGACGATCAGCGTCTTCCCGGCCAGGCTCTTCAGGACGGACAGGTCGACCTTCTGCTGAGCCGACTCCATCGAGATCTGGCGCGCCTTGACGTCGGCAAGCTCCTCGAGGAACGGATATCCGTTCGGGCGCGAATGGACGATGTGCGCGTACCCGAAACACGTGTGCAGGGCCGTGGTCCCGGTAATCCCCTGCAGCGCCCGGTTGATCGCCTTGATGGCGAAAAGCCTCGCCTTCTCGGCCCGCGCCTGCAGGTACGGCTCGTCGAGCTGAACGACGTCCGCGCCCGCCGCGAGCAGGTCGCGCACCTCCTCATTGACGGCTTCCGCGAGCGCCATGGCCAGCGCCTCTTCGTCGTTGTAGTAGTCGTCCTGGGCCTGCTGCGACATCGTGAACGGACCCGGCAGCGTCGCCTTGATTGGTCGCGTGGTATTCGCGCGCAAGAACTCGACATCGCGCACTTGGCGGTGGCGAATCGGTTCGAGTAGCTTTCGCGCCGAATCTCGCCGTCGGTGATGATGTCGACGCCGGCCCGCTCTAGGTCGCGGATGGCAACGACCGTGGCGTCGTCCTGGGCTTGCTCGAGGTGCTCGGGTGCGACTCGCCAGATTTCCAGTGCTCGCGTGCGCGGCGGCAGGCGGCTGCCGAGCATGGCTCGGTCGACGAGCCAATCGGGCTGGGGATAGCTGCCGACGACGGTCGTCAACAACGCTTCCGGCATCATGCCAACCTTAGTAGAGAGCATGAAAACGCTGCGCCTGAAGACGGTGGACGCCTACGTGGCGTTCGATTTCGATTGCCCGACCAGCGCGGGCGGGACGCGACTCGCCCCGGACGTAACCGAGCGCGAGAGCCAGCTTCTGGCGCGGGCGATGACCTACAAGTTCGCCGTCCTCGGCGTCAACTTCGGCGGCGCCAAAGGCGCCATCCGCGCGGTCCCCGCCGATCGAGATGACGCGGTTCGGCGCTACGTGGACGAGATCCGGCCGCTGGTCGAGTCGGGGAAGTTCCTGACCGCAACCGACCTCGGCACGGTCCCCGACGACTTTCGCTCTCTCCCCGGCACCGACCAGGCGGACCTCATGCACACCGACTACATGGGCATGCCGCTCGACGCATACCTCACCGGCCTCGGCGTCGCGACCGCCGCCGAGACGGTATTAGGCGGGCTAGAAGGGCGCACCGTAGCCATCGAGGGTTTCGGCAAGGTCGGAGGCGCCACCGCCGTGGAGATGGCGAAGCGTGGAGCCCGGCTCGTCGCCTTCTCGACCATTCACGGCAGCGTTCGGCGTCCGGTCGGTTTCGGCGTCGACGAGCTCCTGGACCTGCGCGCCCGGTACGGTGACCGCCTGGTAGACCACCTGGGTGCTGTGGTTGGGCCCGCGGCAGACCTGTTCAACGTC
>VBFD01000121.1:0-41033 GCA_005883585.1 Chloroflexota bacterium
GAAACGGATATACGCGACCTCGTCGAGGTCGCGCAGGCGGTCCATCACCATCTCGCCGATCTCCCCGCTGGGGATCTCGACCCGGCCGGAACGCCTCAGCTCCGCCTCGATGTCGTCGACGATCGCGCGCAGACGCTCGGGGGAGATGTCGCGCTTTTCGGTCGCCTTCTTCAGACCGGTGAAGAGCTTCTGCGGATCGAAATCTTCTCGGCGCCCGTCCTTCTTGGTGACGTAGAACGGCACCGCCTCGATGCGCTCGTACGTGGTGAAGCGCTGCCCGCATTGCAGGCATTCACGCCTCCGGCGGATCGCCTCCCCGACCTCAGAGTCTCGGGAGTCGACCACCTTCAGGTCGTGGTGACCGCAATACGGGCATCGCATGGGCTAATGAGTATTCCTACATTCGGTTGCGGAGAAACGCGGGGATGTTGATGTCGCCGAGGTCCTCGGCCCCGAACTCGGGCCGCTCGAAGGTCGTCCGGCGGACCTCCTGCTTGGCCTCCTGCTGCGTCTTGCCGCCGAACCCGGTGGCGATGACCGTGATCTTGATCTCGCCCTGCATGGTGTCGTCGCGGACGACGCCGAAGATGATGTTGGCGCCCGGGTCGGCCGCCGAGCGCACGATCTCAGCCGCCTTCTGCACTTCCTGCAAGGTGATGTCCTTGCCCGCGGTGATGTTGAAGAGGATGCCTTTGGCGCCGTCGATCGACGTCTCGAGCAGCGGGCTGGAGACGGCCTGCTTGGCGGCATCCTCGGCGCGCGAGTCGCCCGCGCCGTGTCCGATGCCCATGAGCGCCTCGCCGGCGTTCTCCATGATCGCCTTCACGTCGGCGAAGTCGAGGTTGATGACGCCGGGCTGAGTGACCAGGTCGGATATGCCCTGGACGCCCTGGCGGAGGACGTCGTCCGCCATCCGAAACGCCTCCTCGAGGGTCGTCTTGGAGCTGGCGACCTGGGCCAGCCGGTCGTTCGGGATGACGATCAGCGCGTCGACCTGGCTGCGCAGGGCCTTGATCCCTTCCTCGGCTGTGTCGTTGCGGATACGGCCTTCGAACCCGAAGGGTCGCGTGACGACGCCGATCGTGAGCGCGCCCGCTTCCTTGGCCAGCTCGGCGACGATCGCCGCCGAACCTGTGCCCGTACCGCCACCCATGCCGGCGGTGATGAAGACCATGTCCGAGTCCTGGACCACCGCTGAAAGCTCGGTGCGGCTTTCGTCAGCCGCGTCCCGGCCGCGCGTCCAGTCGCCGCCGGCGCCGAGGCCGCGGGTGATCTTGTTGCCCATCTGGACCTTGACGTCGGCCTGACACCGCTCGAGCGCCTGCTTGTCGGTGTTGACGGCGATGAACTGAACCTTGAGCGCCTTCGAGATCATGCGGTTGACAGCGTTGCCGCCGCCGCCACCACAACCCACGACCTTGATTCGCGCTCGCCCTTCGTGCAACTCACTTTCTTTCACGACTTCCTCCTGGTGCAAATGTGCTTTAGCTATGGCGAGCTCCAGCTGGTTCCGGGTCTGTTCTCTAGAAAAAATCTCGAAGCCCCTCACTGTTTTCTGGTAGGTCGAACCGAACGACACCTGCTGCCGGGTGTTGTTGTGGGCACGCGAGTGGGCTTTCAACCCCCACTTGACCAGCCCCACCGAGACCGCGAAGGAAGGCCCCTGCGCGCGATCCGCCAGACCGGTCACTCCGGCTGGCTGGCCCAGTCGCACCGAGGTGTCGAACACGAGCTGGGCCGCATCCGTCGTGCCCATGAGCCGCGAGCCGCCGCCGGTGACGACGACGCCCGCGGGCAGCAGCCCGTCGAAGCCGCTCTTTCGCACCTCCTCGCGCGCCATCTGGAAGATCTCCTTCATGCGCGGGCCGATGATCTCGGCCAGGAAGCGCCGCGGCAGGGCGTTGATGCGATCGCCACCGACCTGGCGCACCTCGACCTTCTCGCCATGGTCGATGACCTCGGGCAGCGTGTGGCCGTAGTTGAGCTTCAAGCTCTCGGCCTCGTCGAGGGTCGTCCTCAGGCCGATGGCTATGTCGCTCGTCACGTGGTTGCCGCCGACCGGCAGTACCGCGAGGTGTCGCGCGGAGCCTTCGTTGTAGACGACGACCGCCGTCGTGCCGGCACCAATGTCGACCAGGCAGACGCCCAGGTCCAGCTCTTGTGCCGTCAGGACGCCTTCGCCTCCGGCCAGCCCTGAGCAGACGACGTCTTCGATGTCGAAGCCCGCGCCGTGCACGCATTTGATGACGTTCTGGACCGCGGTCTGGGCACCGGTGATGATGTTCGTCTCGACCTCGAGCCGGTGGCCCGTCATGCCGATCGCGTCGCGGACGCCGTCCTGCCCATCCACCGTGTACGCGCGAGGGATGACGTGGATGACCTGGCGGTCGGACGCGACGCTCACCGCGCGTGACGCTTCGACGACACGCTGCACGTCGTCCTCACCGATCTCGCGATCGCCGCTCGCGACGGCGACGACGCCCATCGAGTTCTGCGACCACAGGTGGATGCCACCGAGCGACACGACGACCGACTCGATTCGCTGCCCGGCCATGCGTTCGGCAGCGACGGCCGCGGCCTGGATGGACGCGATGGTTTTGTCGAGGTTGACGACGACGCCCTTGCGCAGGCCGTCGGAAGGGCTCTCGCCCACGCCGATGATGCTGACGGGCCCGTTCGACTCGTCAGACTCGGCTATGACGACGGCGACCCGGCTCGTGCCCAGGTCAAGACCGACAGATCGCTTCCGCCGCGACAATGTGTGCTGGAACGCCTCCTGGAACGTAGTAGTAATAAGGGCGGGTTGCCGAGATTATAAGGGCTCCCGGGCGCTGGTGGACCAGATTTTGTGGGTCACCGTGGCGCCGGGACTAGCACTTGTGCCTCCTGTTGATAGTTGGGATTACAGGTAATGCCTCCTGATCGCACCCAAGTTGTTGAAGATCCTTACCCCGAAAGCGACGATGGCGGCGATGTACAGCTCGACTCCCAGCTTGTCGCCGAAGTAGGTCAAACCCGCCGCCAGGGTCGCGTTGGTCAGGAGCCCGCTGAAGAAGACGCGCGGCTCGAAGGTGCCCGCGATGTAGGCCTTGAACGCGCCGAAGATGGAGTCGAGAGCGGCGAGCAGCGCGACCGCTGTGTATCGCGCGTAGACGATGGGAATCGTGAGCGGCGACATCAAGCCGAGCACGACGCCAAGAAGCGCAAACAGAATCGCGACGACGATTACTTGCAAGTCGGCACCGGTGACGGCGAAGGCTGAGGCGTACCAGGCGATGGCGAAGGGGTTGCGGGTGTGCGCGACTTATAGCCCGCGGCCGGCTCGGCCGGGTTCATGACGTTGACGTAGGAGAGGTCCGTCGAGTTGTAGTCGACGTTGCCATGGCCCGATATCGCCTTTAGCGCCGACAGCTTGTCGCGCAGCGTCGTGAATTCCTCGGGCGTCAGCACGCGGCCAAAGTAAACCCTCCAGCCTTTCTTGGAGATCAGCGTCAGGTCGCCGCAGGAATCGACGATGAAACCCGCCACCTCCTGGCCGATGAGCGCGGGGAACCCGCGTTGGATGTTGACGAGGGCGGTAAGGAGCGCAGGGTCGAGCGCCTGCGCGCCGCTTTTCAGATCCGGTCCCGCCGGGCCCTGGATGTCGACCAGCGTTCCCGCGGATGCGGCCGGTCCCAACACGATCGCCTGGCTCGACAGTAGGAAATACCGCTTGCCGGTCCCCGCGTGATAGGCGGCGATCGGCTGCCACTCGGTGATGCTCACGACGACCGTGCCGTCGAGCTGCGGCTCGACGGAAGCCGTGCGCACCCACACCTGTCCGAGCAGGCGCTGGCGGTCTGATTCGCCATCGACGGCGAGCACCGATCCACTGCGGTCGAGCCCGGCCGCGCTAGCCACCTGCGAGGTGCTGAGGTGGTGCGCCCCGGAGATGTCGACCGACCTGACCGCCATCGCCGGCCCGAACCACAACCACCCGAGTAGCGCGCACTCGACGACTGCGACTCCTGCAGCGATGATCCGGCGCATCGGGTGCACGTCGGGCTCACGCAAGTTGCTCTCCGAGCGGGTCCAGAGCTGACCCTTCAACGGCGCGGCATCCTCCGGGCTTGGGCGCCGGCCTACGCGAGGCAGGAGCGATCGACGTCGACGAAACCTCATTCGGCTGCAGGACCCACGTGGTGCTGACGACGGCCGACCGCATGGTCGACCAGGCGTTGGCACAGCTCATCGAAAGTGATGCCCGCCGCGCGCGACGCGTCAGGCAACAGCGAGAGCTCGGTGAGCCCCGGGACGGTGTTGACCTCGAGCAGCCATGGCGTGCCGCCGGCATCGACGATGATGTCGACGCGTCCCATCCCAGAGCAGCCGAGGAGCGTGAACGCGCGGCCGGCCGCCTCAGAGGCCGCGGCGCGCGCCGCCTCCGGGATGCGCGCCGGGATGATGTGGTGCGACTTGCCCGGGGTGTACTTCGCGTCGTAGTCGTACACGGGGTTGTCGCTGACGATCTCCAGCGTCGGCAGCACCTGCACGTCAGGTGTGGCGAGGACGCCGACGGTGATCTCCGTCCCCACCACGAATCGCTGCACCATCACCCGGCGGTCGTACCGCGCGGCGAGGACCAGCCCGCTCGCGACCTGCTCGGCGTCGCGTGCAATGGTGATGCCGATCGTCGACCCTTCGCGCACGGGTTTGACCACCAGCGGAAGGCCGAAGCGCGCGACCAACTTTTCTACGCGATCCGCGCTCACGCCCTGCTTCAGCTCCAGCTCCTCGTGCTCCGGCACGTGCAACCCGGCGCCCGCCATGACCGCGTTGGCGCGCGATTTGTCCATGCATAGAGCCGATGCGAGCACGCCCGAGCCGGTGTACGGGAGGGCGAGCAGCTCGAGCATTCCCTGCACAGTGCCGTCCTCACCAAACCGGCCGTGGAGGGCATTGAAGACGCAAGCGAATTTGCCGTCGCGGAGGACGTCCCACGTCGCGGAGTCGAGATCGATACCGGTCACATCGTGACCGCGACCGCGCAGCGCCTTCTCCACCTGCGCGCCGGAGCGCAAGGACACATCTCGTTCAGCGGAACGTCCTCCGCGCAGCACAGCGATCCTCAATCCCACCTCCCCACCAGCTCGACCTCGCGGACGAGCTCGACACCGAAGCGGCGCATGACTTCCACTCGGGCGTGTTCGATGAGCTTGGCGACATCCGCCGCAGTCGCCCCGCCCTGGTTGACGATGAAGTTCCCGTGCAGCTCCGAGATGACGGCCGCGCCCTGGCGCGCCCCTTTCAGACCGGCGGCCTGGACCAGCCTTCCCGCCGAGTCTCCCGGCGGATTCATGAACACGCTCCCGCAGTTCTTGGTCTTGATCGGCTGCGTCTGATTGCGCTCGCTGGTGAGCTTGGCCATCAGGCGCTTGGCCTCCTCCCCGTCGCCGCGCTCCAACTTGATGGTGGCGTCGATGACGAGGGAGCCGTGGAGCGGGCCGTCGCGAAGTGCCGACGTGCGGTAGCCCAGCTGCAGGTCTTGCAGGCTCCACGTACGCCGGTCGGCGCCAGGCTGGAATCCCCGCGCCTCGACGAGCACCTCGCGCAGCTCCTTGCCCCAGCAGCCGGCATTCTGGTAGACCGCTCCGCCGACGGTGCCCGGCACGCCGATCGCGAACTCGAAGCCGCGCAATCCCGCGTCCGCCACGATCCTCGCCAGCCGCATCATCTTCAGGCCCGCCCCGGCGCGCACGCGCGTGCCTTCGACCTCGTAGTCGCGGCTGACGACCCGGATGACCAGGCCCTCGATCCCCGCGTCCGCGATGAGCAGGTTGGTTCCCGCGCCAAGCAGGAAATATGGGATGCCACGCAGCCGGCATCCTTCCAGCGCGAGCTCGATGGATTGAGGGTTGGCCATCTCCGCGAAGAACTCGGCCGGCCCCCCGATGCCGAACGACGTGCGCGCGGCCAGCGGCTCGCCCTGGCGAACGCCAGGCAGGTCGCGCAGCCAGGTGAAGTTAGACCCTTTGCGCCAGCTCATCGCCCAACTTTCGGATGTCGCCCGCGCCCATCAAGAGCAGCACGTCGTCCCGGCCGACAAGACCTTCCAGCGCTTCGCGTGCGCGCTCGAAGGAACCGACGTAGATGCCATTGGGGATCAGGTCGGCCAGGTCGCGCGCCTGGATGCCGGTCGGGTTGTCCTCACCTGCGCTGTAAACGTCGAGCACCAGCACCCGGTCGGCGTCCGTGAACGAGCGTGAGAAGTCCCGGATCAATGCGGCGAGCCGGGAGAAGCGGTGGGGTTGAAAAACAACGATCAGGCGGCGATGCCTCATCTCACGCGCCGCTTGAAGTGTGGCCCGCACCTTGGTCGGATGGTGTGCGTAGTCGTCGTAGACCGGCGCGCCCTGGAACACGCCGAGAAACTCCAGCCGCCGGTGCGCGCCGGGGAATCGCTCGAGGGCGCCCGCTACGTCGGCGAAGCTCACGCCCAGCTCGAGCGCCATCGCGGCGGCAGCGGTCGCGTTCTGCACGTTGTGGCGGCCGGGCTGCCGGAGGTTGACCCTGCCCAGCTCGTGCCCGCCGTGATGAATCGCGAATGGGCGGCCCTCACCACAGCGATAGTCGGCGTCCTGGCTGAAGCCGTATGTGATTCGCTTCGCGGGCGTTTCCAGCGAGCGCGTGCGCTCGTCATCGGCACAGAGGACGGCGACGCCGTCGGCCGGCAGCCCGGCCACGAATCGCGCGAACAGGTCCGACACCTCTTCGACGTCTTTGAAGTGGTCGGGGTGGTCAAACTCGATGTTGGTGACGATCGCGCGCTTGGGGTGGTGAAGGACGAGAGTGCCGTCGGACTCATCGACCTCGGCGACCAGCCATTTCGACCGCCCCGCGCGGGCGCTCGAGCCGTCGCCCACGAGAACCGTGGGATCGAACCCGGCCTCGGTGAGGATGTGGCCTGTCATGTGGGTCACGGTCGTCTTCCCTGCGCTGCCGCCGACCGCGATCGAATCGGATTCATTGATCAGCTCGGCCAGCATCTCAGCGCGTGAGAGCACCTTCACGCCCATCGCCCGCGCGGCATCCAGTTCGGGTGAAGCTTTGATGGCCCCGCTGTAGACCAGCAGGTCCTGGAAGAGGACGTGCTCAGGGTCGTGGCCGATGAAGATGCGCACGCCGGCATCCTCGAGAGCCGCCGTCGTGTCCGACTCCTTCACGTCGCATCCGCTGACCTCGTCGCCTCTGGCCAGGAACACGCGAGCCAGCGCGGACACGCCCGCGCCGCCGATGCCCATGAGGTGCACCTTCATTTGGGGAGGTGGGCCCGGGGGGCCGGCCGAGAGATTTGGTGGATCGGCGGTCGAGATGCAAGGAGCCGACGAGCACCGCAGCGCGCGCATTCGTGGATTCGCAAGCGAGGAGCGCAGGAGGCGACGCCGCAGATCGGCCGCCTAGACGCCAAAGATCCGGTCGGCATCCCCGGGATCACCTCCTAGCCACCCGATGCAGGACCGCCAGCACTCGCTGCGCGGCGTCGCGCCGGCCCGCGGCCGAAGAGGCCTTCGCCATCGCGCGGAGACTCTCGGCGCTGAGCCCGTCGATCGCGGCCAAAAGGCTCGCCGGGCTGAGGTCGGCATCCGCGATGCGCACCGCGGCGCCGGCGTCCACCATCGCCTTCGCGTTCTCCTCCTGGTGGCCCCCGCCGAACGTGCCCGGCACCAGGACCATGGGCAGGCCGACCGCCGTCACCTCGGCGATCGTCCCGACGCCGGCTCGGCTTACGACGAGGTCCGCGACCGCCATCAGCGCGGGCATGTCATCGATGAAGGTGAGCCCGCGGTAACCGGTGCCCGCGTGCGCCGCGACACCATCGGCGCCCTGGCGGCCGGCGACGTGAACGACCTCCTCGAATCGCTTGCGCAGCTCATCCAGCGCCCCCCAGACCGCCTCGTTGATGTGCCGCGCCCCCTGGCTTCCGCCCAGTACCAGAAGACGTTTTGGCGGCACCGCCGGCGTGCGCGGCTCGAAGCCCTCGCGGAGCGGCACACCCGTGAGCTCCACGTGATCGTTGCCAAGGCGTTTCTCGGTTCCCGGCAGCGTCGTACAGATCGCGGCGGCGCCGGCGGCGAAGAAACGCGTGGCCAGTCCCGGGCGGACGTCCTTCTCATGCAGCACGTACGGGATCCGGCGCATCCGCGCAGCCGCGACGGCAGGCGCCATCACGTAACCACCCATGCCGAGCACGACGTCGGGCTGGAAGCGATCGACGATGCGAAGACCAGAGCGAAGCGCGGCGGGGATGATCGCGGGGAGAGCGACATTTTTCCAGAGCGCGTCCCGGTCGAAACCGCGCACGTTGACGGACGCCAGGTCGAAACCTGCCGCCGGGACGAGCCTCTCCTCGGGCCCGCCCTTCCGCCCGACCAGCAGCAGCGCGCCATCCGGCTCCTCAGCGCGAAACGCGCGCGCGACCGCGAGCGCCGGATAGAGGTGCCCTCCGGTCCCGCCGCCAGCTATCAAAAGCCTCATCCTTCCTCTTTTCCCGTCCGAATCCGGTGCCCGATCCAAAGCGGGCGATGCTCAGCAGCACGCCGACCGCAGCCAGCGTGGTCGCCACCGCCGTGCCCCCGTAGCTGAAGAAGGGCAGCGGCACGCCGGCGATCGGCAGCGTGTTGGTCACAGTGGCCATGTTCATCAACGCCTCGAAGGCGATCCAGGTCGTGATCCCCGCGGCCAGGCAGGTGCCGAAACGGTCGGGTGCGCGCAGCGAGGCCAGGTATCCGCGCACTGCGAAGAAAAGAAATCCCGCCATGACCAGGGTGGTGCCGAACAATCCGGTCTCCTCGCCAACGATGGCGAAAATGAAGTCCGTGTGCGCCTCGGGCAACCACCCGTACTTCTCGACCGAGTGGCCGATGCCGACGCCGAAGAAACCTCCCGACGCGAGGCTGTACAGGGCCTGCGTCGACTGAAAGCCGGCGCCCAACGGATCGGCGAACGGGTTCTTGAAGTTGGTCAGGCGCGCGAACCGGTAGGGCTCCAGGAGCGTCAAAGCGATGAAGGCAAGGCCGAGCCCGCCGACGAGCAGGACCATATGGCGGAAACGACCTCCGCCCGCCCAATACGCGCTGAGGAAGATCCCCACGATGACAATGGACGTGCCGAGGTCCCTCTGGAGCATAAGAAGGACGAGCACGGCCGAGAGCATCGCCACGAAAGGAACCAGGCCTTTGCGCAGGTCGCCGAGGTGGGCGGCGTTGCGATCGATCCAGTGGGCGATGAAGAACACGAACGCGAGCTTGCCGAGCTCCGAGGGCTGAAAGGTTCCCAGCGGACCGGCGTCGAACCAGCGCCTGGCGCCGTTGACCGTCACGCCGAGATGCGGCACCAGGACCAGCAGCATCAGCAGGAATGCCGCCACCGCACCCGCCGGCGCCAGCGGGCGCAGGCGGCGGTAGTCGATCCGGCCGAGAAGGAACAAGCCCGCGAAACCGATGAGCATCCAGGCCGCCTGCCGCTCCGCGTAGTAGAAGGCGGATTGGTGCTGCGTGTAGGCAAAAGCCACGCTCGCGCTGGTGACCATGACCAGCCCAGCGCCGCACAGCAACACGGTCGTGAACATGAGCAAGCGGTCGGGATGGCGCCCGCTCCGTGCGCCTTCGCTCACTTTTCATACCTCTTATGCACCAGGGCCTTGAAGCGCCGGCCGCGGTCTTCGTAGTCCTTGAACATGTCGAAGCTCTTGTAAGCGGGGCTCAAGAGCACGACCCCTCCAGGCCTCGCGAGGCCGGCCGCCAGCTCCACCGCCTCATCGAGGTTGGCGGCGCGCTCGACCTTCGGATGTCGCGTTAACTCCGTCGCGAGCAGCTCGGCAGATGCGCCCATCAAGACCACCGCATCGACGTGGCGCATCACGTCGGTCAGCCACGGGCCAAGCTCGAAGCCGCTGCCGTAGCCGCCCGCGATGAGCACTACCGGCGCTTCCGGGAACGCGCTCAGCGCGACCCGTCCCGCGTCTGGGTTGGTGGCCTTGGAGTCGTTGTACCAGCGCACCCCGTCCCATTCGCCGACCAGCTCGAGGCGGTGCTCAACGCCCTTGAACGACTTGATCGCGGCATCGATTGTCTCGTCGCTCAAGCCGGCGATGCGACCTACTGCAGCGGCAGCCAGCGCGTTCTCGAGGTTGTGGCGGCCGGGCAGCGGCATCGGCGGCACGGGCTGGTGTTCGTCGAACCACACCACATGCGCGTGAGTACGAGACGCCAGCTCACGCACAACGCGGTCGTGGCCGTTGAGGACCGCGAAATCGTCCGCGCCCGCGAACTCGATCGCTTTCGCCTTGAGGTCGGTGTATCGCTCGAAGGTGCCGTGGCGGTCGAGGTGGTCGGGCGTGATGTTCAGGATCACCCCGACGTGGAAATGCGGCCTCTCCACCGACTCGAGCTGGAAGCTGGACAGCTCGAGGACGACCCAGTGCCTCGGCGTCACCTCCTCGAGGCGGTCGAGAACTGTGTCGCCGATGTTGCCGCCGACGAAGACCGGCCGATCGCCCGCTGCAAGAACCGTGCCGGTGAGCGCGGTCGTCGTCGTCTTGCCGTTTGTCCCGGTGATCCCGACCACGGTCCCCGGGCAGAGCCGCAAGAACAGGTCGATCTCACTTGAAACCTCGATGCCCATCCGTCGCGCGTCATTCAAGAGCTGGGCATCCCACGGCACGCCCGGGCTGGCGTACACGACGTCAACGCCGGCCAACACCGAGTCGTCATAGCCCCCGAGCTTTTTTTCCACGCCGGCCGGCAACAGCGCCAGCGCATCGCGCAGTTCCGTTTCGCTCTTCATGTCGACAACGCGCACGCGTTCTCGCCGAGCGAGGTACCCGGCCAGCGCGACGCCGCTGCGAGCCGCGCCCACCACGAGGGCGGTCACGTGATCAGCCGCGCCACCCCGGCAGCAGCCAGCGCTGAGACGAGCCCCGCGCCCCAGAAGGAGAGCGCGATGCGGTTCTCAGACCAACCCTCGTGGTGGAACGTGTAGTGGATCGGGGCCATCTTGAAAACACGGCGTCCGCGGCTGGCCTTGAAGTAAGCCACCTGAATGATGACAGACAGGGTCTCCAGCACGAACACGAGCGCGAGAAGCGGTAAGAGGATGAGGAAGCCCTGCTGCACGGCCATCGCCGCCAGCGCGTAGCCGAGCGCCAGCGAGCCCGTGTCGCCCATGAACACGCGGGCGGGATGCCGGTTGTACAGAAGAAATGCGACGAGGGCACCAGCGAGAGACATCGCGACAGCCTTCTCGCCGGCGGGAGCACCCGGCAGCAGCAGCGCCAACGCCGCGATCGCGATCACGGACAGCCCGCCGGCGAGGCCGTCCATGCCGTCGGTGATGTTGACGGCATTGGCGGTGGCGGCGATGACCAGAACCGCCAACGGGAACAGGAGCCAGGGCACGCTCGGCAGGAGGTGCTGATGCGAACCGCCTTGCGACAGCGCGATCGCGGCGACCGGCACCGCCAGGAGAAGCTGGATCGGAAGCTTGAGGCGCGCTGGAATGCCGAGCGAGCCTACGCGCAGCTTGCTGCGGTCGTCCGCGAAACCGATGACGCCGCCAGCCACAAGTCCTGTGACGGCAGGCCACGCGCCGGTGTGCCCGGCGAGAGTCGCGAGCAGCCCGCCGACAACGCCGAGAACACCGAAAAGGATGCCGCCACCGGTTGGCGTGCCTGCCTTCCTCTGGTGGCTGTCGGGGAGCTCCGCCTGGATCACCTGTCCCTGTTTCAGCCGTTGCAGTAGGCGGATGAAAGGCGGATAGAGGACGAGCGCGATCACGAACGCGACCACGAAGGTGAGGACGTCGAAGATCACTTTGTCAGCTCTTTCACGACCTCATCCAGACCCGCGCTGTGCGATGCCTTGATCAACACGCGGTCGCCGCGGCGGGCGCTGTTCTTCACCCAGGTCACGGCCGCCTCCCTGTCGGGCACGAGGTGCGCTCCGGACGCGTCGGCGAGGACGCGGCCGAGCTCGCTGTCGAGGACGGCGACGGCGTCGAACACCTCGGCGGCCCGGCGGCCGACGCGGCGGTGCGACTCGACGGCCAGGGAACCCAATTCGCCCATCGCACCCAGGACCGCGAGCAGCCGGCCTTCTCGAGGCCGTTCCGCGAGCGTTTCAAACGCCGCGAGCATCGACTCGGGGCTGGCGTTGTAGGCGTCGTCGACGATCACGAAGCCCTTCGACGTCTCGTGCTCCTGCAGCCGGTGCGGCACGGCCACATCGGCGAGGGCTTTGGCGCCTTCCTCGACACTCAATCCCGCAAACTCTCCGGCGGCCAGGGCGGCCAGCGCGTTGCGCGCCTGATGCCGGCCCTCGAGCGCAAGGCGGACTTCGACGTCGCGGACGGTGAACTGAGAGCCGCCGGCGGAGCCGGCCGAGTAGTGCTCGCCGCGAAAGTCACCCGCGCCCAAGCCGAAGCTCGTCACGGGCGCGTCGGACATCGATGAAAGAAGCGGGAAGAACGCGTCGTCGGCGTTGAGGATGGCCACGCCGTGTCGCGGAAGCGCCCCGACGAGCTCCCCTTTGCCGCGCGCAAGCGCCTCCTGCGAGGCGAAGAACTCCATGTGCACGGTGCCAACGTTGGTGACGATGCCGACGGCCGGCTGCGCCAGCTTCGCGAGGCGGCCGATGTCGCCTGCGCGCTGCATTCCCATCTCCAGCACGAGGGCCGTGTGCTCTGGCTCGAGCTTGAGCATCGTCATCGGCACGCCGGTCTCGGTGTTGAGGTTGCCGGTGGTGCGGAGGACCGTGTACTTGCGCTCGAGGATGGCCGCCACCATCTCCTTGGTGGATGTCTTGCCATTGCTGCCCGTGACGCCGATCACCAGCGGATGGACGCGCTCGCGCACGTAGCTCGCGAGCAAGTAGAGAGCGTCCCAGGTGTTACGGACCAGGATCTCGACGACGCCGTGAGCCAGCTCCGTGCGCCGCTCGACGACGAGGGCCGCGGCGCCGCGTCCCAGCGCGTCCGCGATGAACCGATGCCCGTCGGTCTTGCCTCCACGCAGGGCGAAGAACACGCCCCCTTGCACGACTTCGCGGGAGTCGGTGTGGTAGGTCGAGAACGTATTTCCGACCTGGGTGCCTCCGATCTCGCCACCGCCGGTCGCCTCGAGCAGCTCGAGGAGCGTCAACTTCATATGTGTAAGTGTGAAACGGGGGGCGTCATCGACACGTTTCTGAATTCTTGCAAGTGGAGCGGAAGCCCGAATTCACTTCGGGCGTATCCCAATCGCTGTGCTGCGCTTCACCATTCTTTGCAACCGAGTCTTTCCACCTGTGAAATCGAAGATTTCACAGGTTTCCTAGTCCGGGGTTATGCGCCAGTCGAGGACGATCGCCTGGGCGATCTTCTGCCACACCGGCGCGGCGGTCAGGTAGCCGTCGTTCAGAGTCCAGTCCGAGCCGCTGCCGGGGTAATGCGGCTTACGCATGACGACGATCATCGTGAACTTCGGGTGCTGGGCGGGAAGGAAACCGACGTATGACGCCCAGACGTCCAGCGTGTACTGGCCGTTGACCGGAATCTGCGAGGTTCCGGTCTTCCCGGCCTGGTCCAGCTCGAAGCCCTTGACGCGCGAGGTCCATCCGGAACCGTGCTGGACGACGTTCTCCATCATCGCGGTCATCTCCTGCGCGGCGGTCGCGGTGATCACCTGTCGCTGCGGCTTCAACAGCAGCGGGTTGATCGACGTGCCGACACGCTCGACCACGTGCGGCGGCGCATAACGCCCACCGTTCGCGACCACGTTGATCGCGGACAGCATCTGCACCATGTTCACACCGATGCCCTGCCCGAACGCGGTGGTGGCGTACTGGCTGTCGCTCATCTGGTCCTGCGCGGGCAGAGGCACGAAGTTCTCGCCGGCGACGTCGATGCCGCTGGGCTGCGTCAGCCCGAATCCCTTCAGGTAGCTGTAGTTCGCGGTGTGACCCTCGGCCAGCATCGCCTTCATCGCTCCGACATTTAGCGAGTGCGCAAGCACGTAGGTGTAGTCGATGTTCCCGTGGTTGCGGTGGTCCCAGTCGGCGATCCGGTAGCCACCGACGTTGAGGTAACCCGGGTCGTTGATGACGGTGCTTGGCGTGATGGCGCCCTGGTTGATGGCACCTGAGAGCGTGACCACCTTCATGACCGAGCCCGGCTCATAGAGATAACTGGAGATGTTGTCCTTGAAGAGCGCCGTGTCGGTGTGCGTGAAATTGTTGGCGTCGTAGCTCGGGTAGTCGGCCCAGGCGACGATTCCGCCGGTTGTGGGATCCATGATCAACACGCTGCCGCTCTCGGCATTCGCCTTGTGCACACCATCCGCTAGCGCCTGCTCAGCCGCGTACTGGACGTTGGCGTCCAGGGACAGCACCAGGTCTGACCCGTTCACGGGGTCCTGGTGCGTATGCGTGCCGAGGACGATTTCGCGATTGGCGAGGTCCCTGTAGCTCGAGATGTAGCCGGGCACGCCGGCGAGGTCTTTCTGGTAGTACTCCTCGAGGCCGTACTGCCCGGTGCCGTCGTACTTCACGAAACCGAGGAGGTTCGCAGCCAGGGTCGAGCCGGGGGCGATTCCCGGCAGATAGGAACGTTGCGTCTCCTCTTCCAATCCGACACCAGGCAGCTTCAACGCGCGCAGCTGGTCGGCTTTTGCCTTGGGGAAGCGCCGCAAGACGTAAGCGAACTTCGATCCTGACTCGAGCGTGTGCATCACGCCGGCTTTGTCCACGCCGAGCACGGTGGACAGGCCATCGGCGACGCGCTCGCGAACACCCTGGGCCACCTGGTCGGGGGAAACGAACGCCGAGTAAACGGTCGTGTTGACAACGAGCTGGGTCAGGTTGCGGTCGAAGATCGCGCCGCGCACCGCCGGCAGCTCGACGACCTCGTGGTACTGAGCCTGGGCCTGGGCGGAGAGCTGGACATGGCGAAGCACCTGCCAGTAAGCAAGCCGCGCCCACACAGCGCCGCCGAGCAGAGCCGCGACCAGGAGCAGGGCCAGGATGCGCAGCCGCGCGCCCATGACGTGCTCAACTCGCGGGGCCCTTTTGGCGAGAGCCCCTGCCATCTAGTGGCCGGCCGCCATTACGTCGCGGGTGCCGCCGACCTTGTTGAAGATCGCGCCCAGGTAGCGCTCCCACAGGGGCGTGCCGTCGCTGCGCGATGCGCCGGACGGCGCCTGGAGGTCGATCGCGACCGGTTGCGCGGGAACGTACGCGGTCGGCGCAGCGCGCTGCATCCCACTCTGCGCGGCTTGCTGTTGGACCTGGGCCGGCGCGTGGAGCGTCACCTCTTGGTAACGCAGCTGGTCCTGCTCGGCGACGAGCTGGCGCTGCTGGTCCTGCAGGCGGGCGATGTCATATGACGATTGGGTGATCTGCGCCGCCAGGGCCAGATAGAAAAGGATGGCGTTCAGGACCGCGCCGAAGCCGAGGTAGGCGTGCGCGTACGCGTTCAGGTGCAGCCGTTCGTTGGCCACCGAGCCCGCGACCTGTACGAAGCCGCGCGTGCGCCGTCGCCGGCGTGCCGGGACGTGCTGCGTCGCGCCGATCGTGCCGAGGCGGCGCCGGGTGAGTATTCGAGTCGATGTCAAGACGTGTGCCTCATCTATTGCTTTGAAAGTGGCGCCTGGCGGCCGGCGGGGTGACCGGACGCCAGGACTTGGGTGGGAGGGATGGAGTCAGATCTTTTCCGCCACCCGCAACCGCGCCGAGCGAGCGCGGGGGTTGGCCGCCACCTCCGCCTCGGATGGGCGGACGGGACGGCGGGTGACGATGCGGAGGGTTGCCCGGTGGCCGCAGGTGCAGACTGGCTGCTGGGGTGGGCAGATGCAGTCTTTCGACTCGACGTTGAAGAATGACTTCACCAAGCGGTCTTCCAATGAATGGAAGCTGATCGTCGCCATACGACCACCGGGTTTGAGAATCCCAAGAGCTGCTTTGAGTCCTGCTTCGATCTCGCCCAACTCGTCGTTGACGGCGATGCGGATGCCCTGAAAGGTTCGGGTCGCGACATGGATGTCGCGAGGCCAGGCCCGTCGGGGGATGGCCGCCTCGACCGCGGAAGCCAGATCGCGAGTGGTGCGCAGCGGGCGTCGCGCCACTATGAACTGTGCGATCCGGCGAGCCCAACGCTCTTCGCCATAGTCGCGGAGGATCCGTTCGATCTCCTTGACGTCGAAATGGTTGACGATGCGCGCCGCGTCGAGCGTGGAGTCGGTGTCCATCCGCATGTCCAGAGGTCCCTCGGCGCGAAAGCTGAATCCGCGCTCGGGTGCGTCGAGCTGGACACTGGAAAGACCGAAGTCAAACAGGACGATATCGGCGGGGGCGAATCCCGCCGAGCGGGCGAGCCTGTCCAGGTCGCTGAAGCGACCGTGGACGGCGACGACCTCTTGCCCGTACGGGGCCAGCGTCGATCGCGCGGCTTCGACAGCAGCGGGATCGCGGTCGATCCCGAGCAGCCGGCCGCCTGGCTCGATCCTGTCGAGGATCTGGCGGGCATGGCCCGCCTGCCCCAGGGTGCAGTCGATCGCGACCGCGCCCGCTTGGGGCTTCAGCAGCTCTATTACCTCTTGTGAAAGTGCAGGTTGGTGCCCGCTCAGCGTCCTGAGATCACCCTGTCAGCGAATTCTGTAAAGCGCCCTTGCGCGTCGGCGTTGTAGCTGTCCCATCGGCCCTCGGGCCAGATTTCCACTCGCGATCCCATGCCGATCACCACCGCCGTCGACGGCGACTCGATTCCCGTCAGACGGCGCTGCTCCATTCCCAGCGTGATCCGGCCCTGTCCGTCCGGCTCGAATGCTTCCGACATCGAATAGAGCGTCCGCGCCAGCGCTCGCTGGTCGGGGCCCGGCAGCGGGCTGCGCAGCTCCTGCGCCAACGCGTCCCACAGGTCCGGCGGATAGATCGCCAGGGCGCTGTCCTGGCTCACCGAAACGTAGCTCCCCTCCGGGAGCTGCTTGCGAAATGCCGCTGGGATGGCGATCCTTCCTTTGTCGTCCACGCGGACCCGATGTGCTCCGGTGAACACTCATTGGGCCTCCCAGAACTTGAGGAGGGAGCGCTGCCTGCGCGCGCAGAGGCCGCAGCCGCAGCCGTAGAGCTCCATGGGGAGCGGGTTGCCATGCTTGTCGAAACGATGATTGCGCGGCGCGGACGCGCGCATCCACAGCTCCCTAGCGAAGCTCGAGGGACCGAGGAGAGTCTCCATCCTGTTCACGGGCAGCCGGCGGCCCATCTCGGCCACTCAGCGAGACCTCTGAATCGTCGGCTTCTGGGGCCCCATCGCGGCTGCGAGGAGAAGTGGCGTAGAGGAGGTGTATGGCGTGCCGTACTTGGACGTAGGGTGCGACGTATGTTTCCATGTTGCTTGGTTCACCACTTCTCCCCACTGATCACCGCGATTCGCCGCAAACCATAACTACGAGGCTTAGCCCTGTCAATACCTTTACCACAAGATGTAGGGCGACTCCCGAGCCCTAAACCGAGCAAAGCACAACATCTTGTGCTTGAGGGATTCGAAGCTACGACAGGCGGTTGTCGAATGTGATAGCAGCGAACATTAGTTTGGCCTGGGGGACGAAAGTGGGGAGTTTTTAGCCGGAGCGCTTGAGGAGGCCGAGACGCTTCGCGCGGTTCTCAGCCCAGGCGAACACGACGATGCTGGCCGGGATCAGGACCGCGCCCATCCCCAGCAGGATCGCGATCGTACCCAGCTCCGCGCCGACACCCGCGCCGTCGAGGAGGCTGTGGCGCATGCCGGCGAGCGCATACGTGAGCGGAGACGCGGCGCCGGCGATCTGCATCGGCGCCGGGAGCACGGACAGCGGGTAGTAGACGCCCGAAACGAGCAACAGAAAGCCCTGCAGCGCTATCGACATCTGCTCACCCTTCTGAGGCGAAAGCAAAGGGAGCACCGCGGTCAGGATGCTCAATCCGATGAGCGGCGCGGTCGATGCGGCCAGCACCGCCAGGGCGCCCGGAATGTCGGCGTGCGAGAAATCGAGCCGGAACATCGCGGTCGCGATGAGCAGAACGACGAAGGTCCGGGCCAGCCCGTAGGCGATCGCGAACAAACAGATGCCGAACAGGTGCGTGACGCGCCGCACAGGCGCCATGAACGTGTACTCGATGGTGCCTTCCCATCGCTCCCAGGAGATCGCGTACGCGGCCTCCATGAAGACCAGCGAGAGGTATCCCCAGAGCAGCGCGCCGACGAGGAGGTAGAGCTGGGCCCTGTGCAGGTCGAAGGAGCTGCCCTCGACGCCCAGCGTTCCGAGACCGGAGGCGAGGAAGCCGATCGAAAGGACGCTGACGAGGCTGTAGAAGAGCCACACGACCTCCCACACCCAGTAGCGCTTGATGACGTGCATCTGCCGCTCGGCGAAGCCGAACAGCGCGTTCAGCTCGACATGCCGGGTCTCGATCACCTCTCCGCCACCTCCTCCCCATCGAGCTCCAGGCTCTTGCCGGACAAGCGCATGAAGACGTCCTCGAGGGTGGTGGTGCCGCCATCGACCGCATAACGGCGGCACAGCTCTTCAGGGGTGCCGTCGGCAAGCACGCGTCCCGCGTCCATCATCAGCACGCGATCGCACAGCTGCGCCGCCTCATCCATATCGTGGGTGCAGAGCAGGACGGTCACCTCGCGCTCGGCCCTCAACATCTGGAGCAGCGCCTGCACCTCCTTCTTCGAGCGCGGGTCGAGGCCGGTGGTGGGCTCGTCCATGAGCAGCAGTGACGGCGCGGTCAGAAAGCTTCGCGCGATGGCCACCTTCTGCTGCTGGCCGCGCGACAGCTGCTTCATCGGCTGGTCGAGCGTGTCGAGCGGTAGGCCGAGGCGGTCGAGAATCTCGACGACCTTTGCGCGCGTGCCCCCCGCTCCCCGCCCGTAAAGGCGCGCGGCGTACAGCATGTTCTCCCACGGGCTGAGCTCCTTGAAGAAGGCCGCCTCCACCGACACGCGGTTGACATGCCTGCGAACCGACAGCGGCTCCTCGACGACGTCCCAGCCGAAAACGGTGGCGCGGCCGGCATCCGGGGTCAGCAGAGTGCCGAGGATCCGAATCAGCGTCGACTTGCCGCTGCCGTTGGGCCCCAGGATTCCGGTCACACCGCCCGCCTCGATGACGAGGTCCATCTCGTGGAGGGCGACTTTGTCCTTCCATTCGCGACGCCACCAGGGCGCGCCGGACTCGCGCTCGCGGCGCCGAAATGCTTTCTTGACGCCGAAGATCTCAATCGCAACGCTCATGACTCACTCCACAACTACAGATGAAAAAGAAAAAGGACCGAGGCGGTGCCCAACAACCGCACGGTCCTTTTGGTGGCTAAGAGAGAGGGGTTACGAGAGGATCAATGGTGTGCGATCAGCCTAGTTGGAGGTGCGCCCTGCGCGCGCCCGGCGAGGCAGACTCCGCCCTCGATGGCGAAGGTCTCCTTTGTGAGGCCGCCCAATGCTCACTCTCCTGGATCACGTGGACACACCCGGATGGGTGTGCGCTCCGGGCTAGAGTAGCCGGGCACAGCTTCGAAGTCAAGAAGCCTGGAGCTGGTCGACCATGAAGGCCGATACAAACGCCTCCTCTCGCCACGACTGATACCTGCCTGACGGGCCGGAGTGGCCCGAGCCGAGGTCGGTCTTGAGGATGATCGGTCGGGCTGACAGGGTCATGGATCGGAGCCTCGCCACCCACTTGGCCGGCTCCCAGAACGGCACCCTCGGATCGTTGAGTCCGGCCATGACGAGCATCGATGGGTAGTTCGCTCGATGCACGTTGTCGTACGGCGAGTAGCTCTTCATGTATTCGTAGAACTCGGGGTCGTTGGGGTTGCCCCACTCCTCGTATTCGTTGACCGTGAGCGGGATCGATTCGTCGAGCATCGTCGTCAGCGCATCGACGAATGGGACCTGCGCTATCGCGCAGGCGAACAGGTCCGGGCGGGCGTTGACGACCGCCCCGATGAGCAGACCTCCGGCGCTGCGCCCGCGGATGGCGAGCTGTCGCGGATTCGTATACCCGCGGTCGATGAGCTCGACCGCACACGCGATGAAGTCGTCGAAAGTGTTGGTCTTGCAGAGGAACTTGCCGTCCTCGTACCACTGCCTCCCCATCTCGCCGCCGCCCCTGACGTGGGCGATCGCGAAAACGAAGCCGCGGTCGAGCAGGCTTAGCCGCGCCGCGTCGAACATTGGGTCGCTGGGCAGCTCATACGCGCCATAGCCGTAAAGCACGGCTGGATTGGTGCCGTCGCTTTTCAGGCCTTTCCGGTAGACGATCGACATCGGGACACGCGTGCCATCCGCCGAGGTGGCCCAAAGCCGGTCGGTGACGTAGTCTGCGCGGTTGTAGCCGCCCGGAACGGGCTGCTCCTTCACGATTGTTCGCTCGCGCGTGTTCATGTCATAGTCGACCGTCGACCAGGGCGCGTTCAGCGAGGTGTAGAAGAAGCGCATCACCGAGCTGTCGTAGACAGGGTTTGAGCCTGCGAACGCCGTGTATGCGGAATCCGGTTGATCGACCACCTGGAGGTCGCCGGTAGCGCTGTTGAGGACCTCCAGTCGCTGCAGTCCGTCTGATCGCTGGCCTAGGACGACGTGGCCGATGTGGACGTCCACGGCGTTGAGGCGCACGCCGGATCGTTCGGGGACGAGCTCCTCCCACGCTTCGCGCCCTGGTCGATGGATGGGCGCCGCAACGAGCTTGAAGTCGTGTGCGCCGTCATTCGTGAGGATCAGGAACCGATCCTCCTGGTGGTCGACGGAGTATTCGACCCCATGGCGCCGAGCTTCGACCAGCACGGGCACGCCGTCGGGTTGGTCGCTGCGCAGGCATCGACTTTCGCTCGTGACCTGGCTCGAGCTCGTGACGATGATGTAGCGCTCGCTCTTGGTCAGCTCGACGCTGAGCTCGAATCGCTCGTCGTCCTCCTGGAGGACGAGCACGTCCTGGTCGACAGGCGTGCCGAGCGCATGGCGCCACACTTGATATGGACGCAGGGCCTTGTCGGGCCGCACGTAAAAGAACGTGCCGCTGTCCGCCGACCAGGCGGATCCGTAGTAAACGCCGCTCAGCACATCCTCGAGGTCGTGGCCCTTCGTGAGGTCGCGAAAGCGAACCTCGTGAAGCTCGTCGCCCGACAGGTCGATGGCGTAGGCCAGGAGGTTTTCGTCCGGGCTGCGTTCGACGAACCCGAGCTCGAAATAGTCGTGGCCCGATGCCAGCTCATTGGCGTCCAGCTCGATCTCCTCGGGGGCCTCCATCGAGTCTTTGCGCCGGCAGTAGATCTCATAATCGAGACCCTCGACAGTGCGGACGTAGTGCCAGTACCCTTTGAAAAAAGAAGGTGCCGACGTGTCGGTCTGCTGGACGCGGCCGACGATCTCCTCGTAGAGCCGCTCCTGGAGCTCAGCCGCCGGCGCCATGACGGCGTCGGCGTACGAGTTCTCAGCCTGCAGGTAGGCAATGACTTCTGGGTTGGCTTTCTGGCGTAGCCAGAAGTAAGGGTCGATCCGGCTGTCGCCGTGCTTGGTGAGCACGGTCGGGCGCTGGTGTGCGACCGGCGGCCGTAGGTCCCCGACAGGCTCTTCCATGGGGCATTCATCCTGCCAGGTTGGGGCGGTTTCCAAACCGGGCTTGGGGATCCCAACAGGCCTGTCTTTACATCTCTATACACATTTGAGTAGGTTGCCAGGAGTCCCGCGTTTTGTGGCCAAGGAGGTATTGATACATATGGTCATCAACCTCGATTTCGACACGATCCTGGTGTGGATTCTCATCGGCCTCGTGGCCGGATTCTTCGCCAGCCACCTGGCGTTGGGCCACGGCCTTGGAATCGTGGGTGACGTGATCGCGGGCATCGTTGGTGCCTTGCTCGGCGGCTTTCTCGCCGGCGTCTTCCACTGGAGCATCACGATCGTCGGGCATCCGATCCTGAGCGAGATGGTGATCGCGTTCATCGGTGCCGTGATCGTTCTTTTCGTCATGCGCCTGTTCAACGCGAGCGGCGCTGTCGGGCGACGTCCTCTCGGGGGCTGAGCGGGAGCTCCTGTCATCGCGGGCATGACGTGGCGCCTGGACTGCGGTCCGGGCGCCCGTCGCCTTAGCGCCTACAAAAGAAGTGACCCCAGCGAACCCTTTTGGCTTGCGCCTTTCAGATTCACCGGGGCCATGTCGATCATCGCACCGTGTGCACGGCTGTCAATGGGGGAAAACAGTCGCCAGGCCACAATTTGTAGCCCGTCACGGGCTATTTCTTGATGACGCCGCCGAGCTTGAAAGCCTGTCGCACCAAGCGCTTGACCGCCGCCCGCTCGACGTCGGCCGGCTCGCGCAGCGTGATGAACCGCGAGTCCTTGCCGCTCCCCTGGAGCAGCCCTCCCGTATCGCCCAGCTCGCGGCCGCGGTAGAAGAAAAGCGTCGAATGCTTCGGGAACGTGCCGATCCCGACCACGTTGGCTCCGTCGACCGCGTAGCGGACCAGCTTCCACATGTAGGTGCGAGACCGTGGCGGGCCGCCGCGATAGCTGATCTCCTCGGCCTTCGGGGCGATGGCTCTCACCATCCGCCGGGCCGCCTCCACTGTCGGGCGCACTGCCGGCGGAACTTTGATGAAAGCATCCATGGCCGAAGAATATGCCGAGCGGTTCCGCGCTGTAAATTTCAAACGATGAAAGCGACTGCCTGGAACCAGAAGACGATCGACGAGTTTCATGCCAAGAGGGGGCGTGGAGTCGGGATGTGGGGCGACCATGTCGTGCTCATGACCGCGAAGGGCGCCAAGAGCGGCGACCTCATCACCACTCCACTGGTCTGTGGCCGCGATGGCAAGGACTCCATCGTCGTGGCGTCGAAGGGCGGCGCGCCGACGGACCCGGCATGGTTTGGAAACATCAAGGCCAACCCTGAGGTCGAGCTCGAGCTGCCGACGGACAACGGAACCGAGACGTTCAAAGCACGCGCCAGTGTGGTCGACGACCGCGTCGAGCACGACCGTCTGTATGGCGAGATGACGAAGATCTGGCCGTCGTTCGCCGACTACCAGCGGAGGACCGATCGCCTGATTCCCGTGGTGCGGCTGGCACGCCAGCGCTCCTAGCGGGAGATCTCCTTTGCATCGGTGGCTCGCTTGATCTGAGCCAGCAGCCTCCGCCGCTGGTCGAGGCCGAACAGAAAGTTACCTACAACCCCAAACAGCACGACGAAGGCGACGACGAACCACGGCATTTGAAATCCGAGAAAGCCCATGACGGCCCACGCAAGGGGAATGAGAATCGCGGACGCCCCCAGCGCGATCAGCGGCCATCTCTTGAAGGTCAGGAGCACACGGATCGACGTGCCGGCGCCGTCGCCTTCAAACCGTCCAACGGCGTAGATCATCTGGGACTGAGCGCTTGCCATCTCGACCCGAAATCCGGCCACAGACGCCTCGCCTCGCAATCCTCTCAATGAATCGAAGAAGGATCGGGGCAGCGTTGGGGTCAGCAAACGCTGTGCGCATATTTCTGGCGTCAGGGTCGTCCACAGGCTGACGACTCGCTGCAGCGGATAAGGCAGGCGAGCACGCTCCATCGCATCGTCACGCGGGGCGACATCGATGGTGATCCGACCACTCCTGATCCCGTCGATCTGGTAAGCGATCGCCGCCGACACGCCGAAAAAGATGAGCTCGTGGCCGCTGAACAGCCGGGCGGCGTGCATCATGCCCAGCCGGTACGCGTCGGCGCTGATCGGGATCAGGCTGCCCTTGTCGTTGAAGTAGAAGCTCGAGCCATCCTGCTCGGGTTGGCCGGGGAGCAAATGGGTCATCGCGAAGAAGTCAACGAAGACGTAGAGGAGTGCGGCGCCTCCGATTACGTATACGTAGGCGGGCAAGCCGGTGAAGAGCCTGTCCTGCGGAATGCGAGCCAGACCGGCCACGATGACGACCGGCCCGAATATCAAGAACGCGATTGGGAACAACGCCAGGGCCAAGTTCATCAGTGATGGCCCGATCTGATCGGGACCGTAAGACGTCAAGTGCACACCGAGGGCGACGGCTGTCATCAAACTGGCGACCCACAGGAAGCCCTTGGTCAGCCCAGAGGGAAGCTTTCTGACGTCCAACCTTTGACCTTGGGCGCGAGTGTAGCCGCAGGTCGTGCCGTCGCCGGCCGGCTTCCGAAGCCGGTGAGAATCGTTTCGAGGACAGGCAACGCGTGGAGCACCTGCTTCGACCTGATCAGCACGTCCCATAGGGGCTCGAACTTCTTCCATCCTCCCGCGTAAGCAAGGTGGCGCAGGCGTGGCCTCAGCCCTGACTTGGACGACGCTCCCCGCCAGATCGATCTCCACTGATAGAAGTCCCGGTATGCCCGCCAGTAGCCCGCTTCCAGCTCTTGGGCTGTCAATCGCTGTGGCTTGAACACCACGTGGCGCGTGTCGAACAAGTCCCAATCGTGATGAAGCACTCGGTTGTCCGCGTCCATCCGCCGGTACAGGGCGGTGTCCGGGTACGGCGTCAGGATGTGATACGTCGCGGTCTCGATGCCGTGCTCGACAGCCCACTCCACGGTGCGATCGAAAACGTCGGGCT
Organism: Chloroflexota bacterium; assembly: GCA_005883585.1. Taxonomy (GTDB): domain Bacteria; phylum Chloroflexota; class Dormibacteria; order Dormibacterales; family Dormibacteraceae; genus UBA10449. The sequence continues at coordinate 24,606 of VBFD01000121.1, forward strand.
CGTCGTGGTCCATTCCGAAAACGAAGCTTCCGTTGACCATCACGCCGAGGTCGTGGAGCCGGCGGATGGCCGCCGCATAGTCGCGACCGATGTTCTGGTACTTGCGCTGGTCTTGCAGGTTGGCCGAGTTGACCGTCTCGAATCCGACGAATAGGCTGCGCAGGCCTGACCGGACCGCCTTCTCCAGAACGACCGGCTGCTCGAGCACCGACTTGACCGTGCCTGCGGCCTGCCACAGCCGGCCCATCCCTGCCATCCCATCGAACAGCGCCGCGGCGAAGTTCGGATTTCCGAAGAGGTGGTCGTCCAAGAAGTAGAGATGCCTCCCTGGCAGTCGATCGATCTCCGCGAGGGCGCGATCCACCTCCATCGTGTAGAACTGCTTGCCTCCCTGGAAGAAGGCGACCTTGTAGCAGAAGTCGCACACATGCGGGCAGCCGCGCGAGACGACGATCGAGTTGGGAACCAGATACAGGTTCCGCTTTATCAGGTCGCGGCGAATCGGCGGAAGCGCCGCCAGGGTTCTGTCGCGCGACACGTAGCGAGGCAGCGGCGTTCCTCGACGCACATCGTCGAGGAACTGCGGCCACGTGTCCTCGCCAGGTCCCATGAAGATGTGGTCGGCGTGTGCCGCGGCTTCATCCGGAAGCGATGTGACGTGCAGCCCACCGAGCGCGACTCGGGCTCCTCGCCTGCGGTAGTGGTCGGCGATTTCATAGGAACGTCTCGCGGACGTGATGTAAACCTGGATGACGACGAGGTCGGGCTCGTCGTCAAGGCGAAGCTTCTCGACGTGCTCGTCGCAGATCGTGACCTCATCGTCATCGCCGAGGTAAGCGGCAAGTGTGGCGAGGCCCAGCGGCGGGAAGAGCGAGTATTTGATCGGCCGGAAGAACGGGCTCGTGGCCTCTGTGAGGGCGGGCAGGATCATCTTGACCCTCATCGAGTCGGGCCCCTCGCCCCAGCCATGCTCCATCAACGGGGTTCGCCGGCGAGGGGTTACTCCGCTACCGCGCTAAGCCGCGGTAAACCTGCGTATGCCCTGGGCGGCCAGCGCAATGAGGCCGAAGGCTACGACACCCAGGCTGTAGACCACAGTGGTGGGGTGCAGACCAAAAGAGGTGCTGGCAAACCCCGCGGCCAAGGCCGGTAGGCTGAAGGCCAGATACGCGATGACGAGGGCGAATGCGAAGACCTCGCTGCGTTCGCCGGGTGCGGCGAGGCGCGCCAGCGTCCCGAACGAGGCGAGGGCTGAAGCACCGAATCCGACACCGGCGACGATCGTCCCGGCGCCGGCCAGCGTCACGGAATGAACCTCGACGCCGGCGAACGTCAACGCAGTCCCCGCCGAAAGGAGGATGGCGCTGATTCCCAAAACTCTGCTGGTCGGCCAAGCCCGAAGCAGGAAGGCGGTCAAGGCACCCGCTCCGGACAGCAGCGCTACGACGAGGCCGCCGATGAGATGGTTTCTCAGTCCGAAAAGACTCGCGGCGACCGAGGGCCCGAGCGACAGGTACAGCCCGCCGAGCGCCCAGCTGGCGACGATGATCGGAACGAGGGCAAACACGTCCGGACGAAGACGGGCGGGAATGCCGAGTAGCGGGACTAGAGATGCGATGGCGCCCGGGCGTCGCGCGGACGTTTCCGGCGACCGGACGACGGCCAGGCCCGCGAATACCATTCCCGCGAAGAGCACGGCGAAGACAAGATGCGTCGGGGCGGGCGCGTACTGAACGAGCGCGCCACAGCCAAGCGCTCCAATCGCCAGGCCGCTTATCGGCGCGACGCCGTTGACGAGGCCCGCGCGCCCGGGCGAGTGGGCCGGGTTCAGGTCGACGAGCGTGGCGCTGAGCGTCGAGAAGGCCGCGCCGGTGGCGATCCCTTGCGCGACCCGAGCGACGAGAAGGACGGTGACATTTCCCGCGATGAAGAACAGGACGAAGGCCAGGGCTTCCAGCGCTACGGCCGCCGCCAGGACCGGGCGGCGACCGACGTGGTCGGAAAGACCGCCGAGGACGAGCAGCGAGCCGATCAGACCGAACACGTAGACCGCGAAGACGAGGGTGAGCGTCGAGTTGGGGAATCCCCATTCCTTCTGATAGACGACGTAAAGCGGCGTCGGCGCGCTTGCCGCCGCCGCGAAGATCACAAAGATGGCCGCAATCGCCGCGAAGGCAATGGGGCGCGAAAGGCGGCCGGAACGGCCCGCAGGCGCGTTCTGCGGATCCGCGGCGGCCATGACTGCAGCCGTCATACCGGGGCTACTTCTCGGCGAGCGCGCGGCGGGCCGCAGCGACGATGTCAGCGCCGGTGTTGGCGTGCCCCTGGAGACCCCAACCGCCTTCGGGCGATTCGGTGATCAGGACCCAGGTCCGCTCGGTCAGCTGCGGATCGCCCGCGGCGGCCGCGACGATGTCGGTCAGCTCCCTGACCACGCCGAGCTGCTTGTCGCGATCGAGGACGCCGACCGGCGTGAGGACCTGCACACGAACGTAGTTGCTATCGCCGGCGACGTTGGATATCGAATCGGCCGGCAGGTCGTGGACGAACGCCGCGGTGTTGTTCCGGAACAGCGCGAGGTCAGGAACCTTCTCCCACCGCATCACGGCGGCGGCAAGATCCTTCGCCAGCGTGTGCTTGTCATTGAAAGTTCCCTGGGCGGCGTAGACATCGATCATCGGCATCGGGGTGGCTCCTTCACGTACGAACTAGACAGAACGTTCGGTACAATAACACAGACCGGTCTGTAAGATTGAATCCCATGGCTGTGAAAACCACTGACGCCTCGCAGCGCCGATCTGCTAGAGAACGCTTGCTTGCCGCGGCCGACGAGCTCTTCTACGCGGGAGGCGTGCATGTCGTAGGTGTTGACCGGATTGTCGAGCGGGCCGGCGTCACGAAGGCCTCCCTGTACAACACGTTCGGCAGCAAGGACGGGCTCGTACGTGCGTACCTCGAGAATCACTTCCGTAGACGGCAGGCGCGCATCGCGGACATTCTGGCCGCGAACAAGACGCCAAGAGAGCGCATCCTCGCTGTTTTTGCGGAGGTCGAAGGTCTGCTGGCGGGGTCCGCGTTTCGTGGATGCCGATTCATCAGCGCGGCCGCGGAGTCGCAACCCGGTGATGCTGGCGTGGATGTCGCCGAGGACTATCGTGCCTGGCTCTGGTCCCTGTTCACCGATCTTGCCAAGGCTGCGGGAGCCCGCGACGCCAAGCAGGTTGGTCGACAGCTGTTCCTGCTCTACGACGGCGCCGCCGTCGCAGCACGTATGGACGACGACCGCGTCGCCGCCGCCAGAGCGGTGCGGTCCGCTGTCGTAGCTTTGCTCGACACCGCGATTCCCCCCAAGCGCAGCAATCGACGGGCTTCGTGACCGCCACCCGCTCACCGAGCAAGTCGGGAGATCCGGACTAGCGCGATAGAGTGGCGGCGGACGAATGAGCGCGCTCGTTGCCGAACCTCGAGTTCGGCTCACCGCGCAACGGAATGCACGGTCCGCGCATTGAAACGTATGGAGTGACGGCGCTGGAGGGGCTGACGGAGGCCAATCAGGACCGGCCGTTTGCGGACTTGGTGACGCCCTTGATCCCTGCCGCCCAGCGCCTGGCCTATGGAATGTTGCAGAACACACACGACTGCGAAGACGCGGTGCAGGAGGCCACGTTCAAGGCCTGGCGCGCATTTCCCCGATTGCGCGAGGGCTCCAACCTCCGCGCCTGGTTCTTGACCATCGTCGCCAACGAATGCCGCCAGCGCCGGCGGAATCGGTGGTGGTCGATTCTCAAGCTCGGGACGACGCCCATCGAAGACTCGACCCCTTCCGGATCCGACGAAGCCGCCATGGACCTGCGCCGTGCTGTGAACCGATTGCCGGCAGAGATGAAGCTGGCCATCGTGCTGCGCTACTACCTGGACCTGCCCTTCGACGAGGTTGGTCGAGTGTTTGGAGTCAGCAGCAATGCAGCCAAGGCTCGCGTTCATCGCGCGCTCGTCCGACTTCGGGTTGAAGTCCCGGAGATGCTCGACGATGCGTGAGAACGATTTCCGCGACCGCCTTCGAGACGCGCTGGGCGACCCGCCGCCTCTGTCCGCTCCACTGCTCACTCCGTCAGACGGAGCAGCGCGACGCGCCTACCCACGCGGAATGGCGGTGCTCGCCTTCGTGCTGGCCGTGCTGCTGGTGCTCGTGCTGGTCGCCACACGGGTCGCGTTGCGCCCGCAAGGCACGAATCTGCCGGCGGTGAAACCCAGCCCGGTCGCCCAACCCGCTCCCGATTCGTTTCCGTGCGCGCTGCCGGTGGTTGTGACCAGCGAGGCCGGCAACCCTGGCCAGGGCGCGGTCATCCGCGCGAGCCTGGGGTTCGTCAACATTCCCGGGGGCGGCTTCCAGGTCGATCCTTCCGCGAGCGTCGGCGACCTACCGCAAGGCGGCCCCGGTTCGCCGAGCTTCTACTCCGCCGCACTCAAGCGATGGGTGCCGGCATCCGGGCGGACGATGTCGCCCGACGGTCGCGCTTTTGCCTACATAACCCTGCTGCCGGCCGGCGCGAACTATTCCAACTTCACGTCGTCTGAGCTGCACATCGTCGACATCGCGAAGAGAGCCGATCGGAGGGCTTGGAGCAATGCGGCCGGCATCGAAGTGATCAACTGGGACTCAGCCGGGATCCTCGCCTCGACCGTGCCCGCTCAGGGCGGAGTCAGGCTCTTGTGGCGCATCGACCCGGCCAGTGGCGGCGTTTCACAGGCACCGCAAGACGCCGATCCGAACTTCCTGCCTATGACGATGGCGGGGCTGCCCCACTCCGGCGGTTATAGCTATCTGGGAACGGACTCCCAGGGCCGGTCCGTGTTCCGCCTCGGTTCACGTGATCCCGGAACGAAATACAGCATCGTCGCGATCCAGGCGGGCCAAGTGACAACGCTCTACGCAGGCGCCGCCCGGGACCCCACCGACTTCGACCCAGAGGGGTTCGATTCCGACCAGCACGGCATGTGGCTCGGAAACTTCGATGGCTCACGCGTGTGGCTGTGGTCGCCGTCGTCGGGCCTTCAAAGCTTCAAGGTTTCGGGACTTCCGCCGGCGCCATCGGGATATGCGTACACCAACGTCTCCTTCAACCCCGCCGGCGACTGTGTGCCGGGCACGTTCACCGGTGTAGCCGCGACTGGATTGCCCCCGGCTGCGCCTCCGACGCCGTCGCCCTCACCGCCACAGGTCGACTGGTCTGCGCTCACCGCAAAGCCTGTGAATCTTCAGCCGCTGCCTGCCGGCGCGTCGTGTCCGGTGTCGCCGAAGGTCGACCTCGCCGTCAAGGGCCAATCAGGCAAATGGCCGAACTATGGGTTCGGCCAAGGGCCCGCCTATGTGAGCGGCCAGTTCATGTGGTACTCCGCCGGCCCGCAGGCCATCCTCATCCTCGTCGATCCCAAGTACACGGGTCCCGTGTTGGTGCGAAGCCGCCGGCTCGATGGGACAGGCTTGTTGGCCTGGAGCGGTGAGGGCTCGACGAGCCTGCCCGATGCCGGCGCCATGGGCCTGGCGCAGACGTCTTCACCTCCGTACTGGGGAACATGGATTGGCAGCGTGACCCCCAGTGCCCCCGGCTGTTACGGCATTCAGCTCGACGGGACCAGCTTCAGCGCCGTGGCCGTGATCAGCGTCTCAAAGGGTCCGCCGCCAGCGGGCTAGCCTCGCCCGGACCTAGCAGCCCGCCAGGTTCATTGTCTCACCCACCCCGGGGCTTGCCGCAAGCCCCCCGCTCCATGCGACGCTGGCGCTTCATTTTTGCGGGGAGGTTCAGGAGCATGACCGAGCATTCGGTGGTGATCGCCGGCGGCGGTCCGACGGGGATGATGCTGGCGGCGGAGCTGACGCTGGCGAGGACCGACGTCCTCATCGTTGAGCGACGCGCCAGCTTCAAGCTCGAAAGCTCGCGCTCCAGGGGTCTGCACTCCCGCACCATCGAGGTGCTGGACCAGCGCGGTGTCGTCGATCGCTTCCTCGCCGAGGGGAAGGCGATGCAGGTGCAGGCGTTCGCCGGGATCCCGATGGACATCAGCGACTTCCCCACCCGCCACAACTATGGGATGGCGCTGCTGCAGAGCCACTTCGAGCGCATCCTGGCCGGCTGGCTCGACGAGCTGGGCGTTCCCATCCTGCGCGAACGCGAGGTGACCGGTTTCACGCAAGACGACAGCGGCGTCGATGTCGCGCTGTCCGACGGCACATCGCTGCGGGCGCAGTATCTGGTTGGTTGCGACGGGGGCCGCAGCGCTGTGCGCAAGGCGGCCGGAATCGATTTCGCGGGCTGGGATCCAACCACGCGCTGGATCATTGCCGAGGTCGAGATGGAGGAGGTGCCGGAATTCGGCTTGCGTGGCGGTGGTGGCATCGGCCCAGCCGAGGATGGACGGGTGGGCGTCACCCTCATCGTGCCCGACCTGGACCGCACCGATGAGCCCACCCTGCAGGACGTCCGCGACGCGCTCATCCGGGTTGACGGCAAGGACTACGGCGTGCACAGCCCGCACTGGATCTCCAGCTTTACCGACATGACGCGTCAGGCGGTGGCATATCGCGGCGGTCGCGTGTTGCTCGCGGGTGACGCCGCACATGTGCACGCTCCAGTGGGCGGGCAAGGTTTGAACATCGGCGTGCAGGACGCTGTCAACCTGGGGTGGAAGCTGGCTCAGGTTGTCAACGCAACATCACCGGTGAGCCTTCTCGACACGTACCACGCTGAACGGCATCCGGTTGCTGCCCGCGTGCTGCAAAACACGATGGCGCAGAGAGCGGTGGGCGCCAACGACGAGCGCACGGTCGCGCTTCGCGGCATCCTGGCTGAGGTGCTGACGATGGATCAACCGCGCAAGCACATCGCCGGGATGATCTCCGGCCTCGACGTCGCCTACGACCTCGGCGCGGGACACCCGCTGCTCGGGCGCCGCATGCCCGATCTCGACCTGGTCACCGCCAGCGGCCCGCTGCGGGTATTCACCCTCCTGCACGATGCCCGGCCGGTGCTGATCAACCTCGCTGAGCCGGGCGGCTTCGACATCACGCCATGGGCGGATCGAGTGCAGCTGATCAACGCTGAATATGCTGGTCTGTGGGAGCTTCCGGTGCTTGGCGCGGTCAGTGCCCCGACTGCCGTGCTGATTCGGCCCGACGGACATGTCGCGTGGGTGGGGGACGGCACAGATACCGGTTTGCGCGACGCGATGACCACCTGGTTCGGATCACCGTGACGCGACGCGACGCTCGGCCTGACGTGGAGAGTGGAATCAGTCCGGGTATTCGTCCTTCCGCCAGGTGCGAGGTTCGGCGGGTTGCTCTTTCGGCGTTCGCTCGAGGAGGAAGTTGAAGTACGGCGCGACGAACGGGTCGGGCGCCGACACGGTGTAGGTGTGGTAGACGGTTCCGTTCTCCCTCGCGAAGGCGATCCAGCTCGGGTTCTCGCGCAGACCGTTCTTCAGCTCTGCCCCGATCTGGCGCGACCACTCCTCGAGCCAGTCAGGCGGCTTGTCGATCATCTCCTTGACCTCGGGAATCTGCTGCGCCTGCTCCTCGGTCAGGGCGAGGCCGAAGTCGAACGCGAAGTCGCTGTTGTAGGTGGAGACGTAGGGAAACTGCCAGCCCATCCGCTGCTTGTACGCCGTCAGGCGCTCCACCGGCGCGCGCGAAAAACAGATCAGCGTCACGTCGCGGTGGCTCAGGTGAACGAGCGAGCCGTCGAGCCCGTCGCCAAGGCTGGTGCAGCCAGGGCAAGCGCCGAGCGTGTAGTCGGGGCCGTACATGATGTTGTAGGCGAGCAGCTGTGAGCGCCCGTCGAAGAGTTCGGCCAGGGTCTTCTTGCCGTTCTCGGTGTCGAACTCGTACTGCTTCTCGACCCGGACCCACGGCAGGTCGCGACGCGCTTTCGTAATCTCCTCGTTTTGCTTCGCCTGCTCGGCCTCGAGCTTCGCGAGCTCGTCCCGGGCCACCTGCCATTCCTCGCGGGTTCCGATCCTGTGTTCCGGCATCTCATCTCCTCCAGTCCGACTCCAGCACTCCCGTGGGCGCCGAATCCACAATCGCGTCGGACGCCAACGGGTTCATGAAATAAGACCCCCGATGACGTGGAAACTCATCGCAAATGTACTTCCCGACCTGAAATCAGGGCATCAAATCTTTGCTCGGCCGGGTGATGAGTCGACGCCACGATGAGCCGCTCCGCCCTAGATGGGTCGTCACCAGCTATCTAACGTCGTGGGCTTGGCCTTGCGGGGATGGATGAATCGACCATTACGCACTCCCAGTCGCCACCCGTGAGCGGCCCGACACGGATGTCTGCAGGAGCCGGTTGATGTCGCTGGGAGAGACGATTCCAACCAACCGGCCGCCATCGACAACAAGGGTGCGGCCTTCGCTGCAACCATCGGAGACGGCAAGCAGGTTGTTGATCGGGTCGGCCGGGCCGGCTGTGGCCACCTTGTCGAGCGGACAGATGATGTCCTTGATCAGCGTCGTCGGACGAGCAGCCGGCGCGACATTCTTGAGCGCTGTCAGGGTCAGGAGTCCGCTGAGCCGTCCGGCCGCGTCATGAGTTGGAAATGTCGAGTGGCGAGAGGCCAGCACGTAGCCATGCAGCGCATCCTCGACGCTGATGTCGTCGGGCGCCTGAACAGGATTGGCCGTCATCACCTGGGCCACCGTAAGGCCGGACAGCGCTTGTCGAATCAGACCGCCGGTTTCTTCAGAACGGGCAGCGCTCAGGAGGAACCAGCCGAGGAAGACCGACCAGACTCCCCCGATCAGGCTGCCCGCGAACACGAAAGTGGCCAACCCGTATGCAATCAAGAGGTAGGCGAAGCCCATACCGATGCGGGCCGCGATTCGGGTGGCTCGCAGCCGATCGCCCGTGCGCAGCCAGATGAGCGACTGCAGCAGCCGGCCTCCATCCAGAGGGAAGGCCGGCACCAGGTTGAAGACTCCGAGCGTGATGTTGATGTAGCCCAGCCACGACAGAGTTACGGCCACTAGGCCTGGGTGTGGTCCACCGCCAACCGCCACCGCAACGAGATAGAACACAACGCCCAGCACCAGGCTGGTGAGGGGGCCGACAAAGGTGATCAGGGCTTGAGAACCGGGCGAGTTGGTTTCGGTGCTGAAGCGCGAAACTCCGCCGAAGAGCCACAGAGTGATCCCCTCGACTTTGACGCCGCGTCGCACGGCGACGACGGAGTGCGCGAGCTCGTGAGCCAGCAAGGAGGCCAGGAACACGAAGGCCGACACCACACCGGCGGTCCAGTAAGCGCTGGAAGTCTCGCCGGGCGCGGCCGGAGGAAGAATGCCGGTGGCGAGACTCCACGCGATCAGGGCGGCCACGACCAGGAGGCTCCAGTTGAACCCAACGTGTATGCCGAAGATGCGGCCGAGGCTGATGTTCTCGTTCATGTCGTATCCAGGATGAGCCAAGTTCGGTTTGGGTGCATCTGTCGCTTGACTGGATCGGATGTCCAGTCGTTTGACAGAAGAAGCACCGCCGGTCGAATGGAATGCATCTGTCCGGCCCGCGATTGTACAGACCGTTCTGTCTACTGCAGTAAGGAACGCCATCAACCACTTGAAGGAGTTTGAAATGAGCGGATCACGAAATGTCGTTCTCGTTCACGGAGGCTGGGCAGACGGTTCGAGCTGGAATGCGGTCATCGAGCGCCTTCAGAAAAAGGGATTCAACGTCACAGCGCCCCAGTTCGCGTTGACGAACCTTTCGGATGACGTTGCCCGACTCCGCGAGGTGTTGGAACGCCAGGACGGCCCGACCATCGTTGCCGGACACTCGTACGGCGGGCAGATCATGACGGCGCTCGGCAAGGACGCACCCAACGTCGCCGGGCTGGTTTATGTCGCGGCCTTCGGCCTCGACCAGGGTGAGTCGCTGGGCGCAATCTTTGCGCAGGGACCGCCGACGCCTGCGACCGCACATCTGAGCGTGGACAAGCAGGGCTACGGGTGGCTTCCGTTGGACGACTTCGTCAATCACTTTGCAAGTGACGTCGATCCTGTCAAGGCCACGGTCATGTTTGCCGTCCAGCAGCCGATAGCAGTCAGCGCGTTCGCGGAGGTGATCGGCGAGCCGGTGTGGAAGTCCATTCCCTCGTGGTACCTGGTTGCCCAGAGTGACCAGGCGATTCCGCCGGATGGGGAGCGGCTTTTCGCCAAGCGCATGGGCGCGACTGTCGTCGAGGTCAACTCGAGCCATCTTCCGATGGTTTCTCATCCAGACGAGGTGGTCGACCTGATCGAATCGGCGGCCGCGACGATCCAGCGAAAGGATGCCATCGCTTCCTCGTCGAGATAACTCGTCTGCAGGGTCTGGCCGGCGCCGCTTGCGAGCGGCGCCGAGCGGACCGCGTTCTGGCTAGTCGCCACCGGAATCAATCACCCTTGATGAAGGTTGATGGTCTTACATCGGACTGTTCGATGGGAATGAGTTGGATGCATGAAAACGAATCGCACGCAGGCCAAATCCAGGCCGGCACGGGCTTCTTGGTGAGACGCCCGATCTCCGCCCTCGATCAGATTTCTTGTGGTGGGCGTTGCCCGCCGGGCTGTCTACGGTAGGCCGCCCCGGCAGCCGCGTTCGCGGCTGTCCCACCGCTAGAGAATTTCAGTGAGAGGGTAACTATGGAACTTGACATCAAGCCGAGTGGCGCATCGATCGATCAGCGCGTCCTTGGTCAGCCGACGGCACCTGGCGATCCGTTTCTGGCGCCGTTCTTCGAGACTGCCATCGAACACGTCGGGGGTGGGCTGTGGAATCGGCCCGGTCTGGAGTTGAAATATCGCAGCCTGGTGGTGGTGTCGGTACTCGCCGCCACGGGAGTTGACCCCACGGAGCTCAAGACGCACTTGCGCGGCGCCCTGAACCTCGGGTGGACCATGGACCAGCTACGTGAGGCGCTACTCCAGATAGGCGGCTATGCGGGATTTTCGGCGGCTCACGTGGCGCTCCGCGTGCGGAGTGAGATCGCCGCGCAAGCCTGACGTCGAGGTCATCGCCACGCGCGTCCGCGCGAGAGGAAATAGCTAACTGTTCCGCCACTTTGCGGAGGTGACAGGGAGAGAGTGCCTCTCCCTGTTTCCATCCGCAGCGACACGAGGCCTACGCCAGCATTCAGGAGGACGGCGCTGCTGAGGTTGATGCTGGGGCGGCGGTTCGGTGCCGGCCTACCACGTCGGCCATGCGGGTGAGCTCGATTTGGGGAAAGCGGCGGCGCAGGTCGGAGGCGTCGAAGGTCATGTCGACCGTATCGAAAGCGATCCCGCCTTGAATCATGGCGGCAACATCAGGCTTGAGCGGTCGCATGACGAACGACATCAGCCGCATCATCGCCAAGGGAACGTGTTTCACCGCAGCCTTCCGGCCGGCCGCCCGCTCGATCTGACCGACCAGCTCGTTCAAGGTCAGGTTCTCCGGGCCGCCGACGGAAAGAATTGTTCGGCTTAGACCGGGATCGAAAAGCGCCAGCTCGACGAAACGTGCGACATCCACGGCCGAGTTGAAATTGATGGGGTTGTCGCCCCGACCGAAAACAGTCGCTTTGCCGTTTTTGAATATCGGTTCACCGACAATCTCGGCCCACAGCTCCATGAATGCGTTCGGACGCACGATGACCCAATCGAGCCCGCTGGCTTGGAGCGCTTCTTCGGCGCGATGCTTCATCCGCCAGAGCTCCATCGCGTGGTCGGCTGTGGCGCCGTGGATGGATACGAGCACAACGCGGCGCACGCCTGCCGCCTCCGCCGCCCTGATCAGGTTCAGGTTGCCCTCATAGTCCACCGCCCGGGGGCCAGGTGCGCCGGGCCCAAAGCCTGTCATCGCCGAAACCACGGCGTCGACGCCTTTCAGAGCCGCTTCCAATGTATTAAGACTCCGCGCGTCCCCCTTGGCGAACTGCGGGGTCTCGCCCAGGCGCTGGCGCGCGCGATCCGGATCGCGCGTCAGGATCCGGACAGGGATGCCTCGCGCAGTCAGGAGAGGAACCAGCTCGACACCAAGGTGGCCGGTGCCGCCGGCAACCAGGATCATTGCCGCACCACCTGCTCGCGGATGGCGTCGTCGACCGTCGCGTCACTTTCGTCTACGGGCTCAACATAAAACCGAGCCCAGCGAATGGCGTCGTCGTCCACACCGAAGACGATGACGCCGCGTGACCAGTGGGGCTTCCCGTCTCGCCGTGTTCCTCGCATCTCCCACTCGGTCCAGACGGTGTCGGTCTTGATGGCACTCCGAACGACCTCGACGTGGATGTCAGGGACGAACGCAAAGATCTGCTCCCAATTCCGGCGCACCTGAGCTCGGCCGCGAAAGCCTCGGGCTGGATGTGCCGGAGTCTCGTTCTGGTAGTCCTCGGCAAAGCACGCTGTCAGGGCCTCGAGATCATGTTGGTTCGTCACGCGCACCAACCGATCGATCGTCGCAAGAGATTGCTCCATGCCTTCCCACCTCGATTTCATTCCAGTAGACTGGAACCAATGGCGAGTATGGGCCGAAAGTCTCGGGCTGTCAAGGGCCGCTCATACGACGCGAGCCTGCGCCGCGAGCAGGCCCGCCGAAACCACGACCGCATCATCGAAATGGCTCAGAGGCGCTTCCTGCGCCGTGGCTACGGACCCACGACGATCTCGGCGATCGCAAAGGACGCCGGCGTCTCCGTTGACACCATTTACAAATCGTTCGGCGGCAAGCCGGGGCTGGTCCGTGCCATGAGCGCCCGGGCGCTCGAGGGCAGGGGCCCGGTGCCGGCCGAGCAGCGATCGGAGGAGGTGCAGGCACATGAGCCCGATGCGCGAAAGCTCATCTCGCGCTGGGGAGTGTTCGTCACCGAGATCGCTCCCTTGGCCGCTCCGATCATGCTCCTGGTGCGCGATGCCGCCGGCAGTCACCCGGAGCTCAAGCACCTTCTCGACGAGGTGTATGCGAACCGCCTCCGCCGCATGACCGACAACGCACGACGCTTTGCCGCCGCCGGTCATCTTCGGCCCGGCATGACCGTGGCTGACGCCGCGAATGTGATGTGGACCTACACCGCTCCAGAGCTCTACGAGCTGTTGGTTCTGCGCCGGGGCATGCCCCTGAAGACCTATGGTCGCTTCGTCGCTGACGCCATGATCGCTGCCCTGTTGTAAGGGTGCGGAAGAGGTGGGTCGAGGGCGGACTGTAAGCCGGGTTCTGTCGGAGTGAGTTCACTTCTCGCCTGCGAATACGAAACGACATCCAACGACACGGCCTGATCGACCGCGACTGTTCCCTAATTGTTCCCTGAGGAACGGTGACTTACGTGTCGCATTCGGCCGGGCGCCGAACCGTGTCGCTGGCGCGTCCTCCGGTGTCCGACAGACTCCCGAGCCGTACTCGCGAATACGAAATGACCAGGCTGGTGTCCTTTGGTGACCCACTAGAGCCGTCCGGTGCCGGGAATGCGTGATCCAGCTGTGATCCATCGGGGATGCTCGGCCCGTGTCGGCTTCTCAGACATAGGACAGATGAGACTTCAAGGATTACGCCGCCACGAACTTCGACCGGACGGAAGAGACCCCAGTCGATGCCGGGCTGGATAGGTCCAGGACATAACGTGGAGCGACTCTCTATGCGTGCAGCGGTACGCTTTTGCGCCAATGGATCCGAGCACCGCGGCCGCGTGGCGCGACCTCTACATCGGGACGGTCGGTGCCGGCGCATCCCTCACCGGCCTGACCTTTGTCGCAATTGCGCTGGACCCGCACCAGATCGAGCGCACACCGCTGCTCCGTTTGCGGGCTGCCAACGCAGTGTGGTGCTTCGTGAGTGTGATGTTCATCGGGCTCGCTGTCCTGACGCCCAGACCCTTCACTACGGTGGCGTCGGTGGCCGTGGGTGTGGGCGGTTTTTCGGGAGGCGTCCTCCTTTCCGTGCGAATGATCCGTCAGCGCATCTTTCGGCAGCCGCATCCAGGCGCGACTGTTTTCCGTGCCGCCGGGAACATCTTCGGGTTCCTCCTTGCCGGTGTTGGCGGCTTTTCGCTGATCGATGTCGAGCAGGGTTGGGTATTTGCCACGCTGGCGCTGGCGTGTGTGATCATGCTGTCGAGCGGCATCTTCGCGAGCTGGCTGCTAGTCCTGCAGATCGGGGTGCCGTCTAGCGAAAGGCCCTGAGCCCAGCGCTCTGCTAGCCGCGGTCAGCGGGGCCGAATGAACGCGCGGCGCGCCTTCTCGACCTCCGCGCCGGCGGCACAACCTCTCACATGATCATTGACCAGACCCATTGACTGGATGAAGGAATAAACGGTGGTTGGACCGACGAAGCTCCAACCTCGCTTTCGTAAGTCGTTGCTCATCGCGAGCGCCTTGGGAGAGGTCTTGATCCCTAAGAGCTCAGAACGCGACAGGAACCGGCGTCGAGGCTCGGGCTCGAATCGCCAGACGTAGGCCGCGAAAGAGCCGAACTCCGCAACTAGGTCGGGCATCCGCCGGGCGTTGTTGACCGTCGCCTCGATCTTGGCGCGGTTACGAATAATGCTCGTGTCGTTCATCAGGCGGGCAATGTCGCGGGGGTTAAATCGTGCAACGGCTGCCGGTTCGAAATTGCGAAAGGCGGCGCGAAACGTCTCACGCTTACGCAGAATGATCAGCCACGACAGGCCGGACTGGAACCCGTCCAGCGAGAGCTTTTCGAACAGCTCGCGGTCATTGGCGACGGGTCGGCCCCACTCCAAGTCGTGATAACGCCGGTAAAGGTCATCCGAATCTGACCACCAGCATCGGGCCACTCCATCAGGCCCGACGCTGATGCCGGATGGAGCATCCATGACCTTATGACGTCAGCTCGTTCGCTTTGACTTCACGCGACGATCGCCGCGCAATTGGCGTTTCATGCCCGTCGGGCGACTTCGGCTCGGGCCGAGATCCAGAGGGTGTGCGGCTGGTCGCGCTCGCCATGCAACTCGAGTATGCCGTTGACCAAGTCCTGCACCGTGCCGCCCTTCTTCGCGAGGGTGGTGAAGTCACGCAGGTACCGCTGGCTGGCCGCGAGGTTTTCTGGTAGGTCGGCCGCCCCGACGCTCTTGTGACCGGCGACGACGGTCTTAGCGTTCAAGGCGGCGACTGCGTCGATGCTGGCGATCCAGGCCTCGCGCTTCGCCTCATTTGCCTCGTACATCATCATGTGCACGTTGTTGTAGACCACATCGCCACAGACAACGGCGGCGGCCGATGGCACGTGGAATATCGTCGAACCCTCAATGTCACCCTGGCCAACGTGGATCAGGTTGACGACCTGACCGTCCACCAGGATCTCATCAGTGTTCAGCACCTCGGGCACCACGGGCGTCTCGGGGAGTTCGCCCGGAAAGCGCGACGTCCAATACTTGCTCTTCTTGTTGAACTCCACCTCCCAAGCAGCGCGAGCTGCAACCTCCGGAGCCGCGTACCCACGAGCCTCAGGGAGGTGCTGGAGAAGGCGCGCGAGGCCTAGCCAATGGTCCGAGTGGCCATGAGTGATGTAGACGCCCGTGATCTTCTTGCCGAAGGTCTTCGCCCAGGCGGCGATCTGGTCCGCGTTCTCGAAGGTCAGTAGGGCGTCGATGAGGATCCCTTCGGTCGGGCCGGAGATCAGCGCGCTGCTGGACGGCGCCCAGGTCGCGACTTCACCCTCGCCGAGCCGATCGGGACAGGTGTACGGCCGCATCGGGGCAACGTAGACGTCAACCGAAAGCGGTCTGCTGCCCATGTCTCAGCCGCCAGCGGCCTTCGCCTTTTGCAGCTCGGCGATCTGCGCGCGAGCGGCGTCGACTAGCTCCGCATTGGTGTTGGCGTGCCCAGCAAGCCCCCATCCGCCTTCAATCGCCTCGGTAAGGAGCACCCATGTCCTCGCCGTAAATGAGGGATCGCCCGCGGCAGCTGCAACCAGGTCGGTGAACTGGCGCACAACGGCAAGCTGCTTGTCACGGTTGAGCGCCCCCGCATTGGTGAGCACCTGCACCCTTACGTAATTGCCGTCTCCGTCGACGTTCGAAAGCGCGCCGTCCGGCAGGTCGTGGACGAACGCTGCGGTGTTCTTGCGGAACATCGGGATGTTCGGGACCTGCTCGATCTTCATCAGGGTCTCGGCAAGGTCGCGCGCCAGCGACTTTGGATCCTTGAACGTACCGACCGTGGCATAGACGTCGATCATCGGCATTGGGCTCGTCTCCTTACTTGACCGCTGCAGAGACGTTCGCAGCGGCCTCGATCAACCGCACGACGTCCGCCGGATGGGAAGCCATCGCCAGGTGGCCGGCGGGTACCTCGATCGTCGTCGCCCCCATGCGCTTGGCGAACATGCGCTCAACATCGGGCGGAATCGCTTCATCTTTGGTTGCAACGAGATACCAGGTGGGATGCGACTTCCAGGCGGGCAC
>VBFD01000106.1:0-8297 GCA_005883585.1 Chloroflexota bacterium
ACCTGGCCGACCTACCCGAGAGGCCGGGATGGGGCGCGCTGCGTGCGGACCCGCATTTCCCCGTGTGGACGGACGACTTCTCGGACGTGCTCGCCGTCACGAGGCTTGGCTAGGGGATAAAGAGTTGCGGAGGTCGGATTCGAACCGACGACCTTCGGGTTATGAGCCCGACGAGCTGCCGCTGCTCCACTCCGCGATTGAATTATACCCCTCCTTCACGCCTCCCCCTTCAGGGGAAGGTAGGGTGGGGGCGCGGTCCGTCAGTGCGTCGGAGTGGGCGAAGGGGATGCGGCCGGCGTCGGTGAGGGACTTGGCGGCGTTGTGACCAAGAACGTGCGCTCGTTGGGTTTGGCATAGCCGTTGAGACGCGCCTCCTCCTCGTTCGCGGACCCCGACGTGATCGCCTGCACGTCCTTTTTATAGCCCTGGTTCTGGCTCGCGATGACTACGTTCTGGTGCCTGAGGTCTGCCGCTTGCTGGCTGAGCTTGTGGCTCAGGTAGGCCTCTTGCGCGAACGCGTAGCCGACCCAGATGGCGACGACCAGGAAGACGATAGACGTCACCGCGTGCCGCATGGAAAGACCGCCGGTGCGGACGCTGCCCGCTGCAACGAGGACTTTGCTGTTTCTCATGCTGGATCGTGAACCGCGACGAAGTGGTTGGAAGGACGCGACTATAACAAACGCCCCTTAGCGCGTCCCCTCTTTGCGCGTCTCCTCCCAACGTTTGACGAGCGCCTCGCGATCCAGGTCGCGGAAGTCCACCCCATCGCGCCGCAGCGACGCCTCCGTCTCGGCGAAGCGCTGCCGGAAGCGCTGACCCGAGACCCTCAGCGCGTCCTCGGGATTGATCTTCAGGCGGCGCGCCAGAGAGACGACCGCGAACAGCAGGTCGCCCATCTCGTCGAACGCACGCTGCGGATCGCCGGCCTCGGCCAGCTCGCGCGCTTCCTCGGCGACGTTCTCGGCGGTCTGTGTTGGCGATTCGAAATCAAACCCCACGCGCGCGGCGCGCTTCTGCAGCCCCAGCGCCCATGCCAGAGCGGGCAGCGTCGACGGCACCCGATCGACCACGGATTCGCCCTCGCGTCCGCTGTCGCGCGCTTCGTCGCCCTTGGCGTGCTCCCAGTTGCGGAGGACCTCGTCCGCACTGGCGACCGACACGTCACCGAACACATGCGGGTGCCGCTTCACCATCTTCGCAGCGACGGCCTCGGACACCTGGGCGGCATCGAAGCGCCGCTGCTCCGCCGCGATCTCCGCATGCATCGCCACCTGCAGCAGCAGATCGCCCAGCTCCTCCTTGATCTTGGTGTCGTCGCCGGAGTCGATCGCCTCGAGGAGCTCATATGTCTCCTCGAGCAGATACGGGCGCAGCGACTCATGGGTCTGCTCGCGATCCCACGGACACCCGCCGGGCGCGCGCAGCCGGGCGACCACCTCGAAGATGGCTTCGATACCCGGCGAATACGGGCGCTCGGTCGGTTCCGGCATCGATTCAGATTTTGTCATGGGGATGTGGCGGCCACTTTACGACCGGCGTCGTACAGCTCTGCCATCTCGTCGAGCAGATGGAGCAGGTCGCCTTGCCAGCCTTCGCCCTGGCGCCGCATCTTGATGCGGTTGGGCAGGATGGAGATACGGCCCGCCATCCGGCGTGACAGCTCTTCCACGTCGAGGAATCGCTCCGGGTCGACGCGGATGGCGATGTCGTGTCCATCAGAAACCACGCCACGCAACCCCAGCCTCTGCCCTCGGAGCTTGACCCGAAGCGAATAGGCGAGGTTGGCGAGCTGGGCAGGGCCTGTTCCGTATCGGTCCTGGAGCGACCGCAGCACGGAATCCAGCTCCTCCTCGCCTTCGGTAGCGGCCAGCTGCCGGTACGCGCCGAGCCTCAGCTTCTCGTCCCGGATGTACGAGCGCGGAATGAAGTGGTCGAGCGGCAGGTCGAGGTTCATCTCGGCGGTCGAGAGCACGTCGCCGACGGCCGTTTCATCCGAACCCGTGCGCAGCTTGCCGACCGCGCTGTGCAGCATCTGAAGGTACATCTCGAAACCGACCGCGGCGATGGCGCCGTGCTGCTCGGTGCCGAGAAGGTTGCCGGCGCCGCGGATCTCGAGGTCGCGCAGAGCGATCTTGAAACCCTGGCCGAGCTCGTGCAGGCCGGAGATGACGTCGAGCCGCTTGTCCGCGTTCTCCGTGAGCGAGCGGCGAGGGTCGTACAGGAAGTACGCGTAAGCGCGCCGGCCCGAACGCCCCACGCGGCCGCGCAGTTGGTAAAGCTGCGCCAGGCCGAACCGGTCCGCACGCTCGACGATGATCGTGTTGACGTTGGGGATGTCGAGCCCAGACTCGATGATCGTCGAGCACACGAGCACGTCGTGCTTCGCGGATTCGAACTCGACCATCACCTTCGCAAGCTGGTCCTCCGGCATCTGGCCGTGGCCGACGATCACACGAGCATTCGGCACCAGGTCGCGCACACGGTCGGCCGCCTTCTCGATCGTGCGCACTCGGTTGTGCACGAAATAGACCTGGCCACCGCGCTGCACCTCGCGACTGATCGCCTCACGCACGAGCTCATCGTCATCAGCGGTGACGTAGGTCTTGATGGGCTGGCGTTCCTCGGGCGGTGTCTGGATCACGCTCATGTCGCGGATGCCGCCAATCGCCATGTGCAGCGTGCGTGGAATCGGCGTCGCCGACAGCGACAGCACGTCGAGCTGGGTGCGGAGCTTCTTGAGCCGCTCCTTCTGCATCACGCCGAAGCGGTGCTCCTCGTCGATGATCAAGAGTCCGAGCCGCTTGAAGCGAACGTCGCGCTGGAGCAGGCGGTGTGTGCCGACGACGATGTCCACCTGGCCCGCCTTGATCCCTTCGAGCGTGCGAGCCTGGGTCTCTTCGTCGACGAATCGCGACAGCATCTCGACCGTCACCGGGAACTTCGCGAGCCTTTCCGTGAAGACGTGGAAGTGCTGCTGCGCCAGCACGGTGGTCGGCGCGAGCAGGGCCACCTGCTTGCCGCTCATCGCCGCCTTGAACGCGGCCCGCAGCGCCAGCTCCGTCTTGCCGAAGCCCACGTCACCGCACAGCAGCCGGTCCATGGGCCGGTCGGACTCCATGTCGGCCTTGATCTCTGCCAGTGCGGCGAGCTGGTCCGGCGTCTCTTCATAAGGAAATGACGACTCGAGCTCCTGCTGCCAGGCGGTGTCGGGCGCGAAAGCGATTCCCGGCCTGGCTTCGCGCAGCGAGTAGATCTTGAGCAGCTCCTCGGCGACGTCCTCGACCACCTTTCGCGCGCGCCCGCGCGCCCGCGACCAGTCGCCCGAGCCGAGCCGGTGAAGCGACGGCTCCGCGTCGCCGCCGAGGTATTTCTGGACCCGGTCGAGGTTCTCGACCGGCACAAACAGCTTGTCGTCCTCGGCGTACTCGAGCTCCAGGTATTCCCGATGCGCGCCGTCGGACTCGAGCAGGCGCATGCCCGCGAATCGCGCGATTCCGTGGTCGACGTGGACCACCAGCTCGCCCGGAGCGAAGTCCAGCGTGAACTCGCGGGTCAGCTGTTCGGCACGGCCGCGTGACGAGCGGGTCGGCCGCCCGGGTCGGCGCAGCCGTCCAAAGAGCTCGGCGTCAGTGACCAGGCGGAATCCAATTCCCTGATGCCCCGCCCCGGCCGCAATGTCGATGTCAGCCTGCTGCAGACCGGCCTCGAGCTCGAGGTCGATGTCGAGCTCGACCTCCCTCAGATGCTCGCGAACGCCGCCTTCGTCCAGGAATGTTCGCAGCCGCTCCGACTGCTCGGTCGCGAAGACGACCGTCGATGAAGCAGCGAGCGCCGTCAGCTGGGCGGTCGCCTGCGGCCGGCCCAGCAGAGGCTCAGCCTCCACCCAGCCGAGATCGATCGCGCCGTCTGCCCCCTCGCTCGCCGTGATCTCCAATCGCGCATGGCCGGGAATCGCCTGCAGCCGCTCCGCACGGACCACCGGCAGCGCGAACCCGCGGGGAAGCTCCGCGCCTCCAGACTCGGCGGCGGCGAGCATCTCCGTCTCTTCGACCAGCACCCGCGCGTCCGCGAGCTGGCGGCCGGGTTCGAAGTCGAGGACCGCGAGGCCTTCGGGCAGGTGCTCGATAAGAGACGGCAATGTCGGATCGAGGTAAGCGGAATAGAACTCGACGCCAGGAAACGCACCTCCTGCCGCGAGCCGCTCCAGCTCCTCGTCCCAGTCCGCGCGCACGTCAGCACGCAGCGTTTCCAGCGAAACCCCCTCCTTCACCCGATTCGCGGCCGCAACGCCTCGGCGCGCCCCCAGCAGCAGCTCGCGACCTGGGTGGATCGAAATCGACGGCACGGCCATCACCGAGCGCTGGTTTTCGGGATCGAAGAGACGAAGCGTCTCGATCACATCGCCCGACCACTCGGCACGGACGGGCGAGTCGGCCGCCGCCGGAAAGACGTCGAGGATCCCACCGCGCAGCGAGAACTGGCCGTGCTGCTCAACGAGCGGCTCTCGCGAATAGCCCATCTCGACCAGGCGGCCCGCGGCCACGACCGGGTCTGGGCCTCCGCCGGGCGCAAGGACCAGGGTGCCCTGTGCAAGGTCGGCGGGAGAGATGGTCGCGCGGGTGATGGCCCGTCGCGACGACACGACGACAGATGGGGATGCTCCCGGCGCGAAAGCGTTCAGCGCCTCCATCCGCTTGCTCACCGCCTCGTCGAAAGCGGGCGGACGGTCGAGGAACGAGACCGCGACCTCCGCGAAGACGTAGGCAGGGGGCCGGCCGGCGAGCCAGGGCCGCAAGTCGTCGGCGAACCGATCCGGCGCGGCCACCAGGATGAGCACCGAGCGGCCGGCGTCGACGGCGGCGCGCACCACCGAGCCCGCCACGATCGGCCATGCGGGCCTGGGCAGTCGCGCGATGCGGAGTTCGCCGGCGCCCGGCGACGAAGTCCACCGCCGCAGCTCCGGCGCCGCGTCCAGCATCCGCTCCCACAATGCCGTCACGCCAACTCCTCGCAGCCGAGCGCGCCGGCGCGATTGAAGCGATCCATCGCTCTTTCTATGCCCGCGTCGAGGGCAAGCTCAAGCGCGTCAGCGACGCCGTCGACGATTTTCGGCAATCGCTCCGCTTCGGCCTTGGTGAAGCGGCCGAGCACGTAGTGGCGGCCGGCCTGCGATCCCTTGCGAGAAGGCTTCCCGATGCCGACGCGAAACCGAACGAAGTCCGGCGTGCCGAGCGCGCTGATGATCGACAGCACGCCGTTGTGGCCGGCGCCGGATCCACCGAGCCGAATGCGCATGCGGCACAGGGGCAGGTCGAGCTCGTCGTGCACCACCCAGAGCTGCTCCGGCGTGAGGTTGGTGTCCCGCAAAGCTTTCGCCACCGCCTGGCCGGACAGGTTCATGTAGGTCTGCGGAAGGACGAACCAAACGCCGCGCGACTCCGAGCGGCCAGCCAGCGACTGCCATCGCTTGCGCTCGACCTTCACGCCCATGCGCCTTGCGAGCTCATTCACGCACGCGAAACCGAGGTTGTGGCGCGTGTCGGCATAGTCCGCTTCCGGATTGCCCAGCCCGACGATCAATCGCTCTTTCTGACTCAACTCAACCTTTTCGAAATAGACGCGGAAAGGCCCGCGGCGAGCGCCGCAGACCAGGTCGTTGAGTTTAGAGCCGCCCTGGGGCCGGCGTCAGCCCCGACAGCGCGAGAGCCGCACGCGTGAGGCGGTTCATCTCTTTCCGCTCCGCGGCGGTGGCATGGTCCCACCCGAGCAGGTGAAGCAGCCCGTGCACCGACAGCAGCGCAAGCTCCGTCTCGACGTCGTGCCCGTACTCATGCGATTGGCGCAAGGTCGCCGGCCAGGAGATCGCGATGTCGCCGACGTGGCCGCCGGATCCGGCGAAGGACAGCACATCGGTCGCGTGATCCTCGCCGGCATAGTCGCGGTTGAGCTGCGCCATTTCCTCGTCGCTCGTGATCCGGATGGCAACGGTACCTCGGTCGACCGGCAGGCGAGCGGCCACCTCGGGCACCTTTGCGGCGCGTGTGACCACGCTCCGGACGAACGCCGGCGTCACGTCGGCGCGCACAGCCTTGACGACTTCCGCTTCGATTACAGTCACCTCGATGAAGATTCTCGTCACTGGCGGCGCTGGTTTCATCGGCTCTCACGTCACCGATGCGTACATCGCCGCGGGCCACGAAGTCGCGGTCCTGGACGACTTCAGCACCGGCAGCGAGGCCAACGTCAATCGTGAGGCCGAGATCCTCCGGCTCGACATCCGCGACAAGGAGGCCGTCGCGGCCGCCATCGCCGCCTTCCGTCCCGAGGTGGTCAACCATCACGCAGCTCAGTCAGAGGTCCCGAAGTCAGTCGCGGACCCCGGCTTCGACGCAACGGTCAACATCGTCGGCGGCCTGAACGTGCTGCGGACGAGCATCGATGCCGGAGTCAGGAAGTTCATCTTCATCTCGACCGGCGGCGCGCTTTACGGAGAGCCGGACGTGGTCCCGTCGGACGAGGACCATCCTGTACGCCCGCTGTCGCCATACGGCACGAGCAAGTTCTCTTTCGAGCAGTACCTCGGCACGTTCCACCGCACGTTCGGGCTCGAATACACGGTGCTGCGCTACGCGAACATCTACGGCCCGCGCCAGGATTTTCATGCCGAGGAAGGCCGCGTGATCGCCATCTTCGCAAGTCGAATGCTGGCGGGAAGGCCCGTGACCATCGATGGCGACGGCGAACAGGCTCGTGACATGCTGCACGTCGCCGACGTGGCTGTCGCCAACATCGCCGCGCTGGATCGAGGCGCAGGCGGCACATATCACATCAGCACCGGAATTCCTGTGACCATCAACGAGCTGTTTCGTAAGCTCGCCATCCTCACGAATTACAAGCTGGAGCCCAGCTACGGCCCGCCGCGCAAGGGCGACGTCTACCGCATCGCACTCGATAACACGCGCGCCCTCAACGACCTCGGGTGGGAGCCGAAGGTAGAGCTCGAGGAGGGCTTGAGCCTGACGGTCGATTACTTCCGCGAACAGGTGTTGAGCCCCCATTAGTTGACCGACTCGCTCGTCTTCTTCCACGCGGTGGGTTCGCGAGCGCTGGTCGCCTTCTCGGTTGCGCTCGGTATCTGGGGCACGTATGGATACTTCCGCCATGCGCAGGTGAGCGGTGGGTTCCGCTCGAGCTACCTGATCATGGCCGGCCTGACCGCCTTCCAGGGACTCTTCGGGCTCGCGCTCTTGGTAACAGGACACCCGCCCTCCCGGCTCTTGCACGTCGTCTACGGAATCTTCGCTGTGCTGTTCCTTCCGGGCGCATACCTGTATGCCCATGGTGGTTCGAAGCGTCGCGAGGCAGTCGTCCTCGCCGGCGCGGCGTGGATCGTGGCAATCGCATACTTGCGTGGAATCTCAACCGGCTGAGGGCCTATGGCAAACGACACATGAACAGGTCTAAGCCGCCCAGCGCACTCCCGGTCCCCGCGCACGCCGCACGTTCACACGATCAGGTGGGATGAATCTGACTTCTTCGCCAACTTTGACCACCTGCCACCCACCTTCGTGAACGAGTCGGTGGTGGTAGTAGCAGAGAGGAAGTAGGTTCGGCAGGTCATTCGGCCCGCCCCGCGACCAGAACTCGATGTGGTGCGGGGTCGTCCAGTTGATGGGGCGATCGCAACCCGGCCCGCAGCAACCGCGATAGCGGGCTTTGAGCGCCCGGTGCTGAGCCGGCGAGATTGATCGTGTCGCCCTGCCTACATCCACCACCACCGAGTCCGCTTTCAAGACCCGGCTCAAGGTGCCGTCGCAGGCCAGGCGCTGCACGGTCTTGCTCGAGATCGGCATCCCTGTCTCCAGCTCCGATGCTGGCGCGCCGAGCTCGCCCTTGAGGCCTTCCAATGTGGTCGTCACCGTGATATGCGGCCGGACGCCGTTGCGCTGGGGCAGCTTGCCCTCGTCCAGGGACTTGTAGACGATCTCGGTGAAGGCGTCGACGCGGCGCTGCTTGGGCGTCCGGATGTCTTCCTGGCCGAGGCGCTTGGCGAGCCCGTCGATCGCCGTCTTGAGGGCGGCGCCACTCTCGGGGTCGAGGACCCCGCTGAGGTGGTACATGCCGTTCATCTGGCTGATGTGGAGGAAGCGCTTCTCGTAGTCCTCCTCGGTGTCGCGCTCGAAACCGTCGGGGTCGACCGCGTAACGCATGTGATTGCCGATCCAGTTCAGGTCCTCGATCGAGTGCTTGCGGGCAAAACCGACCCACTGTTCCTCGTCCAGGCAATCGCTCTT
>VBFD01000175.1:0-3944 GCA_005883585.1 Chloroflexota bacterium
AAGAAAGAACTCGAAGCCCTGCGTGCGCAGACCGACCAACAGGTCCGCAGTGCCCAGGCGCAGGCCGCCGAACAGATCAACAAGTTTCGCGCCGATTACCAAGCGAAGCTCCAGTTCGACTACACACTCGACTCGAAGGCCCCGCGCGCGCCGTTCCTGGTTTCGGCGATTTACCACGACGACGCCTTTACTTACGTCAAGTGCGCCGCCCGCGAAAAGCCGACGCTGTATGAAATGAAAGACGGCAAACCCAATCTCATCAACTTCCAATTCGATAACAGCGTGTATATCGCCCCGAAAATCCTCGACAGCGGATATCTGGTTGTCGGCAAGAAGAAACTCACATTCTCACGGCAAGTTTCCTCGAATTGAGAGGCAAGTCATGAACGAACCGATCCAGGAAAAGGCACCCAAGCCACCCGGTCTCGTACCGAAAAACGTTCAATCGTGGCTTCTCATCGGTCTGGCCCTCTTGATGGTCACCATCATGTGGCTCACAGGCGGAAAGAAGCCGCAGTCCGCCATCAAAACCGCGAACCCAACTTCCCCCGCACAGGCCCCTCTGGAAATCAACGAGACCCAGATCACCGAACTTCAGAAGCGTATCCAGGAATTGCAGCGCCAGCAGCTCGTCGCCCAAAGCGCTCTCGCGCAGCAGACCCGCTTGCTCGGGGCCATGCCCCAGGACTCCCAGCCTGGCCAGCAATCGAACGCCTCGGGCAATCAACCACCGGAACGCGCCGAAGACGCCATTCAGTCTGAGCGGAAAAAGCGTGAGTACCTGTCCCTGTTCGCGTCAAATGTCGCCCTGAGCTACCGCAAGTCTACGGGCACTCCAACGCCGACGGTGACAGAACCAAGCTCGAACCCCACAGTTGCAAACTCCCCGTCTGAGGGTCCAGATGCCGCACAACTCGCACAGCTTCTGAAGGAGTTGCAGCCGATTGCCCCTCCGCAAACGGCGGCACCGCCGCCTGCTTTTTCCATCTCCACCCCAACGCAAAACGTTGCTTCGGAAACAAATAACGACAGAAAGGAGGGAGGCCCACGCCCTGCCGCCGCGCCAAGTGGGACGCATAACGCGGCGGCAGGGAAAACCTATGTTCTATTTGAGGGAACTGTTCTTGAAACGGTTCTTATCAACCGGCTCGAAGGGCAGTTTTCCGGTCCCGTCGAATGCCTGCTCTCGACCGATGTCTATTCACATGACCGCCAGCACCTTCTGATCCCCGCCGGGACGAAACTCCTCGGCGAGACCCGCAAGGTTGATAACTCCGGCCAGACCCGTCTCGCCGTTGTCTTCCACCGGCTCATCATGCCGGATGGTTACTCGGTGAACCTCGATCAGTTCAAGGGCCTCGACCAGATCGGCGACACTGGTCTTCGCGACCAAGTCAACAACCACTACCTACGAATCTTCGGCGTTTCTCTTGCCGTTGGTGCTCTCGGAGCAGTGGCCCAAGCCGGTAACGGCAGCGCACTCACGGCATCCGGCAGCGACCTCATGCGCCAGGGATTCGCGTCGAGCACGGCACAGTCCTCGGCGCAAATCCTGGACAAATTCCTGAACATCATGCCCACCGTCACGATCCGCGAGGGCCACCGACTCAAAGTGTATCTCTCGGGCGATCTTGCATTGCCCGATTACAACAACCACGAGATGCCTTCAAATCTCTGAAGGCGACAAAAAAAAGGAAGGAATCCGATGAAAAGGAAAATTCCAGCAGTTCTCTTGGTTCTGATTCTCTGCGTTGGTACTGCCTCCGCGCAATTCGGGAGCGGTATCGTGTACGACCCGACCAACTACCACAACGCGCTGTTGCGCTACTACCAGTTGCAGCAGCACCTCATTCAATTACAGAAGAGCTACGCCAAGATCACGGGCCAGCTCAACCTCGCTATGCAGATGGCGAGGTTCGTCCAAAACATGCCCGCTCGTTACCGCGCTGTGTTTTCGCAATGGAGAAATGTGACCTCGTTGAACACTTTCGGAAACACCGGCTCTTGGATCAGCGGCATCAACTCGGGCCTCCTTCCCAACATCAACACCGGCTACCAGAGGTCTACAACCCAACTGCTCCCGTACACCGCGAACCAACTCTCAGGCATGAACGCCTTGGAACTTGCGCGCGTGCAGTCCCAGTACGCGTCCGTGGAACTCGCGGACGGCGCGAACATGAACGCGATGGCCACCATTGGCTCGATCCGCGGCAACGCCGATAGTGTCCAGACTCAAATCGCAAACCTTGAACACGACTCGTTCTCGGATGACCCAGACCTCAACACGGAAGTTTCCGTCCTGCGCCATCAACGCCGACATCGAGCGGCGCGCGAACCTCGCCGGCAACATGGCCCAGGTCACGAGCACGCTGACGAGTTCGCTTCAGAGTTTTCGGATGCCGTAGAGCAAGCCACCCAGCCGCGTCAAGGGAGCCGCAGCCATGCAAACCGACTATCTGCAGTTCATCTTTCAGGCGATCAACAATCTCCTCACTCAGAATCTCGGCTTCTTCGACGCGATGGGCCAGAACCTTTTTCGGATGTTCGCGACGATTCTCGTTGTCTGGTACGGCGTGAAGTCCGCGCTCTCCGCCGCCAGCGGCAAACACTTCCTTCACTTCGACAACTTCGCGGCCCTTTTGCTGACGATCAGCTTCGGATTCGGGATGGTCAACTACTACAGCACTCCACTTCCCGGCATCGGCGTGAGCTTTCACAGCCTCATTACCAACGAGTCCCAATTCCTTGCGAATAAAATCAATCAAACAGAATTGCAAACCGTTGAAGAGACAGTTGCGGACTTTGAAACTCGCATGGACTCACCCGGTTTCGGCGACATTCTGGGAACAGCCGAATATATCGTCATTACCATCCTGCTCGCGGCAGCCCAGGCCATCGCCATTGTTGTTATCGCCTACGGATTTATCGCCACCGCAGTCTGCGTCCTGGTGGGGCCGGTCTTTGTGCCGTTCTTCATCGTTCCGAAATTGGAGTGGCTGTTCTGGGGCTGGTTCAAGGCTTTCATCCAATACGCCTTCTATCAGGTCATCGCAGCAGCGGTTGTGTACGTCATCGGGAACCTCATTCTGGGCATCCTCGACCTCGAACCGAAAGGCACCATTTCGATAGTGCAACTCATCGAGGCTTTTCCCGTCCTTTTCATCACGTTCTTAGCTGCGATCTATGCGCTTTTGAAGATTCCCGCGCTCACCAACCACATCTTCAGCGGCACATCGGGAGGCTCTTCGGCGGCAATTCTGGAAAAGGTGTTCGGATGAACAACGACGCGAGCTTTCAAAGTGCCAAACGCCTCTATCTCGAACAGTACGGTGATCCCATGGTGACGAACACCTATCTCAAGATTGCGCTGGTTCTCGTCTCCCTTGTGGCCATCGGCCTGGCTCTCATGGACTTGCGCACCATTCGGACGTTCCAGAACTTCAGGCCGCTGGTGATCCGCATTGACCAACTGGGGCGGGCCGAGGCGCTCGACTATCACAATTTCGATTACAAGCCTCAGGATGCCGAGGTGCGGTACTTCCTGACCCAGTTCTGCACGCTCTACTACCGCCGGAATCGCTACACGATTCAGAACGATTTTTCGAAGTCGCTGTATTTCCTCGACGGGAGCCTCGCGAACAGCGTCTTCGATGCCTACAAGAAGGGCGACATCATCAAGAACTTCCTCACGAACTCCTCAGCGCCTGAGATCGACATTGATGTCAAAAACGTCGCGCTCGAAGGATTGCAGAACCCGCCTTACCGCGCTCGCGTGGACTTCGACATGGTTTATTACTCGCCCGCCGATCACAGCGAGATCAAACGCGACCTCTATACCGCCAACTTCGTGTTCCTTTTCAGGAGCCAGGTTCCCAACGCACTCATCCCCATCAATCCGCTTGGAATGACGATCACCTATTTCCGGGAAGACGAGGCATTCAAAT
>VBFD01000107.1:0-13383 GCA_005883585.1 Chloroflexota bacterium
CGGCGGTTGACGGCAACGTCGCGCGCGCGATCATCTTTGTCAGGCATCTCCAAGCACCTGTTTGGCCCGCGCCGGCTTCTTGCCAGGCAGCTGGACGACATCCGGAACGTATCGCGCTCCTTCCACGTGCCCGCTCAGCACTTTGACGCGACCGCGACGCGTCGGCAGGGTCGTCCCAGGCCACGGCTGCAGAGCGCGGACGCGTCGATCGATCTCGTTTGCGTCCATATCGAGCTCGAGCTCACCATCCTGCTTGCGCAGCCTCGGCGCCACTGTCGCTTGAGCATGCTCTTGCTCGACAGCAGCGATCTGGTCGAGCCTGTCCAGCGTCTCGACCAATAGCTCGGCACCCATCTCGGCCAGCCGTTCAGTCAATGCACCCGCATCCTCGCGCGATCCGATGGTGGTGCTTCGCACAGCCAGCACCGGGCCGTGGTCGAGCTGCTCGTCCATCTTCATGATCGTGACGCCAGTCTCATCGTCGCCGGCCAGGATGGCGCGGGCGATCGGCGCGGCACCGCGATGGCGCGGAAGCAGCGAGGCATGGACGTTGACGACCCCCTTGGCGGGGATCGTCAGGACCTCGCGCGGGATGATCTGCCCATACGCGACCACCACGATCAAATCCGGCTTCAACTCGCGCAGCCGCGAGATCACAGAGGGATCGCGAATCTTCTCCGGTTGCAGCACCGGCAGGCCGAGCTCCTTCGCGGCCACCTTCACTGGCGGCGGCGTGACTTTCATGCGATGGCCGGGCCGGTCCGGCTGGGTGATCACGAGCACGATGTCGTGACCCGCGTCGTGCAGCGCGCGCAGCGAGGGCACGGCGAAGGCGGCCGTGCCGGCGAAAACGATCCTCAGGAAGGTGTTGGTCCTAGCCCGAAGCCGCAGCGACGGCGGCTTCCTGGTCCTCGGCTTCGAGGTCTTCGACGCGTCGCAGGGTGTCGAGACCGGTCAGCCGGTCGATGAAGAGGACCCCGTCCAGGTGGTCGAGCTCGTGCTGGAAGGCGCGCGCGGTGAACCCGCTGGACTTGATGCGTACTTCCTTGCCGCGCCGGTTGCGAGCCTTGACCACGACCGTCTCGTGCCGGGCCACCTCGCCCACCCATCCCGGGTAGGAGAGACAACCCTCGTAGCCGACCTGCACCCCGTCGTGCTTGACGATCTCGGGATTGACCAGGCCCCAGATCTGGTTGTCGTCGCCCTTGACCACGCACACACGCAGCGGTACGCCGATCTGATTGGCGGCCAGGCCAGCGCCGGGGGCGTCGAGCATGGTCTCCGTGAGGTCGTCGATCAGGCGCTGGATGGACGTGTCGACACGCGACACCTTCTTCGCCTTTTCGCGCAGCACCGGATGTTCGAAGGTCAGGATCGGTCGGAGGGCCACGAGATCGATTTTACCCGGCGTCCCTCGAGCTCAATCCCGCCTGAATGGCCGGCGGGACCCTGGGGTAGTCGACCGAGCCTGACAATGCGCCCTCCACCGCGGCCATCACCGCGAGGATCAGGTCTTCGCGATCGGGCCTTGCGGCCACATGGACGCCGACCGGCAGGCCGGCGCTGCCCTGGTCGGTACGTCGCGCGGCGCGATCCATCATGTCGCCTCCACGCGGCCGCCGATCCATCTCGCCGGGGCGAACAGTGGTCACCGGCACGACACCCGCCGGCCACCCCAAGAGCGCATAAAGGGCGGTGTAGCTGACACTTGCCGGTCCGAGATCCGCGCTGGCGCCGTGCTTGAGCGCAGGCAGAGCGTTGGGCGGGCACAGCAGCACATCCACTCGAGCCTGCCTCATCGCCGCCTCGAAGCGATTGACGTACGCATCCCGGCGGTCGATCAAGACCCGCAACCGTTCTTGTGAGAGGACGCCTGTATGCCTGATCAGATGCGACAACCGGCGCTGACCGGCGGCGGTCAGCCCGACTCCCAGCACCGGGCGCAACCACCCCGACACCGTCCCGAGCTGCATCAGCTGGCGGATGCGGGTGTCGAGCTGCTCGCCCGCGATCAGCTTCTCGTAGGCCGCAGCGCCGTCCGCGGTGAAAAGCCCATAGAAGATGTCGAGCGCCTCCAATACAGCAGGCGGCTCAAAGGGCACGACGCGTGCCCCGGCATCCTCGAGGACCTGGCCGGCCTGGCGGACCGCTCGCCGGACCGCGGCGGACGCCGGCATGAAACCGTCGTCGTCATACAGGCCGATGACGAGGCCGTCGACGTGAGCCTCGGCAACGGGAGCCGCGAGAACTTCCATCGCTAGTCTCAGGTCAGCGACGGTGCGCGCGATTGGACCTGCTGCGTCAGGCACTCCGACAATGTGGCCGAACAGCATTTGGTCGGCGGTGCCCGCAAGGCTGAGCTTCCCGGGGGTGGCTCTCAGGCCGCAGACGCCGCAGAAGTGCGCGGGAACGCGCACGCTGCCGCCGATATCTGTGCCGAGGCCCAGCGGCGTAGCCGATGCGGCCACCAGCGCCGCCTCACCCCCGCTGCTCCCGCCTGGCGTGCGCGCCAGGTCCCATGGATTGTTGGTGCGCCCATATAAAGGGTTGTCAGATTCGACGAACAGCTCGAGCTGTGCAAGGTTGCTCTTGGCCGTGATGATTGCGCCTGCGTTGCGCAGGCGGCTCACCAGCTCCGCGTCGTCGCTCTTGAGATCCGCGGCGCGACCGACGAGCCCGGCCGTGGTCGCGGTCCCCACCACGTCGAAGCACTCCTTCACTGTGACCGGCACGCCGTAGAGCTTCTGGCCGTCCTGGGGCCGGCTCCGGTCGGCGGCCTTCGCGGCGGCTACCGCCTGGTCGTGCAGGGCGACCGCCACGGCGTTAAGCCGGGGCTGCACTTCGTTTTGGCGGTCGATAAATGCGGAGACGACCTCGGTCGACGAGAACCGGCGGGCGGCAATGCCTCGCGCGAGATCGCCGGCGCCCAGCGCCGTGAGCTCTGATGCCCCACCCACGGCGGGAAGATTAGCGATTAATTAACGGGGTCGACGTCGAAGCTCCAGCCGCGGCCCCGCGGCGCCAGATGGCGCGCCCTCGCGAGCCCATCGCCCTTGAGCGTCACCTGCCATCGGTACTCGCCCCGTAACCGGTGGATGAACGCCGGCGACGGGCCCATGACGCGAATGCCTTCCACCCCCTCGGTCAGCAGACCGGTCGCGATGGATTCCGCGGCGTCCCGAGCCGAAGCGGCCGCCCGGGCATCGTCAGCGTCCGTGCGTGTCAGGACGGCCAGGTCCGCAAACGGAGGGAACGTAAAAGCCTTCCGTGACGGCAACTCGGCCGCATAGAAGCCTTCGTAATCGCCACTGGCCGCGCAGCGCAGGCTGTAGTGCTCTGGGTTGCTCGTCTGCACGATCACGGTCGATGGGCGGCCATCGCGTCCGGCGCGGCCGGCGACCTGCACGATGAGTGAAAAGGTGTTCTCCGCCGAGCGGTAGTCCGGGAAATGAAGAGGCAGGTCGGCGTCGACCACGCCGACGCACGTCACCGCCGGCAGGTCGAGACCGCGCGCGACGAGCTGGGTGCCCACGAGGATATCGGCGCGCCGCTCGCTGAACGCCTCCCAGATCTGGAAATATGCATCCGGTCCGCGCGCGACATCGCTGTCGAGGCGCAGGACACGAGCAGCCGGCCAGATCTTCTTGACCATGCTCTCCAGGCGCTGCGTCCCCATCCCCATGCCGCGGATGTTGCGGCTGCCGCAGTGAGGACATGTCGATGGCATCGCCGTCGAGTAACCGCAGTAGTGACAGACCAATCCATCAATTTCGGCATGCTGCACAAGGGAAACCGAGCAGCCCAGACACTGGACCGATTTGCCGCAGTCGCGGCACATGACGAATGTCGACATGCCGCGGCGGTTGAGGTACAGGATCACCTGCTCTTCGTTGGTGAGGGTCCGATCGACCGCTTCCAGCAGACGTTTCGACAGCGGCTGCCGGTTGCCGGACGCGAACTCGTCGCGCATGTCGACGAGCTCGACGGCGGCGTCGCTGCCGCGCACCCTGTGCGTCAGCTTCGCCAGCGCGAGCTCGCCGGTCTGTGCGGCGTGATAGGCGACAACGCTCGGAGTCGCCGAGCCTGCGACCAGCCGGGCCCCGGTGACCGCCGCGAGGCGTCTGGCCACCCATCCCGTCTCGTACCGAGGCGTGCGGTCCTGCTTGTAAGCGGCCGAACCCTCCTCGTCGAGACAGATGAGACCGAGGCGTGGGATGGGCGCGAATACCGCCGACCGGCTGCCCAGGACGACGTCGGCCTGGCCCCGCCGAACGCGCCACCACTGCTGCGCCCGCTCCAGCTCTGTGAGCTGGCTGTGCAGGATGGCGATCGGTGCACGCAAACGGGCCCGCACCCGCTGGACCAGCTGAGGCGTGAGCGAGATCTCCGGTACGAGCAGCAGGACCCGGAGCTGCTGCGCCAGAGCTTGCTCGGCCGCAGCGAGGTAAACCTCGGTCTTGCCGCTCGCGATCACGCCGTGCAGCAGGGTCAGCGGGTTGGTTGAGATCACTTCCAGCGCAGCCTGCTGCTCGGCGGTCAGGACAGCCCTGTTCGTCCCCGGGATCGGAGCGTTGGCGACCTCGAGCAAGCGGCTGTGGCGTCGCTGCCGGCTCGACTCACCTTCGCCCGTCGATCCCTTCGAGCGCACGCGGGGCGGCAGCATCGCGCGAAGGCACTCGATCAGCGGCACCCAGTAGTGGTCGGCGACCAGGCGCGCGAGCGCCACCTGGTGCGGAAGGAGGAGCGGCTCTGCGCCGGCGCCCGCGATCGGCTTGGCCTCGACTTCGGGCTCGTCGGTGCCGAGTGAGACCACGAACCCGAAGGTCGTTCGACGGCCGAATGGAACCGTGACCCGATGGCCGGGCACGACGTCGATGCCTTCAGGGACGCTATAGCTGTAGGTCTCGCGATCCAGGGCGCGGGCCGCCTCGACCGCTACCTCGGCGTAGAGCAAGTCATTGTTTGGTCAGGCGAGAGTGCACGAGGTCGAGGATACGATCCGCCATCTCGCGTTTGGTCATGCGGGGCAGCTCCTCGCGGGCTCCGTCCGCGAACAGCATCACCCCCGCATTGAACTCGCTGCCGAACGCGATGTCTTTGCGCGAGACGTCGTTGGCGACGATGGCTTGCAGTCCCTTCTTCTTCATCTTTTCGAGCGCCTTCGTTTCTAGGTCCGAGCCCTCGGCCGCAAAGCCCACCCTGAACACCCCTTGCGCTTCCTTCTCCTTGCCCAGCGCCGCCACCAC
The DNA here is from genome assembly GCA_005883585.1 of Chloroflexota bacterium. Lineage (GTDB taxonomy): Bacteria > Chloroflexota > Dormibacteria > Dormibacterales > Dormibacteraceae > UBA10449. Next base: position 5,247 of record VBFD01000107.1, read on the forward strand.
ATCCGGAATCGGCTCGAGCTCGAGAGTGACGCGCGGAGAGTCCTCGCGGCGGATCTTGTGGTCTTCGGTCTGCGCCGGCCGGAAGTCGGCGACAGCGGCGGCCATGACCAGCACATCCGTGCCCGCGAGGTCTCGCTTGAGCTCGTTCATCATCTCGTCCGCGGTCTCGACCGGCTTCACGTCGATGCCGTGGTGGGCGGGGTGCGTCGCAGTGGTGACCAAAGTCACCCGGGCGCCACGGTCGGCCGCAGCGGCGGCGACGGCGAAGCCCATCTTCCCGCTCGAGTAATTGCTGATGTAGCGAACGGGGTCGATCGGCTCGCGCGTTCCGCCCGCGCTGACGACCACGCGGCGGCCGGCCAGGTCGTATCGCGACCGAACTGCATCTGCCATCGCTTTCATCAGCGCCGACGCGCTCGTCAGGCGACCTGTGCCCACGTGACCGCTCGCCAGGTGGCCGGACTCAGGCTCGACCACGATCATGCCCCGTGTTTTCAGCGCGGCGAGGTTCTCCTGCACCGCCGCCTTCGCCCACATCGCGTCGTTCATCGCGGGGGCAACGACGACAGGTCCTCGTGCCGCGAGGAGCGTAGCGGTCACGATGTCATCCGACTGGCCTTTGGCAACGCGGCTGATGACGTTCGCGGTCGCGGGCGCGAGCAAGGTGACCTGCGCCCAATCACCGAGAAAAACGTGCGGTTCGGGCGGGCCGTCCGCCGACCACAGGCCGGTGAGCACAGGCTTGCCGGTCACGCCCTGAAACGAGGCCGCGCCGACGAAACGTGTCGCGGAAGCGGTCATCGCTACCCGCACCTCGGCGCCGGCCTGCGTGAGGGCCGAGGCCAGGTCGACGATCTTGTACGCGGCGATCCCGCCTGCGATCAAGAGCGCGATGCGCGCGCCCTTCAGCTCTTCTGGGACTGGAGTTTGATCTAACGGCACGGACTAAGTTTGGCGCTCGCGCACGCTCTGGATGATCGCCAGGATCTCCTGCGCGGCGCGTTCGACGTCGTCGTTTACGACCAGGTGATCGAAATGGCTTGCCAGCGCCATCTCGTCTTCCGCTATCAGCTGCCGTGAGGCCTGGTCGCGAGCGCTTTCGCTGTGGCGCTGAGTGCGGCGCCGCAGCAGCTCGTCCATGGACGGCGGCGCCAGGAAGATTCGCAGAGCATCCGGCGCTCGCTGTCGGACCTGCTCAGCGCCCTGGACGTCGATCTTGAGGACGATGTCGTGACCGGAGGCGCGTACGTCGTCGAGCTGCGCGATGGGCGTGCCGTACAGGTTGGCGTCATAAGTCGCGTGCTCGAGGAACGCGCCTTCGCGGATCAAGCTCTCGAAATCGGCGCGGCTGACGAAATGGTAGTTGACGCCGTCGACCTCACCCGGTCGAGGAGGGCGGGTCGTGTACGACACCGAATACCGGAGGTTGGGGTCGAGCTCCAGCAGTCGCTTGATGACCGTGTCCTTGCCTACCCCCGAAGGCCCGGAGATCACGATCAGCAATCCTCGTCTCATACGACCGAGGCCCAGAACGCCGCGAAATCAGCCGGCGGCGCGACCTCGAAGCTCATCTCGACGTGGGTTCGCGGGTGACGAAGTCGCAGCCGCCAGGCGTGCAGCATCGGCCGGTCCGGTTCGCCCGGCCTGCGCCCGCCGTATTCCGCGTCGCCCGCCAGGGGATGGCCGAGCGCGGCCAGGTGGACGCGGATCTGGTGCGTGCGCCCGGTGTCGAGGTCACAGCGCAGGAGTGTATGCGTGCGGCGTTTTTCGACGACTTCGTACCGCGTGCGCGCAAACCTTCCCCCGGCGACGATCGCCATTCGCTTGCGATCCTTCGGGTGGCGGCCGATCGCGCCCTCCAGCTCGCCGGCGTCCGTCTTGAATCGTCCGCGCGCGATCGCGAGGTAGGAACGGCTGAGCGTGCGGTCGCTGAGCTGCGACGAGAGCGCGCGATGGCTCGCGTCGTTGCGCGCGACCACGATCAGTCCTGACGTGCCCTTGTCAAGGCGGTGCACTATGCCGGGACGCGCCGCGCCGCCGGCAGACGACCAGCTTCCGCCGCGTCCCAGCAGCGCGTGCACCAGCGTGCCCGAGTGGTGGCCAGGCGCGGGATGGACGACCATTCCGGCCGGCTTATTGATGACCAGCAGGTCTTCGTCCTCGTAGACGACCTCGAGCGGGATGTCTTCGGGCTCGGCGTTCGGTGCATAGGCCTCAGGGACTTCGAGCTCGATCACGTCGCCGGCGGCGACTCGATCCGAGGGATCGGCCGTCTCGCCATTCACTGTGACGAGGTGGCTCTTGATCAGTCGCGCAGCGGCCGCGCGGCTGAGGTCGGCTGCGTGCTCCGCGATGAAACGGTCCAGACGCGGCGCCGCAACGTCAGCGATCAGGCGGCGTTGGGCTTGCGTATCAGGTACCCGACGATCAGCAGGAAGACGCCGATGCTGATGGCTGAGTCGGCGAGGTTGAAAACGGGCCAGAAGTGAAAGTTCACGAAGTCGGTCACGCCTCCCCCGTTGATCACGCGGTCCGAGGCGTTGCCCAGCGCGCCGCCAAGGATGAGCCCGAGCACTGCATCGGCGCGAAGGTCGCCCGGCTGGCGCATTACATAGATGACGAGCGCGATCGACACGACCACGGACGCGAGCAGGAAGAACCACGGTCCCACCGGCGCAAAGCCGAAGGCCGCCCCCGAGTTGCGAACGTTGGTGATGCCGACCAGATTCCCGATCACCGGGACCTCCGTTCCGTAAGGGACGGTCGCGGTGACAATGGTCTTGGTCACGCGATCGAGCACTACAACTACGAGCGCGACCAAGAAAAACAAAGTCCGTCCCGTATGGTTCGTCAGCTTCGTCAGCTTCGTGTCAGTCCGATCCAGATCTGCTCTCCTTCCAGCAACAGCTGCTCACCGTGACAGTCGCCCTTGCCATGCTCGATGGTGACTGACAGAGTCTCGTTCTTGATGTACTCGGCGTGCTTCTCGATGGCGCGGGCCAGCAGGCCGTCGGCCTCGAAACAGGTGTGGATTCGGTCCTCGACGTTGAGGCCCGCCTTCTTGCGCCGGTCCTGGATCAGCCGCACGACCTCGCGCGCCAGGCCCTCGAGGCGTAGCTCCTCTGTGATCTCGGTGTCCAGCTTCACCTCGGAAGCGCCGAAGGTGATGCTTTTCAGGTTCAGCTCGTCGCGAACGATGGAGGCGATGTCCTCGGGGAGCGGATCTCCCGGCAGCGCTATCGAAGCAAGCGGTTGGCGGACCCTGATACGCACCGCGTCTCGGGCGGCGAGCCCCGCTTCGACGGCCTGCCTCGCCCGCGCCATGTTCGCCTCGACGTCCGGGTCGAGCCACGGCAGTGCTTCCGGAAAATCGCTGAGGTGGACCGAGGTTCCATGGGAGAGGTTGCGGTACATCGCATCGGCCATGAACGGCACGAACGGGGCCATCAGGCGGCTCACGGTCGAGAGCGTTTCGAAGAGAGTCTGGTACGCAGCCAGCTTGTCGCGATCGGACTGTGACTTCCAGAAGCGCCGGCGTGAGCGGCGCACGTACCAGTTGGAGAGCTCGTCGACGAATCGCTGGATCCTCCGTGGGGGCTCGTTGGCGTCGTAGCGGTCGAGCCCTGCCGTCACAGCCTGCACCAGGTCGCTCAGCCGCGACAGCAGCCACCGGTCGAGAACGTGCCGCTCGCCCACCGGAACCTGCTCCTGGCTCGGATCGAAGTTGTCCAGTCGCGCGTAGGTGACGAGGAACGAGTAACAGTTCCACAGCGGGATGAAGAACTGCTGCACCGTCTCCCGTAGCGCCGCGTCCCCGGTGCGGTAGTTCTCGCCGACCTGCGTCGACGTGTAGAAGTACCAGCGCACCGCGTCGGAGCCGAAATTGTCGAAGAGATAGTTCGGATCGAGGACGTTGCCACGCGACTTCGACGCCTTCTTGCCCTTCGGATCGACCACCAGACCGAGGCAGATGACGTTGCGATACGCGTTCTGCTTGAACAGCAGCGTCGAGATCGCAAGCAGCGAATAGAACCATCCGCGCGTCTGGTCTATCGCCTCGGAGATGAAATCAGCTGGGAAAGTCTCCTCGAATTCCTTCTTGCCCTTGCGCGGGAAGCCGCGCTGGGCGAACGGCATCGATCCGGAGTCGAACCACGCGTCGAGGACTTCGGGGATGCGCTTCATGGTGCCGCCGCACTTCTCACACGGCAACGTCACCGCGTCGATGTACGGCCGATGCAGGTCAGCGTCGTCGGCCAGCCCGATTTCCTTGGCAGAGCTGACCATGCGCTGCTCCTCGCACTGCTCGCAGACCCAGATCGGGATCGGCGTGCCCCAGTAGCGCGATCGCGAGATCGCCCAGTCGACATTGTTCTCGAGCCAGTCACCCATGCGGCCCGACTTGATGTGGGCAGGCACCCAGTTGGTGGCGTTGTTGTTCGCGATCAGCTCGGCCTTGCGCTGGGTCGTCCGCACGTACCACGAATCGAGCGCGTAGTAGATGAGCGGCGTCTTGCAGCGCCAGCACTCGGGGTACGTGTGCAGGATGGTGCCGGCCTTGTACAGCAGGCCGCGGGCCTTGAGGTCGTCGATGATCAGCGGGTCGGCTTCTTTGGTGTGCAGGCCGGCGAACTGCTCGACGTAAGGCAGGAACTTGCCGTCGAGCCCGACCGTGTGCCGGAATGGGATGCCCTTTTCCTGGCACAGCCTCAGGTCGTCGACGCCGTACAGCGCTGACGTGTGGACGACGCCAGTGCCCTCTTCGGTCGAAACGAAGTCCGCATCGACGACGTAGTGCGCCCTTCCTTCGGTCGGGATCGAGTACGGATACAGCGGCTCATAGTCGAGCCCGACGAGATCCTCGCCCTTCATGCGCTCGACGACCTCGTAGTCGCCGTCGAGGACCTGGAGTCGGGCCTGGGCGAGGATGAGGAACTCGTCGCCCTGCCGGACCTTGACGTAGTCGACGCCAGGGCCCACGGCGAGCGCGACGTTGCCGGGCAGCGTCCAGGGCGTGGTCGTCCAGGCCAGGATCGAAGTCTTGGGGTCGCTCTTGAGACGGAAGCGGATGAAGACGCTGGGGTCGGGGACGTTATCGCGGTATCCCTGCGCCAGCTCGTGGCTGGACAGCGGCGTCGCGCAGCGCGGGCAGTAGGGCGCTACTCGGAAGCCTTTGTAGACCAGTCCTTGTTTCCACATCTCGCTGAGCGCCCACCACACCGATTGGATGTAGTCGGAGGTGAGAGTCCAGTACGCGTTGTCGTAGTCCTGCCAGAACGCCATGCGCTCACTGAACTCGACCCAGTCGGTCACGTACTCGAACACGCTGTCCCGGCACAGCTGGTTGAAGCGCTCGATGCCGATCTCGTTCTCGATCTCGAACTTGCCCGAGATGCCGAGCTTCTTCTCGATCTCGATCTCGACCGGAAGGCCATGCGTGTCCCACCCAGCTTTGCGCTCGACGTAGAACCCCTTCATCGTCTTGTATCGCGGAAAGAGGTCCTTGAACGCGCGCGCGAGGATGTGATGCGTCGCGGGTTTGCCGTTGGCGGTCGGCGGGCCTTCGTAGAAGACAAATCGCGGGCGCCCGGCGCGAAGGTCGAGCGATTTCTGGAAGGTGCCTTCTTCCTTCCATTTCGCGAGGACCTGCTTCTCGAGGTCCGGGAAACTGACCTTCTGGTCGACCTTTTCGAACATCTCACTCCCAGAGAAATACGAACTCATCCTCTGGGACGGGCCTTGCTCAGCAGGCCCGCGGTACCACCCAGATTCCCAAGGCCAGCACCTCGGACACTCATAGGTTCCGGCTCAGGAGTGATCTCGATCCCATCGTCGGCCGCCCGCTCTCAGCTTCGTCGGGCTTCTCTGTAGACCGATCGGACGGGCCTACCCGTCTCCGTCATCGCCGAACCTTGATTGTACCGTCGGCCTAGAAGTTGCGAAGTGCCGCGATCAGGAAGTAGGCGACCAACCACACCAACAGAGGCGATAGGTCGATGCCCGAAACCGGCGGGATCCGGCGCCGCACCGGAGCCAGGACGGGCTCGGTGACCGCCCACGCCAGGCGTGAGACCGGGTTCGTGGGAAAAGGGCTGACCCAGGAGAAGAGCACGCGAACGATCAGCACGATGATGAAGGCGTAGAGCAGGAAGGTCAGAACTGATGCGATGAAGGCCATTGCTCAGTCAACGATAGAACGGTCGGGCCGTGGACCGAAAAGCACCCGGCCCAGCCGCAACATGGTGCTGCCTGCCGCAAGCGCGGCCTCGAAGTCGCCGCTCATCCCCATGGAGAGGACGGGCAGGGCTCTGCCCAGGCGCTGCTCAGCCTGGTCGCGCAAGGTCCGCAGCTCGATGAACGCCGGCGTGGGATCGCCCTGCGACGGGCCCATCGCCATCAGACCTCGGAGGTCGAGGATGCCGGAGACGGCCCTGATCACGTCCAGCGCGCCAACGGGGTCCGCTCCAGACTTCTGAGCCTCGCGAGCGACGTTGGCCTCGACCAGCACCGGCTGAGCCGGCGCCAATTTCGCGATCGCTTCCGCCAGCCGGATCGAGTCGACCGACTGGATGAGCGCAAACCTGCCCGCGGCGACCCGCGCCTTGTTCGTCTGCAGGTGGCCGATCAGATGCCATTCGGCGTCGGGAAGCTCGTCCATCTTGGCCAGCGCCTCGTGGACTCTGTTCTCGCCCAGGATGTTCAGGCCTGCGCTGACGGCCTCGCGGCACACCGAGATGTCGAAGCCTTTGGTGACGGCCACGATCGTGACTTCGTCGGGGTCGCGGCCGGCGCCAACGATGCGCTCCCGGACCTTGGCGAGATTTTCGGAGACTGTCACCGCACGGCGACAATCGTGCCGAATCGGGTGCCGTCCGGATGGCGGCGGTGCGATGGAAAGAGGTAGTGCTCCTTCGTGCAGATGCCGATGTCGTATACGAGCTCGACGCCCAGGTCTTCGAGCTGGGCGCGGTTGGCCGCGGCGAGGTCGAGCAGCAAACGGTCGCCGGCACCCTCGCGCACGAACTTCGCATCGAATTGCTCGGCGACCTCAGGCCCGACCTCGTAGCAGCGGCCGCAAATTCCCGGACCGATCCCCGCCCTGATTCGCGCCGGCGATGACCCGTACTCGTCGTGCATCGCCTTGAGCGCCGCCGGTCCGACGCGCGCAGCCGTCCCGCGCCATCCCGCATGCACCAGCGCGGCGCTCCTGTGCTCGGGATCCCACAGCACGATCGGGTAGCAGTCGGCAAACGTCGCGAACAAAGCCACTTCGCGCCGATCGGTGACCAGCGCGTCAGCGCCCCTGACCACGTCTTTCTGCTCGTCGACCCGCGCCACGACAGCCCCGTGAACCGCACCCGCGACGGTGAGCGAGTCGGCGTCGATGCCGAGCACTCGAGCGAAGTGGCGCCGCGATGCCATGACGGCATCGGGGTCGGGCGATTGTGTCAGGCCCATGGAGCCCAGCGCCACTGTCGAGAAGCCGTGAACCAGGCCGGGTTCGTCGGCAAGCTCGGGAACATGAAGCACTGCCGGCGTCGTCGTCACGCCGCTGAGCTTACGTTGCGCTGGCGGCCGGGTTTATCCCGGCCGCGACTTTGTCTCTGGGCCACCCAATCGTGGCCAGGAGTAAACATTCAATGAATCCTCACGGCGGGAAAGAGAGCAGCCGCGCGCGCAGCGCCCGGCGATGAGAGGGAACCGGCAGGTTCCCTCTTATAAGTCTTACGGTCGGCGCGAGCTCAAAACCTGTTCGATCTCTCGTTTGACCTGCTGCAGGTCCATGAACTCGCGGTAGACCGATGCGAAGCGGATATACGCGACCTCGTCCAGGTCGCGCAGGCGGTCCATCACCATCTCGCCGATCTCCCCGCTGGGGATCTCGACCCGGCCGCTACGCCTCAGCTCCGCCTCGATGTCGTCGACGATGGCGCGCAGACGCTCGGGGGAGATGTCGCGCTTCTCGGTCGCCTTCTTGAGCCCGGTGAAGAGCTTCTGCGGATCGAAGTCCTCGCGGCGCCCGTCCTTCTTGGTGACGTAGAAGGGCACCGCTTCGATGCGCTCGTACGTGGTAAAGCGCTGCCCGCATTGCAGGCATTCACGCCTCCGGCGGATCGCCTCCCCGACCTCAGAGTCT
>VBFD01000108.1:0-15248 GCA_005883585.1 Chloroflexota bacterium
CGACGGCGATGACGACGAGCACGCCGAACTTGACGGCTAGCGCTGCGCTGAAGACACCTCTCTACAAACGCCACGTCGCGCTCGGTGGACGCATGGTGGACTTCGGCGGTTGGGAGCTGCCGCAGCAGTACACATCGATTCGTGACGAGCACCTGGCAGTTCGCCAGGTCGCAGGTTTGTTCGACATCTCGCACATGGGCCGATTCAGGGTCACAGGCGGTGGCAGCTTCGAATTCCTGCAAGGCCTTCTCACCAACGACCTGTCACGGATCGGATACGGGCGTGCCCAGTACAACCTGATGTGCGACGAAGCCGGCGGAATCCTCGACGACCTGGTCGTGTACTGGGGCGAGGAAGGTTTCTTCGTCGTCGTCAACGCCGCCAACCGTGAGCAGGATCTCGAGTGGATGCGCGCCCACGCGACTGGCGGGGTCGAAATCGAAGACCGCACCTTCGAGCTGGGGCTGGTCGCATTTCAGGGCCCGAGGGCCGCTGAGCTCATCCCGGCCGCGGCACTCGACGACCTGCCGTATTTCGGATTTCGGCCGGGCACCGTGGCTGGAGTCAGCGCGCTGGTCTCGCGCACCGGTTACACCGGTGAAGATGGTTTCGAGATATTTGTCTCCGCCGATCGGGTGGACCAGGTCTGGGACGCGATACTCGAAAACGGCGCGCACGCCGGCGTCCTTCCGGCCGGGCTGGGAGCACGCGATGCCACTCGCCTCGAGGCGGCACTCCGCTTGTATGGCAATGACATGGACGAAACCGTGAACCCATATGAGGCAGGGCTCGGGTGGACAGTGCGGCTCGACAAGGGCGGATTCATCGGGCGAGACGCTCTCACGAAGGTCAAGGCCGACGGGCCCAAGCGGACGATCGTCGGCCTCCAGACCGCAGCGGGTGACATCGCCCGTCATGGGACCGCGGTGAGCAGCCGAGGACGGCTGGTCGGCACAGTGACCAGCGGTACGCACTCATTCTTCCTCGGCCACCCCATCGCGCTGGCGATGGTGGAAGTCGCATCATTGCGAGTCGGGGAAACGGCTGCCGTGGACGTTCGAGGTCGCGAAGCCTCCGCCGAGGTCGTGCAGCTGCCTTTCTACCGCGGCTCGGCGCGATCGGCCGCCGCGCCGACGAAGTCCTGAGCCGAGCTGCGGCGTCGTTCACGAAGAGGGAGGACTAGGAATGGCGGGCCGGCTGTACACCAAGAGCCATGAATGGCTGACCGTCGAAGGCAAGAGCGCCACCGTCGGCATCAGCGATTTCGCCCAATCGCAGCTCGGCGACGTCGTTTTTCTCGAGCTTCCGAGTCCGGGAAGGAAGCTGGAGGCGGGCGAGAGCTTTGGCGTCGTCGAGTCGGTCAAAGCCGCCAGCGATCTCTACGCTCCGCTTTCAGGCCGCGTGGCGGAGGTCAACGACAAGCTGGCCGGCAAGCCCGAGCTCATCAATTCGGATCCCTTCGGCGACGGCTGGATCCTGAAGCTCGATATCTCCGGTGAGCTGCCCAAGGATCTGATGGACGAGGACGCGTACAAGAAGTTCACGGAGACCGGCGCCTAGATTGCCCTACCTCGTCCACTCCCCAGAAGAGCGCGCCGAGATGTTGGCCGCGATCGGGGTCGATTCCATGGAAGGTCTCCTTGTCGACATCCCGCAGTCGCTGCGCATCCCAAGACTCGAGCTCCCGAATGGTTTGTCTGAGTTCGAAACGATGGCTCAGATCGCTGCGCTGGCCGCGCGTAATCGTGCCTATCCCGACCGCCTTACGTTTCGGGGCGGCGGGGTCTATCGCCGGTTCATTCCTGCCCTCGTGGCGGCGGTTACGTCCAAACCCGAGTTCTACACGGCCTACACGCCTTACCAACCCGAGGCGAGCCAGGGCACGCTGCAGGCGATCTACGAATTTCAAACCCTCATCGCCGAGCTCACCGCGCTCGACGTTGCCAACGCATCGCTGTATGACGGAGCGACCGCGGTTGCCGAGGCGGCGATGATGGCGCACGTCCACACTGGCCGGAACGAGGTCCTCGTTGCCGGGTACGTGCATCCCGAATACGTCGAGGTCCTGCGCGGATTCAGCGAAGGTCGCGGCATCAAGGTCAAGAAGGGCTCTGAGCCAACCGCCAAGACGGCCGCGGTCGTCTTTCAGCAGCCGGATTTCCTTGGTCTTCTCGTCGACGCACGTGATTTGACCCAGCGTGCGCACGATGTCGGGGCGCTCGCGATTGCGTGTGTCGATCCGATCAGCCTTGCCCTTCTGGCTCCGCCCGGCGAGTACGGCGCGGACATCGCCGTCGGCGAGGGGCAGCAGCTCGGCCTCAGCCCCAGCTATGGCGGTCCACACGTCGGATTCGTCGCCTGCCGCAAGGAGCTTGTGCGCCGCCTGCCCGGCCGCTTGATCGGTACATCGCACGACGCCGAGGGGCGGCGCGGATTTGTTCTCACTCTCACCGCGCGCGAGCAGCACATCCGGCGCGAGAAGGCGACCTCCAACATCTGCACCAACCATTCGCTGTGCGCACTGGCGGCCAGCGTCTACATGACCTATATGGGGGCCGAAGGCATGCGTCACATCGCCGAGGTCAGCTTCAAGCGCGCCCACGCGTTGGCGGAGCGGCTCGCCAAGTTGCCAGGTTGGGAGCTCGCGTTTCCCGAGCGGCGGTTCCTGAACGAGTTCCCGATTCGCGTGCCGAAAGCGGCGGCGGTGAATCGTAAGCTGGCCCGCAAGGGAATGCTCGGCGGGCTGGACGTGCATCGCTGGTTCCGCGAGCTCAACGGGGTGCTCACCTTCACGTGCACAGAGGTCAACGATGCCCGTGCTATTGACGACCTCGTCGAGGCGCTGAGCTGATGACCGAGCTGCTGAGCTTCGAAAAGAGCCGGCCGAACGTGCATGCGCCACGCCTACCAGACGCGGATGTCACCGCTCCGGAGCTCGAGGAAGTCTTCCCTACAGAGCTCCTGCGGTCTCAGCCCCCCACCTTGCCGAGGCTGAGCGAGCCCGAAGTCATGCGCCACTACAGCAGGCTCGCCTCGATGAACTACTCGATCAGCGAGCAGTTCTACCCATTGGGCAGCTGCACCATGAAGTACAACCCCGTCGCCAACGAAGCCGCGGCGGCTCTGCCTGGGTTTTCCGCCCTACACCCATATCAGGAGGAGGACAGCGTCCAGGGCGCGCTCGAGCTGATGTGGCGTCTCGAGCAGGCCTTGTGCGCGGTGGTCGGAGTCGATCGAGTCACCCTGCAGCCGGCTGCCGGCGCCCACGGCGAGTGGACCGCGCTGCGCATGATCCAGGCCTACCACCGCTCTCGCGGCGAAGCCCGGACCGAAGTCCTCGTCCCCGATTCAGCCCACGGGACGAATCCGGCCAGCGCCGCCCTCAGTGGATTCCAGGTCGTGGAGGTGGCTTCCGCCCCGGACGGGCGCATCAGCCTGGCCGACCTGGAGTCGAAGCTCTCGAGTAAAGTCGCCGCTTTGATGCTGACTAACCCCAACACCTTGGGACTCTTTGAAAGGGACATACTGGATATAGCTGAGCTGGTGCACAACACGGGAGCCATGCTCTACTACGACGGCGCCAACCTCAACGCCTTCATGGGCGTCTGCCGGCCCGGCGACATGGGTTTCGACGCCGTCCACATGAACCTGCACAAGACTTTCACGACCCCCCATGGCGGGGGCGGGCCGGGCGCCGGTCCGGTAGGCGTGAAGACCGAACTGGTTCCGTTCCTGCCGGCGCCAACGGTTGAACGCATGAACGGCCATCTCAAGCTCGACTTCAAGCGGCCGCAGTCGATCGGCAGGGTGCGCAGCTTTTACGGCAACTTCGGGATGCTCGTGCGCGCGTACACCTACATCGTCGCGATGGGTGGGGACGGGCTGACGCAGGCCTCGATGGACGCCGTGCTTTCGGCCAACTACCTGCGCAAGCGCGTCGAGGGCCTTCTCGAGATGCCACACGATGGCCCGTGCATGCACGAGTTCGTGGCGAGCGCCCGCAACCTTGCCCCCAACGGCATCAAGGCGCTCGACGTGGCCAAGGGCCTTCTCGAACGCGACTTTTATGCCCCCACGATCTACTTCCCGCTGGTCGTTCCCGAGGCGATCATGGTCGAGCCCACCGAGACCGAAAGCAAGCCGACCCTGGACGCCTTCGCAGCGGCGATTGCGGACATCGTGCGCGAGGCAAAAGAGGAGCCGGACAGGCTGCATCACGCGCCCCACGGCCTGCCCGTCGGCCGCCTGGACGAGGTGGCCACGGCACGCCGTATCAACGCCTTTCTGCAGGGCCAGAGCGAGGACCCCGTCCTGCGCTGGAAACCAGATCAAAATCAGGCCTGTTAAGGGCCTTCCCGAGGCCATTTTCGAACTCGAAATCCGGTAAAATTACTGTCCTGAGACTCTGCCCAGTTGATCCCTACAAGTTCTCCAGGCTGGGAGGGCTGAAATACCGGTGAGCAAGGCCCAAAAGCCTCTCGCTGTGCGTAGCCGCAGGCCCCAGCCTTTAGGCGCCGACGTGGCGTACACCGCCGAGCAGATCCAGGTCCTCGAGGGCCGGGAGCACGTCCGGCGGCGTCCGAGCATGTACATCGGATCGACGACCACGGAAGGCCTGCATCACCTGGTCTACGAGGTCGTCGACAACGCTGTTGACGAGGCGCTGGCGGGCTACGCCACCAGGATCGTCGTCACGCTTTTCGCGGACGGCAGCGTCCAGGTCGATGACAACGGTCGCGGCATCCCGGTCGACATGCACAAGAAAGAGGGGCTTTCCGCCCTGGAGCTGGTCCTCACCCGCCTCAACGCGGGGGGCAAGTTCGGCGGCGGTGGATACAAGGTGTCGTCAGGGCTGCACGGGGTCGGCGTGTCGGCGGTCAACTTCCTAAGCGAGCGCCTGCAGGTTTGGGTGCACCTGAACGGCAAGATCCACCACCAGGAGTTCGCTCGCGGGGTGCCCAAGGGCGGCGTGAAGGTCGTCGGTAAGACCGATCGCACGGGCACCATCGTGCGGTTCTGGCCCGACCCGCAGATCTTCCCCGACACGAAGTTCGACCGCGAGGTGATCCAGCACCGGCTGCGCGAGATGGCTTACCTGAACAAGCGGCTGGAGATCGCCCTCGCGGACGAGGGCCTCGGGTTCACCAACACCTTCTATTTCGAGGGTGGCATCGTCTCGTTCGTCCGCGCGCTCAACCGCGACAAGGCAGTCGTCAACCACATGCCGTTCTATGTCGACCGCGAGGTCGAAGGGACGCAGGTCGAGATCGCGCTCCAGTACAACGAGACTTTCGTCGAGAACGTCCTGGCGTTCGCCAACACCATCCACACCATCGAGGGTGGGAGCCATCTGACGGGCTTTCGGTCGGCGCTGACGAACGTGCTCAACCGCTACGCGCGCAAGGCAGGCATCCTCAAGGAGGCAGATCCCAACCTGACTGGCGAAGACGTCCGCGAAGGCCTTACCGCCGTGATCAGCGTCAAGGTCCTCGAGCCTCAGTTCGAAGGCCAGACCAAAGGGAAGCTCGGCAACGCCGAGGTGCAAGGACATGTGTCGACTGCGCTTACCGAGGGCCTGACCCAGTACCTGGAGGAAAACCCCTCAGAGGGCCGACGCATCGTCGAGAAGTCGCTCACCGCCGCGCGGGCTCGCGAGGCTGCGCGCAAGGCCCGCGACCTGGTGCAGCGGAAGAGCCTTCTCGAGTCGAGCACGCTGCCCGGCAAGCTGGCCGACTGCTCGGAGCGCGATCCCGCGCTGTGCGAGCTCTATATCGTCGAAGGTGATTCCGCCGGCGGCACCGCCAAAGGTGGGCGCGATCGGCGAACGCAGGCGATTCTTCCCTTGCGGGGCAAGATCCTCAATGTCGAGAAGGCGCGTCTGGACAAAGTCCTCACATTCGAGGAGATTCGCAACCTCATCACCGCGATGGGCGCGGGCGTCGGCGACAACTTCAACATCGAAAAGCTCCGCTACCACAAGATCGTGACGATGACCGACGCCGACGTGGATGGGAGCCACATCCGCACGCTGCTGCTCACTTTTTTCTTCCGCTATTTCCCCGACATCATCGACAAGGGCTACCTCTACATGGCCCAGCCGCCGCTCTACAAGGTATTCAAGGGCAAGCAGGTGTTGTGGTGTCACTCGGAGGCGGAAAGGGACAAGGCCGTGCGCCAGCTCGGCAAGAATGCGGAAGTCTCGCGCATGAAAGGTCTTGGTGAGATGAACGCCGACGAGCTCTGGGAGACGACCATGAACCCGCAAACGCGGGTGCTCCTTCGAGTCCATGTCGAGGACGCGGCGGCGGTCAATGAAACATTCGAGAAGCTGATGGGGCCCGACGTCGAGCCGCGCAAGAAGTTCATTCAGGCGCACGCCAAGACCGTCCGCAACCTCGACATCTGAAGAGGGCGGCCGCCTATGCGAATAGCAGTCGACGCCATGGGCGGCGACCACGCGCCGGCGCAGGTGTTGGAGGGCGCCTCGCAGGCGGTCGCGGAGTACGGCATCGAGGTTGCCGTGGTCGGTTCGCCTGCGATCGTGCAGCCGTTGCTCGACAAGCATCCGCGATTGACGCTGTGCCCCTCCACGCAGGTCATCGCCATGGACGAGCATCCCGCGCAGGCAGTGCGGTCCAAGCCCGATTCGTCGATGGCGGTCTGCGCGCGCCTGTGCAAAGAAGGCAGGGCTGATGGCTGGATCTCCGCGGGCAACTCAGGCGCGATCATGGCCACAGCACTCTTCATCCAGGGGCGCATCAGAGGTGTGGAGCGTCCCGCGTTGGGTTCGATCGTGCCGATCAAGAATGGGTTCGCCTACTTTCTAGACGTCGGCGCCAACGTTGACTCTAAGCCCGAATACATGGTCCAGTTCGCGGCCATGGGCGCTGTCTATGCGCGCGAGATGATGGGCCGGTCCGATCCGCGGGTGGGCCTGTTGAGCAATGGCGAGGAGGAGGGCAAGGGGGACGAGCTCGTCAAGGAGACGGCGCGCCGGCTGAATGGCTCGATGCGCGGCTTCATAGGCAACGTCGAGCCCAAGGACCTTTACGCCGGCAAGGCCGACGTCGTCGTCGCCGACGGCTTCGTCGGCAACATTGCTATCAAGATGGCCGAGGCGACTGCGGATTTTCTGTTCCGAAGCCTGCGCGAGGAGATTCCACGCACGCTACAGGGCAAGGTGGGCGGTGCGCTCATCCGTGACGGCGTTCAGCGGCTGCGCGGCAGCATGGACTGGAGAGAGTTCGGCGGTGCACCGCTGCTCGGCATCGATGGGGTCGCGGTGGTGGCGCACGGGCGGTCCGACGCGCGTGCCATCAAGAACGCAATCCGCGTGACGAAGGAAGCCGTCGAGAATCAACTCGTGCGTAAGATTCGGGCTGAGGTGGGGAAGTGAAGAACAACGGGCGCGTGCGCGTAGTCGTGACCGGGATGGGAACGGTGAACCCGCTCGGCAAATCCCTCGACGAATATTGGGACGGGCTCATCGAGGGCCGCAGCACCGCCCGCATGGTCGAAGGCTCGTACTCGACAGAGAAGCTCACGACCAAGTTCGCCTGCGAAGTGCACGGTTTCGATCCGACCCAGTACATGGACCGGAAGACCGCGCAGCGGATGGCGCGCTTTTCGCAGCTGGCGGTGGCGGCGTCGTCCATGGCCCTCGAGGACTCCGGCCTGGACCTTTCCAAAGAAGACGACTTTCGCGTCGGGGTTGACATGGGGACCGGTATCGGTGGCTTCATCGAGATGACCGGCGGCGCGATCTCTTACGCGACCAAGGGCAGGCTGAATCCGCTCTACGCGCCGATGATCATCCCGAACATGGCGGCGGAATCTCGGCGTTCAATGCGATCCGCGCTCTTTCCACGCGCAATGACGCGCCGGAAAAAGCGAGCCGGCCATTTGATCGTGATCGCGACGGTTTCGTGCCCGGCGAGGGCGCGGGCACGCTGGTGCTGGAGTCGATCGATCACGCCATCAACCGCGGCGCCCGGATCTACGGCGAGGTCTTGGGCTTCGCGACTACGTGTGATGCGTTTCATCAGGTGGCTCCCGATGAGACCGGCGAGGCGCCGGCCCAGGCGATCAAGCTGGCGTTGAAGGACGCGGGGGTCGAGCCGAAGGACCTCGATTACGTCAACGCGCACGGCACCTCGACGCAGTTGAACGACGCCGGCGAGACCAAAGCGCTGAAGCTCGCGCTTGGCGAGGACGCCTACAAGGTGGCGATCAGCAGCACCAAGTCGATGATCGGCCACCTGCTCGGCGCCGCCGGCGCCGTGGAGGCGATCGCGACTTTGCTGACCATCAATCGTGGGCTCATCCACCCGACGATCAACTACGAAAATCCAGACCCAGAATGCGACCTCGACTATGTGCCGAACGTGGCCCGCCGGAAGGACGTGCACGTTGCCATCTCCAACGGTTTCGGCTTCGGCGGGCACAACGCAGTCGTGGTCCTGAAGAAGTACGAGGAATAGATTGACCGACGAAGGCACAGCCGGAACCGTTCTCACTCGCAGCCTCCAAGAGGAGATGCAGACCTCCTACATGGAGTACGCGATGTCCGTCATCATCGCGCGGGCGCTGCCCGACGTGCGTGATGGGCTGAAGCCGGTGCAGCGCCGGATTCTGTACGCCATGCACCAGGCAGGGGCGACGGCCGGCAGCCGGCACAGGAAGAGCGCCGCATTCGTGGGCGACGTCTTGAAGCTTTACCACCCGCACAGCAACGACGCGGTTTACGACGCGCTCGTGCGGATGGCTCAGCCGTTCTCGCTCCGTTATCCCCTGATCGACGGCCAGGGCAACTTCGGCAGCGTCGACGGCGATCCGCCGGCGGCGATGCGGTACACCGAAGCGAAGCTCTCCGCCATGACCGGCGAGCTGATGGCGGACATCGAGAAGCAGACCGTCGACATGAAGCCGAACTACGACGGTCAGGAAGAGGAGCCGGTCGTCTTGCCGGCGCGTGTGCCCAACCTGCTGATCAACGGCACGACCGGTATAGCCGTCGGCATGACCACGAACATCCCACCGCACAACTTGCGCGAGGTCACCGCCGGCGTGAAGCACCTCGTCGACAATCCCGAGGCCACGGGCGAGGATCTGCTGGCTTTCATCAAAGGGCCCGACTTTCCGACGGGCGGGCTGGTCATGGGCACCGCCGGGATCAAGGCCGCATATTCGACCGGCCACGGTCGCATCATCGTTCGCGCCCGTCACACGTTTGAGCAGGCCCCCAACGGTCGCGAGCGGATCATCATCGACGAGCTTCCGTACATGGTCAACAAGGCGTCGCTGGTGGCCAAGATCGCCGAACTGGTGTCCGACCGGAAGCTGGAGGGGATCGCCGACCTTCGTGACGAATCCGACCGCCAGGGCATGCGCATCGTCATCGAGCTGAAGCGCGAGGCGCAGGTCTTCTCGGTCCTCAACAACCTGTACAAGCACACGGCATTGCAGCAGACGTTCGGCGTGATCATGCTCGCCATCGTCGACGGCCGGCCGGTGGTGCTGAGCCTGAAACAGGCACTGCAGCTTTTCATCGACCACCGCCGCGAAGTCATCTTGCGCCGCACGCGCTTCGACCTCGAGAAGGCGCAGGACCGCGCGCACATCCTCGAAGGCCTGAAGATCTGCCTCGACCACCTGGACGAGGTGATAAAGACGATTCGCGCCGCCGCAGACACGGAGGTGGCGGCGACCCAGCTACAGACGAAGTTCGGCCTTTCCGACCGCCAGGCGAGGGCGGTGCTGGCCCTTACGCTGGGGCGCCTCACCAAGCTCGAGCGCGGAAAGATCGATGAGGAGTACGAGCAGGTCATCAAGACCATCGCCTACCTCGAGAGCATCCTGGCCAGCGACCAGAAGGTACGGATGCTCATCAAGGAAGAGATGGACGATCTCACGAAGAAATACGGCGACGACCGCCGCACAGAGATCACAGATCAGGAGCCGAACGAGCTGTCGGCGGAAGACCTCGTGCCCAAGGATGAGGTCGTCGTCACGCTAACTCATCGCGGTTATGTGAAGCGGCAACCGCTGCGCGTATTTCGGGCGCAAAAACGGGGAGGCGTTGGCCTGAAGGGCGCCCGTCCGACCGCCGGCAGTGACGCTCCCAGCGGTACGCGCGAGGAGGATTACGCGGAGCACCTCCTGACCACCCACACACATGCATCGATGCTGTTCTTCACGCAGAGCGGTCGGGTGTTCCAGCTGCGCGTCCACGAGGTGCCCGAGCGGGAGAGGCAGGCGAAAGGCATGCCCGTCAACAACCTCATCGACATCGGACCGAACGAGCGCATCAGCGCAGTGTTCGTTCGCCCCGAGTCGGAGACCGAGGCGCACTACATGCTGATGGTGACCAAGAACGGCTATATAAAGAAGACGGCGCTGGCGGAATACGCGAACGTCCGCCGCAACGGTTTGATCGCGATCAATCTTCAGGAGGGCGACGAGCTCAACTGGGTGACACCGACGTCAGGCTCCGACGACATCCTGATCGCGACGGCACTTGGCAAGGCGATCCGCTTCAGCGAAAAAGAGGTCCGCGCGATGGGACGCGATACGCAGGGCGTGATCGGCATCAAGCTGGGCAAGGGCGACACCGTCGTCGGGAGCGCGACCGCCACCCCCGGAGGCGACGTTCTCGTCATCACCGAGCGCGGATACGGCAAGCGGACGCCGGTGGCCGAATATCCGATGCACCATCGGGCTGGCCAGGGTGTGTTCACGCTCAAGGTGACGGACCGGGTCGGCAAGCTGGCCGCCATGCGCGTGGTCAGCGATCCGGAGGAGGAGGTGCTGATCATCAGCGCGACCGGCATGGTGCTGCGCACGCGGGTCGGTGCCATCTCGCGTATCGGCCGGCAGACCCAGGGCGTGACCGTCATGCGCGTGGCGGCGGACGACCCGGTGGTGGCGATCTCTCCGGTGGCGGCGCTAGAGGAAGGCGACTCCAAAGAGTGACGGCGGCCATCCTGAGTGCGATCGGCATCTGGCTGCTAGTGGCAGGCGTGCTGGTCATCATCATCGAGCTCGTGCTGATGGCCGTGTGGGGATTGGCGATGGGCCGGCGGATGCAGGCGCTCAGCCGGCAACTGTCGAGCGAGCGGGCCGAGCTTCAGGCTGACGTCGAGCGGCTCAAGCGGGCGATGGAGGAGACAAAGGCCCTTTGGCGGCCCTACATGCGGATCTTGCGCTGGCTGCGCCACCCGCTGGTCCTCGCCCTGCTGGGGTCCTACCGGCGCAGGATGGTGCAGTGAAAGAGACACGGCAGGCGGAAGGCACATCTCAGGAATCGCCTGCTACGGCCGCGCACACGGCCGCCAGGCAGGCGGCGGAGGATGCGGTCGACCGAGAGCGGGCGCGCATCGCTCGTGAGCTCCACGACGGGATCGCCACGGATCTCGCGGGGGCGATCTCGCTCTTCAAGACGTACATCGAAGGCCATCCCGGCTTTGGCAAGGAAGGCACGCCCGACGAGATGCTAGGCAACGTGTTCGGCATCCTCGAGCGGATGCTCAAACAGGTCCGCGAGACGCTGGCTGAGCTGAGGCCGCGACCAATCGGACCGGAAGGACTGATGAGGGACCTGCGTATGCAGGGCGATGAGTTCGCGCGCCTGTACTCGATCAGGGTAGAGATCTCGAGCAACGGAACCGAGGACATGCTTCCACCTCAGCAGCGAGAGGTCGTGTACCAGGTCGTGCGCGAAGCTCTCACCAACGTGAGGCGCCACTCCGGCTCATCGATCTGCAGGGTGAAGATGGCATTCGCGGCTCGGCCGTTCATGATCGAAGTGGCGGACGAGGGTCGCGGCTTTAAGGCAACACCGTTGGGTGGCTATGGACTGGTCGGGATGCGAGAGCGCGCGGCGGGAATCGGCGGCCGGCTGGAGGTCGTCAGCACCGAGGGCCGCGGAACCACGGTGTTCCTTTTCGGCCCGACCTGAGCGCTACCAGGTCACAGCCGTATCTCTCGGTGCCGGACCGGGACCTCCGGAAACGACAGCGCGACTTCCAGGCTGACGATCCGCAGCTTGCGTGCGACCTCATCCGCGATCATCCTTGCGCGTCGCTCGGGAACCTTGATGGCGCGTGCGATCTCCGGCTCTGACAGACCGTAGCTGAGCAGTTGCATGACTTCGGTCTCCAGCTCGGTCAGACGACCCATCGGGCGCCGCAGCGCCTCGACCATCGGCGCGAGCGTCACGCCCAGACTTCCCGCGTAGTGCACGTCCGCGTCGGAATACCAATGGTCGCGACGGCAGCCTATTGTGAGCAGCCCGACCGGTCGCTGACCAAGCTCGCCAACCGGCGCGTAGAGGACCGCAGGCCAATCCAGCTCCCAGTCGTAGCCGTTGGAGGGATTTGGATTCTCGATCACGGAGTTCACGACGACGGGTCGCTTTTCGTAAAGGGCCCGGCGCGACAGCGGCAGCAGCGGATGGCTCCGCAAGAAGCGGGGCACGATCTCAGACGCCGCGATCGGCTGCAGCGATCCACCACGAAGGTATCCCAGCACCCAGCGGTCGTGGGGGAGGGCTTCTAGGGCCAGTCCCAGCCGGCGCCTGGCTTCTTGGAGGTCTGGAAGTTGGCCCATGCCGAGAGGTTATGGGCGTCTTTCGAGCGGCGCCTCAGCAGCGGCTCAGCATTTCCTCAAGAAACGCTGAACTATCGATAATGGCCATCGGGGATGGCGGCGTGACCGCGAAACTGCTTGTCGTGGACGACGAGCCTCGCACGGCGGAGCTCACCGCCGGGCTGCTGCGCCGCGCCGGATATGCGGTCGAGGTCGCGGGCAGCGGCACAGAAGCGATTGCGCGCGCGCGGTCAAGCGCGCCGGACCTGATGCTTCTCGACTACGAGATGCCCGACATGCAGGCGCCGGAGGTGCTCGACGAACTTCGATCGGGCGCGGATCGCATTGCGTTCCCGGTGATCATTCTCACCGGTGCGCGGCATTCACCCAGCGACCAGGTAGTCGGGATCGAGAGAGGAGCGACCGACTACATCGTGAAGGGAACGGATCGCGAGGTTCTCCTGGCGCGTGTGCGCGGAGCGTTGCGTGAGCGCGGGTCGGGCAACCGGATCCTGGTGCGCGGTCGTTTGCGAATCGATTCTCCGAAGCGTCAAGCCTTTCTCGAATCGAAGGCTCTCAAGCTTGAGCGCAGGCCGTTGTTGATGCTGGAGCTGCTTGCGTCGCGCGACGGTGATGTGGTGACGCGTGCCGAGCTCCTCGAGTATGTGTGGGGCAACAATTTCAAGGGATTCGAGCACAGCGTCGAGCAGGCGGCGTATGAGCTGCGTCGCGCCTTGAAGGAACCTGGTTGGATCGAAACCGTACGTGGCGTCGGGTATAGGTTCGTCACCCAAACCTGAGCTGGCGGCGGCGCTGCATCGGCTGCGATCCACGCTGGCGCGGCTGAAGGCAGAGCTCGAGCTGGCGGTCGTTGACGGCGTGGCGCCTCAAGGTGAGCGCCTGCTCGACGACGTTCGCGAAGCCCTCTCCAACCTGAGCGCGGTCGAGGATGCGAGTCACTTGCGTGGCGCGGTGCTTGTGGTGGATGACGACGCGCGCCTGGCCGAGATCACGGCGCGTGGCCTGCGCCGGCTGGGTTTCGACGCCGACTCGAGCAGCACGCTGCGCGCTCTGAAGGTCCAGGAGGTCCTTGTCTTCGACCTCAGCCTCCTCGAAGGTCTCGATGGCGCCGCGCACGACGACGTTCGTGCGAGCAGGCCCATCGTGGTCACGGGGGCAACTGATCCCGCATCCCGTGCGCTGGCCTCCGGCCTCGATGCGAGCGACTACCTCGTCAAGCCAGTCGAGCTGGAAGAGCTGGCTGCTGCGGTCAACCGCCGAATGGCGGAATAGTGACTGTGAACACAGCGCCGCGCCGGCTGCCCTCATAAAGGAGCTGACCTTGGTGCTCCCGCACGATTCCATACGACATGAAGAGGCCAAGGCCAGTGCCACCCTCCTTGGTCGTGAAATGCGGCTCGAACAAGTGGTGGCGCTGATCGTCTGAGACACCCGGTCCGTTGTCGGCAATGCTGAAGTAGGGCCATCCGTTTCCGCGCCTGCCGGTGGAGGCGTCGACGCGGCCGCCCTGGCCGACGGCATCGATCGCGTTGTTCAGCAGGTTGGTGATCACCTCGCGCATGAGAAGAGGGTCCGCCCGCACGTTGACGACCTCCGGGGTCTCGCGCACGGCAAGCTGGACTTCTTTTGTTCGCGCACGAGGTCGCGCCATCCCGATGGCGCGAGCCACGAGCTCGTTGAGGTCGATGGGGTTGGCAGCGTACGTGACGCGTGGAGTCGCGCCCTGGGAGAGGTCGCGGAGCACGGTGACGGCGTCAGTGGCGGCAGCAGTTGCAGTCTCGAGACTGTCGCGATCGACTGGGTCGAGTCGGCGAGGGTCGATTTCGCGAAGGTAGCCCACAGCGTTGGCCATGTGGTTTCTGAGGTTGTGGACGACGCCCTCGACTGCACGACTGTGGAAGAGGTGGCGATCCGCGTCGGACAGCTCCGACTCGAGCACTCTACGCACCCGCCTGCCAGCGATAGTGTCAGTGAGCGCAAGCGCCAGCACGCAAACGATGGTGGCCAGGAAATATCCGAGCACAGATCCATCCAGCACATAACTAAGCAGGAGTGCAGCCAGTGCGAAATAGCCGAAAGCAACGAAGAAAGATGGCGTGAAATTGTGGTGGACGATGCTATACGGCGATTCGCCGGTGCTTACGGATAGGGCGAGAGTAACCGTGAGCCAGTTGGCAACGATTGCTGCCCCCAACGCGATAACTCGGGCACCGAGAGGAAGTGGACCTCCGGTATAGAACTGAGCCGCGACAACCGCACCCACGCACGAAATCCACGCTTGCATGACTGCGTTCATGACGATCAGTCTTCCCCCGCGACGAGCCACCCCTACTGAACATGCCAGGCCGACGATGGTGGCATCGAGGGGATTTAGGAGAACTGCAGCTGCGCCCGAAGCGATTGCAGTTAGCGTCAGACGTCCACGATCGATCCGGACCTCGGGAACATTTAGGACCATGCCCGCGATCACTAAGAACGCGACACTGCCCAGTTGGTCTGGATGGGCAACAATGAGGTTCCGCTCGAAAAGGTTGAGTCCGACTACTCCTAACGTAAGGAGCGTCAGGTAGCTCGCCAGACCGAGTGGCTTGGTCAAGGTCTTCTTGTTAAGCTGCGCTGCATCGCGAACGCTGCATCGGACC
>VBFD01000177.1:0-3466 GCA_005883585.1 Chloroflexota bacterium
CCCTCGAGGAGTCGGCCGCCGCCGCCGCCGGCGGGAAGCTCTACGTGGTCGGCGGTTTCGACGCGGCCGGCAACAGCCTGCAGTCGGTCTGGGTATTCGACGGCAGCGTCTGGACCGCGGGACCGCGGCTGCCGTTGGGACTGGATCACACGTCCGCAGCCACGCTCGACGACCGCCTTTACGTCGCGGGTGGCCACAGTTTCGGCCGCGACTCCACGCGTCTGTTCCGTTTCGACGATGGGTCGTGGACCGAGCTTTCGCAAATGCACCACCCGCGCGGCGGCCATGCCTTGCTCGCGGCCGCCGGCAAGCTTTACGCGATCGGCGGTAACACCGCATTCGCGAACGTTGCGCCCGCCGAGGTCTACGACCCGGCGTCGAACGCCTGGTCCGACCTTCCCTCGCTGCCCGCACCTCGCAACCACGTGTCGGGTTTTGTTTTCGGGGCCGACGTCTGCGTTGCGGGAGGCCGTTCGCCGGCAACAGGCCGTGTCGACTGCTTCAACTTCGAGAGCTCGTCGTGGATTCGCTTCCCTGACCTGCCCCGGGCGACAAGCGGCGCCGGTGCCACGACGCTGGATGGAGGCAGCGCGGTGATCCTCGGCGGCGAAAACGCCCAGGAGACGACGATCAGCGATCAGTTCGCGCGGCTGCCGAGTCCGGACGGGTGGATCTCCGCGGAAACGATGCTCGTTCCACGGCACGGGTTCGAGCTCGCGGCTTTCGAGGGACGAGCCTGGGCCTGTGGCGGAGGCTCACTACCCGGCCTTCATCCAGTGGCCGTATGCACGTCAGTGCTGTGAAGAAAGAGTCAGCGAGAGCGCAGAATGAGGCATCTGCGCGGCATGCGCGGCGATCGTCGTTGGGGTCCGTGCGCCCGCGTACGAGGATCGGGTGTCAGGGGAGGTGGAGCCATGAGCTTTCGAGGTCTGAGCACGCTTATCGGATTGGCGGTTGCAACCAGTGGGGCCCTGGTTTTGGCGTTACCTGTGGCCGCTTCCGCTGAGCCCGTGCCGGCCAGTGGAAGCCTCGTAATCACGAGTGCGGTATTTACCTCGAGCCGCACCGCCGACGGCAACACCATCGTCACCGCGTCACTGACCGGAAACATTGCCGGAACCATCTCGGGAACATTCACCGAGCAGCTCAGCGAGGTCATCCACGCTTCCGGCGACGCGAATCTACATGGGACGGCTGTGTGCGCATGCGCGGTTACCGGGGTTGGCGCCGGTATTGCCACGATTGGATTCAACGCCACCGGCGAACCAAGCGGTGCGCTTTCTGGTCGGTTCGAGTTCCTATCCGCAACAGGAGCCTTGAGCGGTCTAGTCGGTCAGGGAACTTTCAGCAGCCCTAACGGCTTCATCGCGACCTACTCGGGCCAGGTTCACAGCTAAGCGGCGAACTAGCGCGAATTGCGACCTGGAGTGGAGTTGCGCCGAGACGCAGCTCCACTCCGACTTGTCCAACCCTGCCACCGCACCCCTAGCCCTTCAGGCGGGATGCTCTTTGCCAGACGCGAAGGCCGGATCTGAGATCCACCGAACCGACAGCACGAATGCCAGCCAGGCGACCGCGATGAGAACGCCGGCGAGCACATCGCTCGGCCAATGGGTCCCCGTGTAGATCCTGTCCAGGCCAACAGCTAGAACAATCGCAGCCACCACCAGCCAACCGATCGGCCTGGCCCACCGTGGCAGGTACCTATAGCCGAGGCACAACATCAACACGGCCGCGCTGATCGTGATGAAGATGAGGTGGCCGCTGGGAAAGCTGGTGGATCCAGGATGTTCGGTGATACGAAGGATTTGGCCAACGGTCGGCCGCGGCCTGTTGACCAGGTTGACGATGATCTCGTACCACAGGCCGCCGACGAGGGCGGCCAATGTCAGCATCCAGGCGCGACGATTCAGCAGGAGCACGAGGAGGATCACGACCGCCTGCATGTAGATTCCCCCGCGCCCGCCGAGCCAGCTGAAGAATGGGAACGTCAGCGTGAGCGGTCCAAGGTTCGTCGCCTGGATATCGCGCTGCACAGTCGCATCCAGCGACAAGTAGGGATGCATTACTACGACAGCGCTGAGGACTCCGACCGCCACCGCGGCCGCGATGGCCACAGCCAGCAGTGGACCGTTGACGCTCCACGTCCACTTTGGAAAGAGCCTCTTCAGGACGGACTTCTGAGCGTCCCGCGAAACCATGTGAAGGTTGGGGACGGAAGCCAGCGCTCTGGGAGCCAGAGGACGAAGGCAGACCAGCCGATGCCGAGAAGGACGCCGCCGATGACGTCGCTCGGCCAGTGGGCGCCGGCCCAAACCCGGGCGATGCATGTCAGCACGATCACCATCGCGGCGGTCGTCGGCGACAGGATGTGCACCAGGTCCGCGGGCGGCCGCTGCCGCGAGATGATGAGCTTGATGATGTTGTCGAGCAGGCTGGAGATGCTCCCGATCAACATCAGCCAGCCGGCCCGGCGCTCGAATATGAAGAGCGCGATTATCGCAACGGCGCCGATCAGGACCTGCCAGATTCCGGCGCTCGCATTGATCAGCTCCATGGGATAGACGACCGGACCCCAGTTCAGCTGCTGGATGAATATCGCGATTGGGAAGTCGAACGGGAGCACATCGTTCTGCACGACCAGGTAGGTGTCGATCGCGAAGAGGATCAGGACGACCAGGGCGGTTGGGCCGAGCCAGCGCCTGGCGGTGGGTCCGGGTCGGCCCGCCAGGACCTCCGCCACCGCCTGCTTGGGTTCGGCTAGAGGTGCCGAGGAGTCCTTGGGCAGCGCGCTCATCGGGTCAGGATTACTTGCAGAGCGCTCAACTCGGCGGTGATGGTAGCGGGGGTCCGGCCAAGGTGGACGTTGTCCGCGTAGATGCGCACCTTCGGCTTGGTGATCACCTCCAGCTTGCGGAACCTGAACACCTGGCCAAGGCCCTGCTCTTTGTGCTTCGAGAGCACGGCGCGGGCGAGCACACGCTTGACGATGTCTGTGCGGCTTCTGCCTGCGTGCACAGAAAGTTCCAGGTAGGGGTCCTGCGGTGTCTTGTCGCTGACCGGCATCTGGGAGCCGATCGATGTCGTGTTGGTGAAGACGAGGGACATGCAAGAACCGCTGCCCCTGATGTCGCCGGACAGCTCGTACGTGAACGGTCTTGCCTCGGCAATGTGCTTCATGTCCTCGGCAAAGGCTCCAAAGGCACGGTCCTTGGCCGATTCGCCCGCGGCGATGGTTTCGCCGAACAGTCCGATGGCGGCGGCCTCCAGAAAGATCTTCCCGTTCAGCTTGCCCAGCGTGATCGGATGGGGCTTGCCGCTCTTGATCACACGGATGGCCGCGTCGACCGTCGTGGGTAGGTGGAGCGACTTCGCGAAGTTGTTGAATGTGCCAAGCGAAAGGATGCCGAGCGGATGCTTGGTGTCCACCAGCCGCCGAACGACCCACCCGATGGTTCCGTCGCCG
>VBFD01000122.1:0-25004 GCA_005883585.1 Chloroflexota bacterium
GAGCGCGGCGACACAAGCCAGCGGGTTGCCGCCGAACGTCGAGCCGTGATCGCCCGGTTCGAAGACGTCGGCCTTGGGGGCGGCGAGGCACGCCCCGATGGGGACGCCGCCGCCGAGCCCTTTGGCCAGTGTCATCACGTCCGGTGTGATGCCGTGGTGCTGGTGGGCGAACCAGCGACCGGTGCGGCCGAGCCCGGTCTGCACCTCATCGAGGATCAATAGCAGACCCTTCTCGTCGCACCATTTGCGGACGCCTTCCAGGTATCCCGGCCTGGCCGGAACGATGCCGATCTCGCCCATCACGGGTTCGAGCATCACGGCGACGGTTTGCGCGCCGGTGGCGGCTTTGATGGCGTCGAGGTCGTTGTAGGGGACGTGGATGAAGCCGTCGGGCAGCGGCTTGAACGGATCCGAGTATTTGGGCTGCCCGCCGGCTGTGACGGTGGCCAGGGTGCGACCGTGAAACGAACCCAGGGTGGTGATGATCTGAAAGGCGCCGTTGCGATTCCGGGCGCCCCACTTGCGGGCGATCTTGATCGCGGCCTCGTTGGCCTCGGCGCCGGAGTTGCAGAGGAAAACGCGTGATGGGAAAGACAGCTCGACCAGCCGGCGTGCCAGCTCGACCTGGGGTTGGGTGTAGTAGAGGTTGGACGTGTGGATGAGCGTCTTGGCCTGCCCGGCCACCGCCGCCGCCACTTCCGGGTGCGAGTGGCCCAGGAGGTTGACGGCGATGCCGGCGACGAGATCGAGGTACTCGCGACCGGCTTCGTCGTAGACGAGGCAGCCCTGTCCGCGCACGAAGGTGACCGGCAGCCGCCGGCCGGTCTGCATGAGGTACTTGTCAGCGAGCTCGGGCGTGCTCACGGCAGCCCGACCGCTTCTATTAAGGACGCGTCTTTATTTACCCACCCACTACCCCCCGCCCACCCGATTTGGGGGATCTTTGTGTGGCGCCCAGAGTACGGCCGCACCGGCATGCCCACAACCCAGCTCATTAACGTCATCACCGCGTCACCATCGTGCCGATACCCGCCTCGGTGAAGAGCTCGAGCAGCAGCGAGTGCGGCGTGCGCCCGTCGACGATGTGCGCGAGCGGAACCCCATCCAGCGCTCGCAAGCACGACTCGAGCTTCGGGATCATCCCCCCGGTCACCTCGCCCGCCTCGATGCGATGCCTCGCGTCCTCGCTCGTCAGCACCGCCACCACGTGGCCGTCGACCCCGAGCACGCCCTCGACGTCGGTCAGGAGAATGAGCTTGGCGGCGCCCAGGGCCAGCGCGATCTCGGCGGCCACGGTGTCGGCGTTGATGTTGTACGCGTGACCGTCGTAGCCGAGCCCAATCGACGCGATCACCGGAATGTAACCCCGGCCGAGTAGCGCCGTGATCGGCTCGCGGTTGATCTGGGTCACGCGGCCGACGAATCCCATCTCCGGACCCAGAGGCTCCGCGATGATGCACGGACCGTCCTCGCCGCTCATTCCGACCGCCTGGCCGCCGAGCCGGTTGATGGCGCCCACGATGTCGGGGTTCACCTTCCCGGTGAGCACCATCTTCACGATCTCCATCGTCTTGTCGTCTGTGATGCGGAGGCCGTTCTTGAACTCGGCCTTCAGGCCGAGCCGCTCGCTCATCGCCGTGATCTCGGGTCCACCGCCATGTATGAGAACCGGCTGCATGCCGACGTAGCGGAGCAGCACGATGTCGAGCAGCGTCTCGTCCCTTGCCTGCTCGAGCGCATTGCCTCCGACCTTGATCACGACGATCTGGCCGTGGAATCGCTTGATGTACGGCAGCGCCTCGACGAGGACTTTCGCTCGCTCCTCGACTGTCAATGTCATGTCGTGTACTCCGCGTTTATTCGCACGTACTCCTCCGATAAATCGCAGCCCCAGGCCTCAGCGTTGCCGTCGGCCAGGCTCAGCTTCCCCACGATCTCAATCTCCGACTGCTCGAATGCTCGCCGCACAGCGGTGAGGTCGACGTCGACACCAGCGCCGCGGTCAAAAACGACCAGCCCGCCGATGCTCAGGTGGAGCTTGTCGAGGGCGAGCTCCGCGCCGCTGTAGCCGAGCGCACAGACGATGCGTCCCCAGTTCGGGTCGCCTCCGTGCACCGCGGTCTTGACGAGACTGGAAGAGGCGACGGCGCGGGCTGCAGTCCTCGCCTCGGCATCCGACTCGGCACCCTGCACGCGGACCGCGATCATCTTGGTAGCCCCTTCCCCGTCGCGCGCGATGGCTCGGGCCAGCTCGCGGGCGACGCCGACGATCGCAGCCTCCAGCTCTTCCGCTTCGGCCGTGCCGTGGCGTATCGGCGGATTGCCGGCTGCGCCGTTGGCAAGAATCAGGAACGTGTCGTTGGTCGAGCTGTCGCCGTCAACTGTGACCTGGTTGAAGCTCCGGTCGGCGACCCGCTTCGCCAAGCTGGCCGTGAGACCCGGCTCGACTGCCGCATCGGTGGTGATGTAGGCCAGCATGGTCGCCATGTTGGGGTGGATCATCCCCGACCCCTTGCACATCCCGCCCACCCTCACGCCCCGGCCGCCGATCTCGATCTCCTTCGCGGCGGTCTTCGGCACGGTGTCCGTGGTCATGATCGCCCGGGCCGCGTCGACGCCGTGGTCGGGGCTCAACGAAGCGCACGCGGCCGTGATCCCCGCCTTGACGGCGTCCATCGGCAGGTAGCGGCCGATCACGCCGGTGGTGCCGACAAGCACCTGGTCGGGGTCGAGGTCGAGGCGGTCGGCGGTCAGCTTGGCCATCAGGAGAGCGTCCTTGAAACCCTGGGCGCCGGTGCACGCGTTGGCATTGCCTGACGCGATGACCAGGGCCTGCACCCTGTTGTGCTGAAGGTGTAGCTGGTCGATGACCACCGAGGCCGACTTGATCTTGTTGGTCGTGAAGACTCCGCCGGCGTCGCAAGGATTGCTCGAATAGATGACGCAGAGGTCGTCGCGTTGCCCGGTCGGGATCGCGCTCGCGCCGGCTGTGAAAGCTTTGATGCCGCACGCGGAGGTGCCGGCCCGAAATCCGCGGGCGAAGGTCAGGGCCACTGGATCGGCGCCTCCAGCGCCGTCTTGCGATCGAACCCGAACGCGATGTTGAAGCACTCGACGCCCTGTCCCGAAGCCCCTTTGACGAGGTTGTCGAGCGCCGCTGTTACGACCGCCTTGTCGTCCTGCGCGGCCACGTTGATGAGGCACATGTTCGAGTGGCTGGCGAGCTTGGTGGTCGGACTTTGCGGGACGACTCGCGTGAAGGGCTGGCCGGCGTAGAACTCCCCATACGCGCTCTGCAGCTGGGTCAGCGAACCCTTGAGGTCGAAGTAGCAGGTGGCCAGGATGCCGCGTGTCATCGGCGCCAGGTGAGGCACGAACGTCACGCGGATGTGGGAGTGGAGCAGCCAATTGAGTTCCTGAGTAATTTCAGGTAAGTGGCGGTGACCTTCGATGGCATAAGCACCCAGCGATTCGTTGACCTCGCTGAAATGCACGCCCATCGAGGGCGACCGGCCGGACCCGCTGACGCCCGACTTGGCGTCGACGACGATGTCGGACCCCACCAGCCCCGAAGCCACCGCGGGCGCCAGGGCCAGGATGGCCGCCGTCGAGTAGCAGCCCGGCACCGCGATGAGCTCCGCGCCGGCCAGCTCGCGCTCGTGCAGCTCCGGCAAGCCGAATACCGCTTTGGCCAGCAGCGCCGGCGCCGGGTGCTCCTGCCGGTACCACCTCGGATACAGCCCTGGCTCTTTGAGCCGGAAGTCGGCGCTCATGTCGACCACCTTCGCCCCCGCCGCGAGCCAGGCGCCGGCTTTGGCGGCGCCCACGTTGTGCGGCAGGCAGCTGAACACCACGTCCAGCCCCACCGGCTCAGGTTCGGGTAAGAACTCGCCTCCCAGGTCGAGGAGTGGAAAGACGGAGGCGTAAGCCGTGCCGGCGAACGAGCGGGACGTGAGCTGCACCAGCTCGACGCCGGGATGCCGCGCCAGCAGGTTGACCACCGTCATGCCCGCATAGCCGTTGGCCCCGGCGACCGCCGCTTTCAGCCTCCCACCCATGAACGCATGAGTATACGGAATGACTGTATAAAAATGCGATTACTCTGGTTCGTTGAAGAAGCACGACTCGGCCCCGGTGTGACACGCGGGACCGGAGGGCTTGACGCGCAGGAGCACCGTGTCGGCGTCGCAGTCTATGCGCGTTTCCACGACCTCCATCGTGTTTCCAGATGTGGCTCCCTTCTCCCACAGGCCGCGCGTGCGCGAATGGAACCAGGCCTGTCCCGTCTCGCGGGTCTTCGTCCAGGCCTCCTCGTCCATATAGGCGAGCATGAGCACCTTGTCCGTGTCCGCGTCCTGGACCACCGCCGGGATGAGCCCCTTCGAGAAGTCCGGCTTCATCGTCTGACCTCCAGCCCGCGCTTCGCTAGCTCGTCCTTGACAGCGGCTATCGACACCTCGCCGAAGTGGAAGATCGTCGCCGCCAGCGCAGCCTCAGCGCCGCCCGCCGTCATGGCGTCGTACATGTGGGCGGCGTTGCCCGCGCCACCCGAGGCGATCACCGGCAGGCGCACGGCGTCCGTGACCGCGCTCAGCAGAGCCACGTCGTAGCCGTCCTGCACGCCATCGTTGTCCATCGACGTCAAGAGAATCTCGCCCGCTCCCAGCTTCTCGCCCATGACCGACCATTCAACGACGTCGCGGCCCGTCGCGCGCCGGCCGCCGTGGCTGAACACCTCCCAACCGGGGCGCTCCGCTCGGCGCTTGGCGTCGATCGCCAGCACCACGCACTGAGACCCGAACATCTCCGCACAGCGCGTGATGAGCTCCGGGTCCTCGAGCGCCGCGGTGTTTACCGACACCTTGTCGGCGCCGTGGGTCAGCAGTTCGGCCATGTCCTCGACGCTGCGCACCCCGCCGCCGACCGTCAGGGGGATGAACACCTGGTCCGCCGTGCGCGCGACTGCGTCCAGGAGAATCGCGCGGTTGTCCGACGATGCAGTGATGTCGAGAAAAACGACCTCGTCCGCCCCCTCGCGGTCGTAAAGCGCCGCCAGCTCCGCGGGGTCGCCGGCGTCGCGCAGGTTTTGAAAGCGCACGCCCTTGACGACGCGGCCGTCGTCCACGTCGAGGCACGGGATTATGCGTTTCGCGGGCATCGATTCCTCAGCCGCAAAGGGACACGAAGTTCTCATACACACGCAGACCGTTGGCACCGCTCTTCTCGGGATGGAACTGCGTCCCCATCACGTTGCGACGCGCCGCCGCCGCGGCGGGCGATTGCTCGGTGGACGCGATGGCGTGGCGGGACGCGTCGGGCGTGTATGAGTGCACGAAATAGAAGTACGCCCGATCGGGAATTCCTTGCCACAGCGGAGAAACCTCGGTCTGGGCAAGCCGGCACCAACCGATGACCGGGACGTGCTCGGCCTGCGTCACCTCGACCACGCGACCATCGAGCAGCCCAAGGCCCTCGTGCCGGCCGTGCTCCATCGATTCCTCGAACAGCAGCTGATAACCGAGGCACACGCCGAGTACGGGTTTCCCCTTGTTGGCCAGCTCCACGACCCTGCGGCCGAGGCCGCCTTCGGACAGCTTCGCCAGCGCCGGGCCGAACGCGCCGACCCCCGGCAGCACCATTCCGTCCGCCTGCTGCAGCTCGTCTTGATCCGCGGTGAGCTTCGACTTCGCCCCAACCTGGAGCAGCGCGCGCTCGACCGAGCGCAGGTTGCCCACCCCGTAATCGACGATGACGATCATTAGGGGCCCCCAAAAAACCGCGGTGAGCGGGGTGCGGGTTTTTTGGGGTACATCATCCGAGGAGACCCTTCGACGATGGGACACCAGGACCGCCGCCGACAGCCATGGCCGAACGCAACGCCAGCCCGAGAGCCTTGAACGTCGCCTCCGCAACGTGATGGCGATTGCGCCCGCGGATCACGTCGACGTGAATCGTCGCCCCGAGATGAATCGAGAGAGCCTTCCAGAATTCCTCCAGCACCTCCGACTCGAGCGCGCCCACGCGTCCGCGCAGCGGCACGTTGTACGAGAGGTAGGGACGCTTGCCCAGGTCGACGACCACACGTGCGAGCGATTCGTCGAGGGGCGCATACGCCGATGCGAACCGCGTGATGCCGGCGCGGTCTCCCATCGCCTGCGACAGCGCCTGGCCCAATACGATGCCCGCGTCCTCGACGAGGTGATGCGTGTCGACGTGCACGTCGCCCGCACCGCGAAACGTGAGGTCGAAGCCTCCATAGCGCGCCACCTGCTCGAGCATGTGGTCGAGGAACGGCAGCCCGGTCGCGACCTTGACTCGGCCGCGGCCCTCAAGGACGACCTTCGCCGTCAGCTGCGTCTCCTTGCTCTTGCGCACGACCTCCGCCGTTCGTATTCCCCACGAACTCAGAGGCTTCGCCTTGAGTTCGCGGGGGCCCCTACTCAAGGCGGACTTCCACGGCGTGCGCGTGCGCGGTCAGCCCTTCCAGGGCCGCCAGGCGCAGCGTCGCGTCCCGAAGCATCTCGAGATCGCCACGGTTCAGGCTCAGGACGCTGCTGCGCTTGAGAAATGTGTGCACTCCCAATGGCGAGGCGAATCGAGCGGCGCCCGATGTCGGCAGCGTGTGATTTGGACCCGCGGCATAGTCGCCGAGGGGCACAGTCGCATAGGCGCCGACGAAAATCGCGCCCGCGTTCTGGACCTGCGTGGCCAGCCGCCCCGCGTTCTCGGCCACGATCAAAAGATGCTCCGGTGCAAAGTCATTGGCGAGATGGATCGCCTGCTCGAGGTCATCGGCCGCTATCAGGCAGCAGGTGGCAGCGTTGATGATCTCCGCACGGTCGAGCCCGCTGATGAGACTGCGCAGCTCCTCCTCCACGCGGTCAACGAGCGCATCTGAATCGGTGACCAGGACCGCCCAGGCGAGCGGGTCGTGCTCGAGCTGAGCCGCCAGATCGGCGGCGACGAAATCGGGGCGGGCACCCGCGTCGGCGATCACCATCACCTCGGTCGGACCAGCGATCCCATCCACGCCGACCGCGCCGAAAACCTCGCGCTTGGCAAGCGTGACGTAGATGTTGCCCGGGCCGGCGACGACGTCCACGCGCGGAATCGAAGCCGTGCCGTACGCGAGCGCGGCGATCGCCTGCGCGCCGCCGATGCGATAGACGGCATCCACCCCCGCGATATGAGCTGCCGCGAGGATGGCCGCCGGCACGCTGCCGTCGGCGCTCGGCGGTGTGGCCAGCACGACCTCCGGCACCTTGGCTACTCGCGCTGGGATGACGGTCATGAGCACTGTCGACGGATATGACGCTCGGCCCCCGGGCGCGTAGGCGCCCGCCCGCCGCACCGGCCGGGTAACCAGCTTCAAGCCTGGAGGTCCGCTGCTCGCCGTCTGCAGCTGCTTGGAGTGGAAATCCCGGATCCGCTGCGCGGCGAACTCCAGGGCCGACCGGTCGGCGCTCGCGAGGCGATTCGCGGCCGCGACCAGATCGCCGGGCGGGACCTGGAAGGTTTCGCCGTCGCGCGGCGCCCAGCCGTCGAATCGCTCACCGAATTCGCGCAGCGCCGCATCGCCCTCCGCCGCGACGCGCGCGCAGATGTCGACCACCGTGGCGCGTTCCTTGGCGAACTGGGAGAGATCCAGTCGACGTCGTGACAGCGGCGAGTCGAGCCACGAGCCGACGTCGAATCGCTTAATCGGCATCTTTCGCCGCCTCCCGTAGACGGGCCACCATCGCCTGCACGGCTTCCGTGCGCGTCTTGAGGCTCGCCTGGTTGCCGATCAGGCGCGCCGTGGATGAACCGAGCGTGGCGGTGATGCGCAGCCGGTTCTCGCGGAGCGTGCGCCCACTCGCTGTGAGGTCGACGATGCCGTCCACGAGCCCCACCTGCGGCGCGAGCTCGACCGACCCCTGCAGGCGGACGACCTCGACCGCCTGGCCGCGCGCCTCGAACCACGCCGCGGTCGTGCGCGGAAGCTTCGTCGCCACGCGCATTAGCGGCGGCCACGTCTCCGGTCCGTTCAGCTTCGACTGCTCGGGCACCGCGAGCACGAGGCGGCATGGTCCGAAATGCAGATCGACAAGCTCGTAGTGGGAGCCGTTCGATTCCCACAACACATCTTTGCCGACGATTCCGAGGTCGGCGGCCCCGTGATCGACATAGGCAGGCACGTCGGCGGGCCGTACGAGGATCACCCGCACGCCTGACCTCTCGACCAGGAGACGCCGGCCAAGCTCCGCGGCGCTGAGGCGCATGACGCCGGCGTGTGAAAGCAAGCGCAGGGCGCCGGGAAGAAGCATGCCGGTGGGCACCGCGATTGAAACTTTCATGCGAGCGAGCCCGCCAGCCGGGCCGCGACCTGCTCGGGCGGAAGCGAGCGCGTGCGTCCGCGGCGGGCCGTCCACGCCACGGTCGATGCGCCTCGGCACTGGATCAAGTTTTCAGCACCTAGTGCGCGCCACCACGCGCGCGCATCGCGATCGCGCCTCGCCTCCGTGTCGACCACCGCGCGCATCCCGAACAGTCGCAGCGTCGATCCCAGGCGCAGCGCCGCATCGAGGCCCGCTCCGGTCCAGGCGATCGCGGCATCGATTCGAGGCAGTGCCGGCGGGCGCGCCGCGCTGGACAGCAGCTCCCACACGAGGTCGAGCTGGACCACGAACCCGGTGGCCGGGGCGGGGCGGCCGAACCGCGTGAGCAGCCGGTCGTAACGGCCCCCATGCGCGACGGGACGGCCGAGGTCCGGCCCATAGCCTTCGAAGATCACTCCGGTGTAGTAATCGAAGTCGCGGATCGCGCCAAGGTCCAGGCCGACCACAGCACCCAACCCATGCGCGACGAGCAGCTCTCGAACGCGCGCCAGCTCCACGAGGGCCTGCTCCGAGCGCCGGTTGCGGACCAGGCCTCCGGCGGCGTCGAGGATCTCCGGTCCGCCCCGAAGGGCGGGAAATCGCAGCAAAAGCTCGTGCTCCGCGGAACGAAGAGGTGTGCGGGCCAGCAGCTCCTCGAGCGCGACGAAGTCGCGGGCGGCAAGCGCGCTGCGCACGCCCGCTTTCACAGCGGCGGGAAGCCGGACCGCGTCCATGATGCCCTGGAAGAACTCGGCGTGGCCGACGTCGACCTGGTAGTGACGCAAACCGGCCGCTTCGAGGCAGCGCGCGGCGAGCGCGATGACCTCGGCGTCGGCGACGGGCCCTGCCGCACCGACCAGCTCCGCGCCCACCTGGTATGTCTCGCGGCGCTGGTGGAATCGCCCCTCGTCCGCCGAGAGCACAGCTCCGGCATAGCAGAGGCGCAGGGGCAGCGCAGCGGATCGGAGCTTGCCGGCGACGAGTCGAGCGACGGGAATCGTCCGCTCGCCGACCAGGGCCACGACCTCCCCGCGCGCGTCGCTGAACTTGAAGAGCCGCCGGCGCTGCTCCGCGTTGAGCCCCAGCTCGAGCACGTCGATGCTCTCGACCATCGGCGTCACCACGTGCCGGTAGCCCCACCGCCGCATCTCTTCGAGAAGTGATTCCTGCGCCTCGCGCAGGGCCTCCGCCTCATCGGGCAGGAGGTCGCGGAACCCCGGCACGCCTCCCAGCTGCGGAGTCGCCGCCGGCACGGAGCGGCCCGTCATCGAGGACCGAAGCATATTCGCGGCATCGGCGGCCGGAGCCAAGGAGCCGACGAGCACGCGAGGGAGCGCATCGCGTAGATGCGTGACCGAGCGCGCGCAGGAGGCGACGCCGGCTTCAGCGCCGCCCGGGGTCCCCGCGAAATCGCAGATTTCGTGGGGTGGGATGGCGCCCGGCCGCCTAGGACGCGAAGATGCGAGGTCCTTCGGTGGCGGGCCGCTTTACTAGGGTCGGTGAAGGGACCTCCGGGCCCAGGCCTCTGAGACCGCTCTAGCTGTCATCGTCGTCGTCCTCGTCGTCATCGTCGGCGGCGGCTTCCCCATCCTCACTGAAGTCGAGCGGTTCGGCCTCGTCTTCGACCGCGTGCATACCCTCTTCGATGTCCTCGGTCGCCGGTGCGCCGGCGACAAGCCCTTCTTCCTCTTCATCCTCGGCGAAAACCTCGACCTCGCGGGCGAGCAGGCTCTCCTTCGTGTACGGTCGGAACTCGACCTCGCGCTTGCGCCGCATCGGGAAGCTTGGCTTGCCGGCAAACCGCGGGTCCTGGTAGGTCTCTCGAACGATCAGCTTCACAGCGCTGCCATCGCACGAGGTGACCCCAGCCTGGTAGCGGTTGCCCCCGCGCATGAACTTGATCAAGCGGCGCGCGAGCTTGGCCTCGAGCAGCCCCAGCCGAACCCCACGCGAGGTCTCGGCGACGATTCCGTCGCCTTCGATCTTGAGCTCGGCAACGTCGCCCGCCGCGACCTTCGAGCAAATATCCGCGCTGCTGCTCTCGAGCGTCGTGATGACCGTCTTCCCCATCTCTTCGACGAAGAGGTTGAGGTCGACCCTGGTGCCCCCGACCTTCAGTCCTTCCTTCTGGTGGAGCAGCGTGTTGATCCGCGCCGCGTTTTTCTTGGCGATCGAGTTCATCGGGTTGAGCTTGAGCGCGGCCTCATAAGCGGACTTCGCATCTTTCAGTTTCCCGAGCTCTGACAGCGCCTTGCCGAGACGGTTCTGGGCCTCCTCGTCGGCGCCGAAACTGTCGATGATGAATTTGTTCAGCTTTACCGCGTCGTCCCACTTGCCGGCGATGGCGAGCTGAACCGCATCCTCCGCGTACTGCGAGCGGGGCTTGAGGTGTTCGCCTGACTCAATCTTCAATGGGGCGCGCTCCTATGACCTGGCTAGGTGAGGGGATAACTATAGCTTGGCCTCAGGCGACAATCTCGCAGTGCCGCCGAAGTGGTCACGAATGCTGGCTGTCGCGTCCGTCGTGGGCCTCGCCTGCGCGACCTCGTGTTTCACGGGGACCGCGACGAAGGTGATCAGGATCGGGGTCGACCTTCCCCTCTCGGGGGCCGATGGACGCGCCGGTACGCCGGCCCTCAATGGCGTGCAGTTCTTCGTCCACCAGCATCCGACGATCGACGGCTTCAGCGTGGAAGTCGTACCTCGCGATGACGCGGTCGGCGGGCTGCACGATCCCGCGCAGGGCGAGCGCAACGTCAAGTCTCTCGGCGCCGACCCGCTCGTATTGGGGGTTATCGGCCCATTCGATTCGAATGTCGCGCGCCTCGACATCCCCATCGCAAATGTGGCCCACCTGGCCCTGATCAGTCCGGCCGTCAGCAGCCGCTGCCTCACCAAGGAGCCGTATCTGCCGGCAGGGCTGAGCCCAAGCCATATCGAGATCACGTGCAAGGCGGCGGGCCTGCCGGCGCCGTCGGAGCTCCGCCCGATCGGCTTCAACAACTTCTTCCGGCTTGCCACGACCGACGAGCTGCAGGGACCTGCCGCCGCGGACTACGGCTACAAGAGCCTCAAGTTGCGCCGGGTCGCGGTGCTCGCGGACCACGAGGCGTACGGCCAGGCGCTTGCAGCGGGCTTCATGTCGAGATTTACGAGACTCGGCGGGAGCGTCGTCGCGTATCGCGACTTCGATCCCACTACGTCGCTCGACATGAAAGCCTTCATGCGGAGAGCTGCCAACGATGGCGCCCAGGCGATGTATTACGGCGGGGTCACGGCCAACCACGGTTGTGTGCTTCGCGCCCAGATGGCCTCAGTCTTCGGCTTCGGCGAGGTGGCGCCTTTTCTTGGCGGTGACGGCATTGCCCAGGATCCGAACTGCATACGCAACGCCGGCGCCAACGCGATCGGGATCTTCGCGACAGTTCCCGCTGCCGCGGCCGACGCCATCCCGACCGCTCAGCCGGTCATCGCCGCATTCAAGGCCCAGTACGGCAACCCCGCCGACTACGGCCCGTACACCATCGCCGCGTTCGACTCCACGGGCGTCCTCTACGCGGCGGTCGACCGCGCGATCCGGGCTGCCGGCGGCAAGCGGCCGGGCCGCGACAACGTCATCAACGAGCTGAGCGCGACCACGGCATACGCGGGCGCAGGCGGGACCTTCGGCTTCGACGGTGCCGGCGACACCACCCTGCGCGTGGTCTCATTGTTCGAATCGACCAGCACCGACCCGAACGCGCCGTGGACCTGGGTGAAGGCGGTTGATTACAGCGCTTCACTCCCATATTGATACAGCGCCGCACCCACGCCCGCGAGATGAGCCCAGCGTGAGCCCGAACACCGCTTGACTTCGAGGCGGGCGTACGTCGATAGTTCACCACGGAGTAGTGGTTCGGCCACCCCATGTGGCCGCTTTCGCCGCCGGCGCACTCTCGCCCCGACTCAGGTTGGGAAGAGGGCGGCGATTGAGGGGAGGCATTCCGCCAAGAGGGATTTGTTCGTGCCTCCCGACAAACACAAGGGGGAACCATATGGTTCGAGCTAGGGGACTCGCAGTCCTCATCGTTGCGACGTTCGTCGCTTTCGCCTGCGGTACAAGCGGAGGCACCACCAACAAGGGCACGATCGACATCGGCAGCGACCTGCCGACATCCGGCGCCGACGCGTCGAGCGGCCTGCCCACCCAGTACGGGGCGGCTTTTGCCGTATCGCAAGCAGGCACCGTGAAGGGATTCACGCTCAAGTTCGTGCCGTACGACGACGCTGTCAACGGCAAGCACGACCCGACCAAGGGCGCTCAGAACGTCCAGCAGATGATCTCTGACACCAAGCTGCTGGGCATGGTCGGCCCCTTCAACTCCGGCGTCGCCGCGGCCGAGATTCCGGTCGCCAACCAGGCGCCTCTGGCGATGATCAGCCCGTCGAACACGAACGAGTGTCTGACCCTCGCCTTCGACTACTGCCAGAAGTACGCCGGCTACACGGCCGCGGCCTTGCGGCCGACCGGCAAGAACAACTACTTCCGCGTCGCCGCCAACGACACCTTCCAGGGTCCCGCCATGGGCGACTTCGCGTATGACACGCTCGGCCTGAAGACGATCGCGGTCTGGGACGACCAGGAGCCGTTCGGTCTCGGTGTCGCCAACAACTTCGCCAAGGAATTCACCAAGAAGGGCGGGACCGTCGTCGCCCGCCAGGGCTTCGACACCTCGAGCAAGCCCGACTTCCACGCGTGGCTGAACCGGGCCAAGGCCGCCGGCGCGCAGGGCATCTACGCAGGCGCAACCTCGGCCTCGTACGGCTGCATCCCGCGCCAGGAGAGCCAGGGCATCTTCGACGCCAACTCGTATTACCTCGGCCCTGACGGCATCGGCGACGGTCAGTGCATCAAGGACTCCGGCGCGACGATGGGCAACGACCATATGTACGCCACCCAGGGCGTTGCGGACGCGAACGCCAACGCCAGCGCTGCGTCGACTATCGCCGCCTACAAGAAGGCGCACCCCTCCCCGGACGACACGGCCGCCTACACGTTCGCCGGCTACGACTGCGCCGCCATCCTGATCGACGCCATCGGGCGCGCGATCGACGCCAACGGCGGCAACATGCCGACCCGGCAGCAGGTCATCGACCAGATGGCCAAGACTTCCAGCTTCCCGGGCCTCACCGGTACCTACACGCTCAACTCGGCCGGTGACCCGACGACCCCCGCCCTGCAGGTTCAGCAGTACAAGGGCGGCGCCTGGACTACCGTCAAGAACATCGCCGTCACCGTCTAATCGCGTTCTTCCATGAGGGAGGGGCCTTGCCCCTCCCTCTTTTCTTTTGCCAAGACGCGCCTTTTGTGAACAATTACGCCGATGGCC
This sequence comes from Chloroflexota bacterium, assembly GCA_005883585.1. GTDB lineage: Bacteria > Chloroflexota > Dormibacteria > Dormibacterales > Dormibacteraceae > UBA10449. Next base: position 13,727 of record VBFD01000122.1, read on the forward strand.
GCGATGGTCCAGAGGCTGCGCGCGTCGGTGATCTCCACCCCAACCGCGTCGCTGATCAACCTGGTCGGCATAGCGGTCGTCGCGGTCGCGGCAGTGGCGTCAGTGCAGCGTATCTACCAGGGCGGCGCCACGTACTTTTTTCAGACCATGGGTTTCGGGCTCGCGGAGGGCGCGATCTTCGCCCTCGTCGCGCTGGGATACACGATGGTCTACGGGATCATCGAGCTCATCAACTTCGCCCACGGCGACGTGTTCACGCTCGGCGCGTTCTTCTCCCTGGCGCTGATGCCGACGTTTGGTCTGACTGAAGGCAAGATCTCCGGCGCCGCGATCATCCTGCCGCTGCTGGGCCTGTTTGTCGTGACGATGCTCTTTTGCGCGCTCGTCAATGTGGTCATCGAGCGAGTCGCCTACCGGCCGCTGCGCCGCGCCCCCCGCCTCGCCCCGTTGATCACAGCGATCGGAATGTCGGCCCTGCTCGAGGGTGTGATGAACGTGTGGCGCGGTCCGTTCAACCTCCATTACCCGGACTTCCTGCCCGAGTATCAGATTCCGCTTGGTGGCGGTGTCACGATCGCGGCCAAGGCAGTGATGGTCATCGTCATAGCGGTTGTGTTGATGGTCGTCCTGACGCTTTTCGTGAACCGCTCGAAGCTGGGGAAGGCGATGCGGGCGACGGCACAGGACCGCGACGCCGCGCAGTTGATGGGCATCGATATCAACCGCACGATCTCGGCGACGTTCTTCATCGGCGCCGCGCTTGCCGGGGCGGGCGGCATCATCTACGGCCTCTACTACAACTCCGTACAGGCCTTTGACGGATTCCAATATGGTCTGTACGCATTCACGGCCGCGGTTTTCGGCGGCATCGGCAACATCCCGGGCGCCGCCCTTGGCGGAATGCTCATCGGCATCATCTTTGCTATCTCGGACGGCTACTTCTCGGTGGCATGGACGCAGGTCTTGATTTTTGCGATCCTGATCTTCGTCCTCGTATTCAGGCCGACCGGACTGCTCGGGATGCGGGTGCCTGAGAAGTGATCCGCATGCGGGACCTCGTCAGGTCAAACATGCGCAATCCAAACGCCATCGCCTACTTCCTCATGGCGGTGGTCGCGCTGTTCTTCCCGGCTGTAGTCCAGTTCGCCTCCGGCGGCAGCGGGGATTACCTCGTGGGCCTCGCCGCAGACGGCGGCGTCTACATGCTGATGGCGATCGGTCTCAACGTCGTCGTCGGTTTCGCCGGCCTGCTCGACCTCGGTTACGCGGCCTTCTTCGCGATCGGGTCGTACACCTACGCGCTCGTCGCCTCGAACCACCTGGGCGTGACCCCAATAGAGCACTCGCTCCACGTGCCGTTCTGGCTTGCGCTGTTCATCGGCATGTTCGTGGCCGCAGGCGCAGGCGCTCTCCTTGGCGCGCCCACGCTCCGGCTTCGCGGAGACTACCTGGCCATCGTCACCCTGGGGTTCGGCGAGATCGTGCCGCGAGTTTTCCGGAACGGCGGGGTCTGGACCGGAGGTGTGCCCGGCATCAGCGCTCTCGACGTTCCCACGCTGCCGGGCTGGTTCCAGGGGCCATGGGTCGGGCAGGACTTCGGCTGGGTACCCGACTTCAGGTTCACGACAGCCAACCTGACCGCCTATTACGTCCTGATGGTGGTCCTGATCACGTTCGTCGTGATCCTGGTCAACAACCTCCACGGCTCGCGTCTTGGCCGCGCCTGGATGGCAGTTCGCGAAGACGAGACCGCGGCCGCCGCCAGCGGCGTCAACACTGTGAGCGTCAAACTCCTGGCCTTCTCGATCGGGGCCGCGACCAGCGGTTTCGCCGGCGCTTTCTACGGCGCGAAGCTCTCCTATGTCAGCGGCGAGAACTTCGGCTTCATTGTTTCGGTGACGGTGCTGGCGATGGTCGTGCTCGGCGGGATGGGGAACATCCCCGGCGCCATGCTCGGCGCCATCGTCCTCTACTTCATCCTGTTCTGGTTGCTGCCCAACGCGCCGCTGCAGATGGAGAACCTCGCGTCGAGCCTCGGCCTCGGCTTTCTCAATCAGTCAACCCCAGATGGCTGGCCCGGAATCGCTGAGGTGGTGTCCAGGAGTAAATACGTCATATTCGGCGTGATCCTCGTCGGGATCATGCTGCTGCGCCCGCAGGGCCTCTTGCCGAGCCAGATCCGCAAGCAAGAGCTCCGGCATGAAGAGCACGAGGCGATCGCGGCCCCGCGTCAGCTGCAGGCCTGATTTGGCCGCCATCCTTCGCGTCAGCGGCGTGACCAAGCGCTTCGGAGGCCTGGTCGCCGTCGACAATGTGAGCTTTGACGTCGAAGAGGGCGAGGTGTTCGCCCTCATCGGCCCCAACGGCGCGGGCAAGACCACGATGTTCAACTGCATCACCGGCTTCTACAAGCCCACATTGGGCACGGTCACGTTTCGCAATCGCAACCTGACCGGCTCGCCACCTCACCGCACGGCGAAAGCCGGCATCGCGCGGACGTTCCAAAACATCCGCCTGTTCGACTACATGTCCGCGATCGACAATGTCAGGCTCGGCCACCACTGCAGGATGCATTCCAAGCTGTGGGACTCGCTGTTCAAGACACCGTTCGAGCGCAATGAGGAGCGACGGATCACGGAGCACTCGATGGAGCTGCTGCAGCTGGTCGGGCTGGAGCGCCAATCCGAGAACTACGCTCGCAACCTGGCTTACGGCCAGCAGCGTCGCCTCGAGATCGCGCGTGCCCTGGCCACAGACCCCAAGCTGCTGCTGCTCGACGAGCCGGCCGCCGGCTTCACGCCGCAGGAAAAGGTGGAGCTGATGGAGCTCGTGCGCACGATCCTCGGGCGCGGGATCACCGTGTTCCTCATCGAGCACGACATGAGGGTCGTCATGGAGGCCTCGCAGCGAATAGTCGTGCTCGACCACGGCGAGAAGATCGCCGAAGGCCCACCAGTCGAAGTACGCAACAACCCGCGCGTGATTGAGGCCTACCTGGGCAAGTCCGCCTGATGGCCTTGCTCGAGGTCTCGGGGATCGACGTCTTCTACGGCCGGGTGGCGGCTGTGCGGGGCGCGACGCTGTCGGTCGACAAGGGCGAGGTCGTGGCATTGATCGGCTCCAACGGCGCCGGCAAAACGACGACGCTGCGCACGATCTCGGGCCTGCTTCACCCGCAGCGCGGCACGATCAACTTCAACGGCCAGGACATCACCCATACCGAGCCGCAGAAGATCGTCAACCTCGGCATCTGCCAGTCGCCAGAAGGCCGGCGGCTGTTCACCCGGATGAGCGTGCTCGACAACCTGCGGATGGGCGCCTACACGCGCAGCAACGGCGCCGACATCAAGGCTGACATGGAGCGCGTTTTCGAGCTCTTTCCCCGCTTGAAGGAGCGGGCGCACCAGATCGCGGGCACGCTGTCGGGCGGCGAGCAGCAGATGTGCGCGATGGGGCGGGCGCTCATGGCCAAGCCGAAGGTGCTGATGCTGGACGAGCCGTCGCTCGGCCTGTCCCCCATCCTCGTCGAGACGATCTTCAGCATCGTGCGCGAGATCAACGCGAGCGGTACTCCAGTGCTGCTCGTCGAGCAGAACGCCAACAAAGCCCTCGAGGTCGCACATCGCGGTTACGTCCTCGAGACGGGATCGATCGTGAAAACGGGCACAGGCAAAGAGCTGCTCGCATCCGAGGATGTGCGGAAGGCGTACCTCGGGATGTAGGTTCCGGTGGCGATCCCACCCCGGCGCCCGCGATCGCTGCCTCTGTACCGCGCAAGCCCCCGGACCTGACCGCACCTGGCGACGTCCTTGCCGCCGACGCGCGTCTCGCGCCCGCCGAATTGGTAGATGAGGTCAGCTCCGTCGAACCTCAAGCTGATAGGACGTAGAAGCAACACCACCGGCAGCGGGAAGATCAGAGCGAGGAGTGCCACGAACAGCAGGAGCGTGGGCTGCCTCAACAGGAGCGCGGACAGCCCCAAAACGATCACCCAGAACAGTCTTCTACTGGCTGCGGGAGCCGGAGAAAAGCTAGCGGCTACTGACCTGGCGGGCGATAGCTCGAGACGAACAGATAGATAAGGACGGCCGCGAAGGCCGCGTATTCGAGGATCACGTTCCGATTGAAGCTGTCCTCGACTGTGTGCCGCACGAGCCCCCGGTTGATGTACCAGGCGAACAAGAGCATGACCGCGAACGGTCCTTCGCTTACAACGAGCCAGCTCGACAGGGCGGTGATCGCCCACGCGAGGAAGGTGACGACCTGGGCGACGAAGAGGGCGAAGGTGAACGCGCGCCGCGGCGCGATTGGCGTCCCGTTTACCCGGAAGCTTCGGTACGAGGCCAGGAACGTGATCACGAAGATCCAAACCAGGCGCAGGACGATGTTGAAAGGAATCGTCACGAGGACGAGGTAGGCGCCCGCAACGACGAGAACCAGGATCGTCTCCTGCACCAGGATGTGGCCCCGCTTCTCTGCGTCGCGAAGGCGCAGGTAGTCGAGTCGCGCCAGCAGCACGAAGCCTGCACCGAAGGTCGCCGTGAGCAGCAGATACTTCCACAGCTCCGGGACGAGAATCGACAGGCCGGCCAGCGTCACCGCACCGAGGGCCACCGGGATGTAGTGCTCGATGCGCGGGAACTCCGCGGTCCCGCGGAGATATCCGAGCAGCGCGGGCGCGGCAATCACGACAAGGCCCAGCGCGAGCGCCCAGACCTGTCCCTGCCCAAGGAGCTCAGATTTGAAGCCGAGCGCGATCGAGACCAGCACGACCGCCGCGAAGATGAGGAAGGCGCGGTCGCGCTCGGACGCGACCACCGTGGTCGCCCTCGCGTACCTGTCTTCGGGAGTCGGCGGCGTCTTCATCGGACCGGGGGAAGTTTAGCCTCCCCACCCTGTGGGGCGGTACCGCCAGGCTCGCGCCGCGAGCCTCGTGGGGGTGGGGTCGCCCGGCCGTATCGGTCCTCGAGCCGGACCACGTCGTCGATCTCAGGCGTCGAGACCTCGAAGATGTCCGCATCCTCGACTGCGGTCAGGCGGTGGCGTGTGAGCGGCGGCATGTGAACCGTATCGCCGGCGCGCATGCGCACCTTCTCGAGCTCTCCATCCAGGCCGCCGATCTCGATGTCGATCGTGCCCTTGCTGACGAGGAGCCATTCGTCTTTGCGCTCGTGGTACTGAAGCGACAGCGCCTCGCCGCGGTTGACGTGGAGGATCTTGCCCAGGTAGCGGTCGGTGATCGCCCAGCGAATCTCGTAGCCCCATGGTTTGTCGACGCGCGTCTCATCGGCGCGGGTGATCTCAGGCATGCGCCCGCAAACCGACGATATCCTCCAGGGCGGCGAGCCGCGCTTCGACGGCCGCCTTGTCGGCCGCCTCGGAATAGATGCGCACCAGCGCTTCGGTGCCGCTGGCGCGGAGAAGCACCCAGCTCCCATCGGCGAGGTAGAACTTGAAGCCGTCATCGGAGCGGATCCGATCCACCTTCACGCCCGCGATCTGGCTTGGCTCGTGCGTCTCGAGTGTATGCAGGATTCGGGTCCGGTCCTGGTCGTACGTCTCTCGATTGAGGTGAATGTCGTGGCGGGCATAGGCGTGGGGGCCCACGCGACGCTCGAGGTCCGCAAGGATCTGAGACAGCGGCTTGTCCATCTTGACGATCATGTCCGCGAAGAGCAGGCCGATCAGGATGCCGTCCCGCTCGGGGATGTGGCCCTTGATCGCGAATCCGCCCGACTCCTCGCCCCCAAGCACGGCATCGGTCTCCATCATCTTGGGCGCGACGTTCTTGAACCCGACCGGCACCTCGTAAACCGGCACGCCGAACTCCGCGCCGAGCTTGTCGACCATCGAGGTCATGTTCACCGTCTTCACGACCGGACCGACCATGTGCCGTACATCGAACATGTAGAGCATCAGCAACGCGAAGACCTGGAGCTGGTTGATGAAGCGGCCGGTCTCGTCGATGATCCCGACACGGTCTGCGTCGCCGTCGGTGCAGATGCACAGGTCGTGCCCGCCGCCACGCATGTAGGCGATGGACGAGTCGATGTTGGGTGGAATCGGCTCGGGGTTGACGCCTCCGAACAACGGGTTGCGGTCGGCGTGAAGCTCGACCACCTCCGTGCGCCCGCCTTCGAGGAGCTCCTTGATGTAGCCAAAGCCCGAGCCGTGCATGCACTCATGCACGATGCGCAGCCCGGCGGACTTGGTGGCGTTCAGGTCGACCATGCGCGCGATCTGCGCGTAGTACGGCGCTCGGGGGTCGTAGACGGAAACCATGTCCCCAGAAGCGGAGCGATCCGGCACGGGCACGCTCTCCAGGGCGTTGATGCGCGGCTCGAGGTCGGCGATGACTTCGGGCGACGCCGAGCTCCCGGTCTCCGTCTTGAACTTGATGCCGTTGAACAGGTATGGGTTATGGCTCGCGGTCACGACCGCGGCTGCGGTTGCCTTGCGGTCGATGACCGTCCACGACGCCACCTGCGTCGGTGACGGGCGGTCGAAGATGAGACTTCGCACCCCAGACGCAGCGAAGACATCGGCCACAGTGCGGGCGAAATCCTCCGAGGCAAACCGGCAGTCGTAGCCCACCACAGCAAGCGGGGCCGGTGACAGAGACAGCATGTATTCCGCCGAGCCCTGGGCGACGCGCCGCACGTTGGCGAACGTGAAGTCGTCGGCGACCACCCCGCGCCAGCCGTCGGTGCCGAACTTGATCTGGTCGGGCATCGCCGACTAAAGGTACTTGGTTTTGCGAGCCCGCTTGAGCGCGTCGACGACCCTCTTCACGTCCTGTGCGCGTGAGCGCGGAACCACGAGAAGAGCATCCTCGGTGTCGACGATGATCATGTCCTCGAGCCCGATCGCGGCCACGAGCCGGCGATCGCCGAGGACCAGGCTGCCGTGCGTGTCGACGAGCACGGCCTCGCCCTCAACCGAGTTCCCGCTCGAGTCGGGATGCACCCGATCGCCAAGCTCCGACCAGTTCCCGATGTCTGCCCATTCGAAATCGCCGGGAACGAGCAGCAGGCGGTCGGTCTTCTCCATGACTGTCCGGTCGATGACGTCGACCGGCAGCCTTTTGTAGAGGCGCGCGGCGCGCTCCTCATCGCCCGCCTCCCGCGCGGCCATCACGCGTCGCAGGGCGGCGAGCCGCCCTGGCGCGTACTTGCCGAGCTCCTGCGTGAACACGGGCAGCCGCCACGCGAACCACGCGAGGTTCCAGTAGTAGCCGCCCGCCTTCATGAATCGCCTCGCCCGCACCGCATCCGGCTTCTCGATGAACCGCTTCACGCGCACGGCGCCGTTGGACACGCGGCCTGGTGCCTGGATGTAACCGAGGCCTGTGGACGGGAATGCCGGCTTCAGGCCCACGGTCACCAATGAGTTCGTGCTGGACGCGGCGCGGACCGCATTGCGCACCGCGGTCCGCGCCTTCGCGCCACCGCCAACCACGTGGTCGGCGGGCAGAGCCACCATGACCGCGTCTCGGTCGCGAGCCATGAGTGTCAGCGCGGCGAGGCCGTACGCGTTGGTGGTGCCGCGCGCCGACGGTTCGAGGATCAAGTGCTGGGCATCGATCTCGGGCAGGACCGCCTCGATGATCTCTCGCTGGCGCATCTCGGTCAGCACGAAGACTTCTTCGCCGACAGAGCGGGCCCGCTCGTAGGTCTCGCGCAGCAGCGGGCGGCCGTGCCCGCCGAGCGCCAGCACGTGCTTGGGCGTCGAACGCCGTGATCGCGGCCACAGGCGGGTCCCCGCCCCTCCGGCGGGGATCACAACGAAAGTGCGGCTCAACCGACCTCTTCCGCCAGCTCCTTCGCGCGCTCGACCGACTCCCATGGCGCGTCGATGTCCGTGCGCCCGAAGTGGCCATAAACGGCCGTTTGGCGGAACAGCGGCCGCCTGAGGTTGAGCTCCTTGATGATCCCCAGCGGGCTCAGGTCGAACAGCTTGTTGACGGCTGTCGTGAGCGTGGCCTCGGGCACCTTGCCGGTCCCGAACGTGTCGATCCTGACTGCCACCGGTTTCACGACCCCGATCGCATACGAGATCTGGACCTCGCAGCGCCGCGCGAGACCTGCGGCAACGATGTTCTTGGCCACGTGCCGTGCGCCGTATGCGCCCGCTCGGTCGACCTTCGTGGGGTCCTTGCCCGAGAAACAGCCGCCGCCGTGGCGCGCATACCCGCCATACGTGTCAACCATGATCTTGCGTCCGGTCAGTCCGGCATCGGCCACCGGTCCACCAACCACGAAACGGCCGGTGGGATTGATGAAGGTGCGGATACGGCCGTCCTTGAGCTCGGGCGGAATGACGGCATCGATGACTTGCTCACCAATGTCCGAGCGCAGCTGCTCCGTGGTGACCTCTTCGTGGTGCTGGGTGGAGAGGACGACAGTGTCCACGACCGGCGGTTCACCGTCTCCGTATCGGATCGTCACCTGGACCTTGCCGTCGGGCCGGAGGTAGTTGAGAGCCTTGGTCCGGCGCACCTCTGCGAGTCGCCGCGCCAGCTTGTGCGCGTAAATGATCGGCAACGGCATGAGCTCAGGCGTCTCGTCGCAAGCGAAGCCGAACACCATCCCGGAGTCGCCCGCGCCCCCGATGTCGACTCCCTGCGCGATGTCAGGCGACTGCTCGTCGATGGTGGTTATCACTCCGCATGTCTCAGCGTCGAATCCATATTTCGCGCGCGTGTAACCGACCTCTCGCACGGTCTGCCGGATGATGCGAGGGATGTCGACATAGCAGTCGGTGGTGATCTCACCGAGCACGATCACGAGGCCGGTGGTGATGGCAGTCTCGCAGGCGACCCTAGCGAGCGGGTCCTTGGCCAGGATCGCATCGAGGATGGCGTCGGAGATCTGGTCGGCAACCTTGTCCGGGTGGCCTTCGGTGACCGACTCGGACGTGAAGACACTAGCCATGAACGGGTCCTCCTTTGAATCTCCCGCGCCGGCAAGGCCGAGCCGCCGTGTGGGCCCGTCCCCAAGCGCCAGGTTCATACCTCTGGGACGACGGGAATTCTATTACCCGCGCAGCTCCAGGTACTGGATGCCCGAATGGCGCATGAACCTCGAGCCCTTCTGGGCCAGCATGGCGGCTGTAGCCACTCGGGACGATTCCACCACCGAGTCGATGTGATCGCGCTTCATCTCCCAGGTGGCCGTCGGTGCCGTGATCGGGCATAGGACCGTGATCCGGGCCCGTTCGCGGAGCCGCTCATAGTCGCTGAGCATCTGGTGGTGCAGTGACAGCTGCAGCGTGCGGGCGATCAGCTCGGGCCACGTGACGGGCGCCTGCTCGTTCTCGCCGCCAGCCATCAAGCTGATCGCCAGGATCTCCTTGGCGCCGTCGTTGATCGCGATGTCGAGCGGCGTGTTGTCGACGATCCCGCCGTCCATATGCTCGCGCCCATCGATCCGGACCGAAGGAAACACGCCCGGGATCGCGGTCGAGGCGAGCAGTGCAGGGGTCAGGAGGCCGGCGCGGAACACGGCCGGCTTGCCGGCGTTGAGGTCGGTGGCGACGATCGCCAGCGGGAGCCGCATCTGCTCGAACGTCGTGATGCCGGTCAAAGCCTGAGCGCGCTCGACCAGGCGCCGAACGTTGTCCTGGGGCAGGGCGCTCATCTGTCCGCGACGCAAGCCGGACAGGATGACGCCGAGGGGGTGGGCATGGAACACCTCCAGGGCCTGGCGCGACATCCACAGCTCGCGCAGCATCATCACCCCGGCCTGTGACGGATAAGCCGCAATGCAGCTTCCATTCAGGGCGCCGACGCTGACGCCGACGAGCGCCACCGGAGGTTCCAATCCCGCTTCGAAGAGCGCTTGCAGCACCCCAACCTGGGCGGCGCCGCGAGCGCCGCCCCCGCCCAGCACCCACGTGCGCCGAGCGGGCCCGAAGATGGTTAGCTCCCTCCCCCCTCCGGGGGGAGGGTCGGGGAGAAGGGCGTGGACGCCGTCGCCGTCACGTGCCCTCTTCCCAGGACGACAGGTAGCGCTCCTGCTCTTCGGACAGGGTGTCGATCGCGATCCCCATCGCCTTGAGCTTGAGGCGCGCCACCTCCTTGTCGATGTCGTCAGGCACGTCGTAAACCCGCCGCTCGAGCTTGGTGGCATTGGCGGCGACGTACTCGGCGCAGAGCGCCTGGTTGGCGAAGCTCATGTCCATGACCGCGGCGGGATGCCCCTCCGCGGCAGCGAGGTTGATCAGCCGGCCCTCACCGAGGAGGTGCAGCCGGCGCCCGTCGCGGAGCTTGTACTCCTGGACCGACGGCCGCACCTGGCGCACGCCGCTCGCCAGCGCATCCAGCGCCTTGAGGTTGATCTCGGAGTTGAAGTGCCCGGAATTGGCCAGGATGGCGCCGTCCTTCATGGCCTCGAAGTGCTTGCGATCGAGGACGTTGACGTCGCCGGTGACGGTGACGAAGATGTCGCCGACCTTTGCGGCGTCGTCCATCTTCATGACCCGAAAACCGTCCATGGCCGCCTCGAGAGCCTTCACTGAATCCACTTCCGTAACCACTACGTCCGCGCCATGGCCCTTGGCCCTCGACGCCAGACCGCGCCCGACCCATCCATAGCCCGCGATGACGAAAGTCTTGCCGGCGAGGAGGACGTTCGTCGAGCGGATGATGCCGTCGATGGTCGACTGTCCGGTCCCATACCGGTTGTCGAACATGTGCTTCGTGTCGGCTTCGTTGACGGCGATGATCGGGTAGCGCAGCACGCCGCGATCGGCCATGGCCTTGAGCCGGATCACACCGGTGGTCGTTTCTTCGGTGCCGCCGATGACCTCGGGGAGCTGCTGCTGGCGCGACTTGTGAAGGACCGAGACCAGGTCAGCGCCGTCGTCCATCGTGACCGCCGGCCTGTGGTCGAGAGCGGCCTCGATGTGCTCGTAATAGGTGTCGTTGTCCTCGCCCCTGATCGCGTAGGTCTTGATGTTGTGCTGCGTGGCCAGCGCGGCCGCGACCGCGTCATTCGTTGACAGCGGGTTCGAGGCACACAGAGCGACGTCCGCGCCTCCGCCCTTCAGGGTCAGCATCAGGTTGGCCGTCTCACTGGTCACGTGCAGGCAGGCGCCGATCTTCAGGCCCTTCAGCGGCTGTTCCTTGAGGAAGCGCAGCCGGATGAGAGTGAGGACTGGCATTTCTCTCGCCGCCCAGTCGATCAGGTCCTGACCCTCAGCGGCTAGCTTTGGATCCTTGACGTCGTAGCCTCTCGCGCTGGCTTTCAAAGGCACCTCTTCTCCTCAGTAAACGAGC
>VBFD01000176.1:0-3904 GCA_005883585.1 Chloroflexota bacterium
CGTGGCTCGCGGCGGTGATCGTAATGCGCTACCTGTTGCCGGCGGTCGGCGGTTTGGTGCTCATTTCCATGCACCGGCGGCCGGAGCTCCGCCACACGCTGAGCGGTCAGATCTCGACGGCGCTGATCATCGTCCTGGTCGGTGGCATCTGCCTGTTTCGCTTCTTCAACCAGGACGTGTTCAACGTGGTCCTCGGCGCCGAGGTCGCCATCCCCATCGCGACCGTGGCGACGTTCATCCATCTCGGCTGGGCGGCGTTCCGGCCCCCACGGGTGGCCACGTCTGAGGCGGGGTAAACTTGTCCGTGGTCGCGCTAAGTGGGGTGCTGGCGGTCCCCTGAACCGGCAATCCGCCTTAGCCGGACCGAATTCCCGCGCTGAGGTCAGGTCCTTGGCCTGGCCGCGGCTAACGGCGTTGAAGGTCGGGACCTGCGCAGCTCGGGTCTCCGAACCCCGTCAGGTCCGGAAGGAAGCAGCGGTAAGGAGAGAACCCGGGGGTGCCGCAGCCATCCGGGCCGGAGCTGTGAACCGCGGTGCGAGCTGGGGCACCTCGATCGAAGCGGGGGTGCGCGGCCACTTCGTTGAATTCAATGCCTGAGTATCAGAGCCTCTATCGCAAGTACCGGTCGCAGACGTTCGCCGACCTGGTCGGGCAGGACGCGTCATCGCGCGCGCTGCAAGGCGCGCTCATCGGCGGGCGTGTTTCGCACGCCTATCTTTTCAGCGGCAGTCGTGGCACCGGCAAGACCTCCGCCGCTCGCTTGCTGGCGAAGGCATTGAACTGCACCGGCCGTCCTCGTGATTCGGCCGAACCGTGCAACAAATGCCAATCGTGTCTGGAGATGACGGCCGGCTCTGCTTTGGATTTGATCGAGATCGATGCCGCATCGAACCGCGGCATCGACGAGATTCGCGACCTGCGCGAGAAGGTGAACCTCGCCCCGGCGCTGGGGCCGTTCAAGGTCTACATCATCGACGAGGCCCACATGCTCACCGAGCCGGCGTTCAATGCGCTATTGAAGACCCTCGAGGAGCCACCGCCTCATGTCGTGTTCGTTCTGTGCACCACCGACGCGCAGAAGATCCCGCTGACCGTCATCGGACGCTGCCAGCAGTTCGTGTTCCGGCGTCATTCTGAGGACCAGATCGTGGCGCGGCTCACGCACATCGCGCGCGCTGAGAATGTTTCGGTTGACGCAGAAGCTATGCAGCTGATCGCGCGCACCGCTCAGGGATCGATGCGCGATGCAGTGGGGTTGCTCGACCAGCTGGTTCCGCTCGCTTCAGGACCCATCTCGCTTGATGGGGCGCGGTCTTTGTTGGGAATCGCCGATCCACGTCTTTTGGATTCACTGCTGGATCACGTGCTCGAAGGGCGCGCGGCCGAGGCCCTGGACGAGCTCAACCGTATCTACGCCGCGGGGGCGGAGCTGAGGCAGGTGGTGCGGGGTCTGATGGAGGGGTGTCGGGACCGGCTGGTGGCGGCTTTGACTCGCCACGATGCGGCGACTGCGCGCCGTCTTTCAGCTGTGCTCGATGCGCTGCTGCACCTGGATGGGGAGGTGCGGCGCCACGCGGAGCCGCGGTTCCTGGTCGAGGCGACGCTCGCCCGACTGGCGGTTGAGGTTGGGACGGTTGGAGAGGCCGTGCTCCCTACCGCCTCGGCAGAGTCAATCCCCCCACCGGTCAGCGCCCTGCGGGCGGAGACCACCTCCCCACACAGTGGGGAGGGAAATGTGGAATCGGCTCAGCTGCTGCCGCTCGTTCGCGCGTGGCTCGGAGACCAGGTGACCGTCGAGTTCAAGCTGCGTGAGGCGCAGGCCGAGACGAGCAAGCCAGGCGCCAAGGGTCCGGCCAGCCCCGAGGACGACCCCTTTGTCCGCGAGGTGGTCCGGCGGTTCGACGGTCGCGTGACGCGGGTCAAGGAGGTCTCGGAGTGAAGGACCCGATGAAGATGCTGAGGCAGGTCCAGCAGATGCAGGACCGGATGGCCAAGGTGCAGAAGGAGCTCGAGAGCGCGACGGTTGAGGCTACGGCCGGCGGCGGCGCAGTCACAGTGGTGGCGACGGGCGCGCAAAAGCTCGTCTCGATACGGATCGATGCCGAGGCGGCTGCAGACACGGAGATGCTCCAGGACCTTGTTGTTGCCGCAGTCAATGAGGCGATGGAAAAATCGAAAGAGATGGCCGCGGAGAAAATGCAATCGGTCGCTTCCGGCTTGGGACTTCCGCCCGGCCTCGTGTAAGTGCCTCAGCTTCCAGAACCGCTCGAACGCTTGGTGCAGGAGCTGTCACGGCTGCCGGGCATCGGCCCGAAAACCGCGCAGCGCCTGGCGTTTCATTTGCTGCGTGCTGACCGCCAGCGGGCCGAATCGCTGGCGCTCGCGATCGCCGACGTGAAGGCGCGCATCGGCTACTGCGAGCGCTGCTACAACATCGCCGAAGGCAGTTTGTGCGCGATCTGCTCTTCATCGCGGCGTGACGCTTCGGTCATATGCGTGGTCGAGTCGGCGCTGGACGTGCTGGCGGTCGAGCGGACGGCGGAGTTCAACGGGCTGTACTTCGTGCTGCATGGCGTGATCTCTCCGATCGACGGGATCGGGCCCGATCAGCTGCACGTCCCGAAATTGCTCGACCGCGCGCGCGAAGAAGGCGTCGTCGAGGTGATCGTTGCCACCGACGCCGACATCGAGGGCGAGGCGACGGCGGTCTACCTGCAGCGGGCGCTGGCGCCGCTGGGGATCAAGGTCACCCGGCCTGCTCACGGCTTGCCCGTGGGCGGCGACCTCGAGTATGCGGACGAGCTGACTCTCGCGCGGGCGATGTCCGGCCGGCGGGCTTTCTAGGTGTCAGTGCGCGGACTGTCGGGGCGGCCGGCGATGCTGTTCGACCTCGACGGCACGCTCGTGGACAGCGTCTACCAGCATGTGCTCGCGTGGCGCGACGCGCTGGAGGGGGAGGGATTTCACCTCTCGGTGTGGCGGATCCACCGGCGGATCGGGATGAGCGGCGGCCTGTTTCTCAGGGCGCTGGTGAGGGAGCTCGGGCACAACCTCACCGACGAGCAAGCCGGGGTGCTGCGCGAGTCCCACGCCTCCGCGTTCTTGAAGCGCATGGATCAGGTCCGTCCGCTGACCGGCGCGCGCGAGCTGCTCTCGGACCTCACCTCGCTGAGGGTGCCCTGGGCGATCGCCACCAGCGGGAGCACCAAGACTGCGGCCGGCGCCCTGGCCATGCTTGGGGTCCCGGAAGGCACGCCGGTCATCACCCGCGACCAGGTCGCGTACGCGAAGCCGAATCCCGACCTGTTCCTGGTCGCGGCGGAGCGCCTCGGCATGGCGACGCGCGACTGCTTCGTGGTCGGGGACAGCATCTGGGACCTCCTGGCCGCCCAGCGAGCCGGCGCCCTTGGCGTCGGTTTGCTCTCGGGCGGCTACGGCCGGGATGAGCTGGAGCGGTCCGGCGCCTACCGCGTCTACGACGATCCGGCCGACCTCCACGCGCACCTCGACGAGCTGGGGATCAGGCCCGAGGGGTAGCTTCGGCCGGCTCTCGTTGCAAATCGAGGCTGAACGCGGGTAGAATTCACAGGTTCCTCTGACGGAAGGCTTCGTGCGCCCTAAAAAGGGCGCCGGGGTTGTCAGGGGGACCAGCACCTTGACAACTGAAGAGTGGGAAAGACTCTGAGAGTCTTATGACTCAGGGCGAGTGCCTTGGGTCCTCCGTTTTAGACGGAGAGTTTGATCCTGGCTCAGGGTTAACGCTGGCGGCGCGCATAACACATGCAAGTCGAGCGAGGGCTTATTTCTCGCAAGAGAGATAAGTTCCTAGCGGCGAACGGGTGAGTAACACGTGGGCAACCTTTCCTATCGCGGGGGATAACACCGGGAAACCGATGCTAATACC
>VBFD01000123.1:0-76704 GCA_005883585.1 Chloroflexota bacterium
GATCGACGCCTCGTTCCTGGGTCCGAACCCGACGATCAATGCCTTCGTCCAATCACACGGCCAGGCGGTTCGCGTGGTCGCAGGCTCGACTTCGGGCGGTGCGCTGCTTGTGGTCAAGTCGAGCATCACCTCGATCGCCGGGCTGAAGGGCAAGAGGATCGCCGATCCACAGCTGGGCGGCACGCAGGACGTAGCTTTGCGCTGGTTTCTCAAGAGCAACGGTTTTGCGACCGACACCGCGGGTGGTGGCGACGTCAGCGTACTTCCGCAGGACAACTCGCTGACGCTGACTACGTTCGAGCAGGGACAGATCGATGGAGCGTGGGTGCCCGAACCATGGGCCAGCCGTCTCGTGATCGAAGGCGGCGCCAAAGTGCTCGTCGACGAGCGTGACCTGTGGCCGGAGGGCAAGTTCGTCACCACCAACCTGGTCGTGAGGACGGATTTCCTGCAGGCCCACCCGAAGCGAATCGAAGCGCTGCTCGAGGGTCTTTACCGGGCAGTCGCCTATTTGAACGCCAACCCGGCGGCGGCGCAGAGCCTCACCAACGACGTGGTGGGCGAGATCACTGGCAAGAAGCTCGGTCCCGGGGTCGTCTCTGCCGCCTGGCCGCACCTCGCGTTCACGCTCGACCCGCTGCCCGCAACGCTCAAGACCTCGGCCGATCACGCACGTGGCGTCGGCCTGCTGGCGAACGTTGACCTCAAGACCATATACGACCTGAGCCTGCTCAACCAGGTGCTTGCCGCTCACAACGAGGCGCCGGTTCACGGCCTATGAGCAACATCCTTCAACTCGGCGACGGGCATGCCCACGGCGCAGATTCAGAAGAGCACTCGCTCAGCGTGGAGCGCCTGTCCATGTCGTTCACACACGGCGATCGGCTTCTGGTCGCCCTCGAAGGCGTGACGCTCGAGGTCGAGCAGGGAGAGCTGGTGTGCATAGTCGGCGCCTCCGGCTCTGGCAAGAGCACACTGCTCAACATTCTCGCCGGCCTTGACCAACCGACGAGCGGTCGTGGCCATGTCCATGGGCGTGTGGCGCTTATGTTCCAGGAGGCCGCTCTCCTGCCGTGGCTCACCGCGTCCGGCAACGTCGAGCTCGCCCTCGAGCTGGGCGGTGTGAAGCGGTCAGAGCGCAGAGAGGTGGCGCGCGAGCTGTTGCGTCGGGTCCATCTCGATGGGTTCGAGCGCAGGCTGCCCCACGAGCTCTCCGGAGGCATGAAGCAGCGCGTGGCCTTGGCGCGAGCTCTCGCCCAGGACGCAGATGTTCTGCTCATGGACGAGCCCTTCGGAGCACTCGATGCGATCACGCGCGACCGCCTGCACGAGGAGCTCGAGCGCATCTGGACCGAGACAGGTTTGACGATCCTGTTCGTCACTCACAACGCTCGCGAAGCAGTGCGCCTCGGCGACCGTGTTCTCGTTTTCACGAGCCGGCCGGGCCGTGTGGGCCACGAGGTGAAGGTCGACCTTCCCCGGCCTCGCAGCCTCGACTCACCGGACGTGGCGGTGATCGCCGGCCGCATCACCGACCGCCTGAAACATGAGATGGGTGTCGATGGCGACTGAGCTCGCGCCGGATCTTTCCAGCGTGGATGCGGTGGAAACCCGTGGCCGAACACGGGGTCTGCCGCTTCAGCGCCTGTGGGCTGGACTGTGGCCCAAGCTCGCCGCGGCTGGTTTGATCCTGGCGCTGTGGCAGGTGGTGGTCTGGTCGGGATGGAAGCCGGACTATGTCCTCCCCGGCCCGCTGCCGGTGTTCCAGCGGCTGGCCGCCGACCTCAGCCACCCCGACTTCTACTTGGGAGTTCGCATCACGCTGCGCCGGGCGCTCATGGGCTACGCGATCGCGGTCGCCCTGGGCGGAGTCGTGGGCATCCTCGTCGCAAGGGTCACGATTCTTCGCAAGGCGATCGGCTCGGCAATCCTCGGGCTTCAGTCGATGCCGTCGATCGCCTGGTTCCCCCTGGCCATCCTCCTTTTTCAGCTGAGCGAGACGGCCATCATCTTCGTGGTCATCCTGGGGGCGGCCCCCGCCATCGCGGCCGGGCTGCTCAGCGGCGTCGACCACGTGCAGCCCCTCCTCGTCAGGGTCGGCCGTGTCATGGGCGCCCGCGGTCTCGGCCTGTACCGCCACGTCATCCTGCCCGCGGCCCTGCCCTCGTTCGTAGGCGGGCTCAAGCAGGGTTGGGCCTTCGCCTGGCGCAGCTTGATGGCGGGCGAGATCATCGTCATCGTCTCGCACTCGCCATCGCTTGGCCAGCAGATCCAGTTCGCGAGGGACCTCGCCGACGCTGAACAGCTGCTCGCGCTGATGGTCGTCATCTTCGTCATCGGTGTCGCCATCGACAGCCTTTTCGGGTCTCTTGACCGTCGGATCCGGCGCCGTTGGGGCCTGCTCGGAGCCGAGGCATGAGCAAGGGGTTCGTCGTCTGGTTCACAGGCCTCTCGGGTGCCGGCAAATCAACGATCGCGAATGCCCTCAGTGAGGAGCTCGCGCGGCGCGGAAGGCATGCCGAGGTGCTCGATGGCGACGAGGTGCGCACGCACCTTTCCAAAGGCTTGGGCTTCTCCAAAGAGGACCGCGACACCAACATCCGGAGGATCGGTTACGTGGCGCGACTGGTCGCGCGCAGCGGCGGAGTCGCGATCACGGCGGCGATCTCTCCGTATCGCGAAGTCCGCGACGAGGTCCGGGCGCAGACCCCCAGCTTCGTCGAGGTCTACATGCGCTGCCCGGTCGAGACCCTGACGGAGCGCGACACGAAGGGTTTGTACCGAAAGGCGCTTGCGGGCGAGATCGCCAACTTCACCGGCGTGAGCGATCCCTACGAAGAGCCTCTTCATCCCGAGGTGGTTTGTGACACCGCGCACGAAACGCCGGCCGAATCGCTGGCCAAGATCATCGATGCCCTGGAGCGCCTCGGCCACCTGCCCAAGCGCGTGATCGAGCGTTTGCCATCGGGCGACGAGTTGAATGCCCTGCGCGCCGAAGCGCGAACGCTGCCGCGCCTCGATGTCGGCCAGCGAGAGCTGTCCGACCTGTTCATGCTCGCCAGCGGCGGCCTGGCCCCCCTTGACTCGTTCATGGGTGCCGAGGATTACGAGGCGGTCGTCAGCACCGGCCGGCTGACGAACGGCCATCCGTTCACGATTCCCATCGTGCTGCGGGCGGCAAGCGCCCCAACGGCCGATCGGCTGGCGCTCTTCGTGGGCGACCGGCCGGTCGGGATCATCGATATCACCGACGCTTACGGGACCGACCACGAGGCCGAGGCACACAGCGTGTACGGGACCGATGACGACGCCCATCCAGGTGTGCGGGTGCTGAAGGGCTCGGGGCCGTGGGCGATCGCGGGTGGCGTGGTGGCGCTCGCGAAGGCCGCATCCGGATTCCCGGAGTACGATCTCACCCCCGCGCAGGTCCGCGCGATCAAGACCGAGCGGGGTTGGAAGACGATGGTGGGCTTCCAGACGCGCAACCCGGTCCATCGCGCCCATGAGTACCTCCAGAAGGTCGCGCTTGAGACCATCGACGGCCTGCTGCTCCACCCGCTGGTCGGGGAGACGAAGAGCGACGACATACCTGCCGCAGTGCGGATGAGCTGCTACGAAGAGCTGCTGCGAGGCTACTTCCCGCCCGAGCGCGTGCTGCTCGCGACCAACCCCGCGTGGATGCGTTACGCCGGGCCGAAGGAAGCCGTCTTTCACGCCATCGTGCGGCGGAACTATGGCTGCAGTCACTTCATCGTCGGCCGCGACCACGCCGGAGTGGGCAACTACTACGACACCTATGCGGCGCACCGCATCTTCGACGAGTACGCACCGGATGAGCTCGGAATCGAGATTCTTCGCTTCGAGCACACCTTCTACTGCGAGGAGTGCGGGGGGATGGCATCGTCGCGGACCTGCCCGCACCCGGCGACGTCGCACCGGACCCTCAGCGGCACCGCCGTCCGCAAGCTCCTGGACGAGGGCAAAGAGCTGCCGCCCGAGTTCACGCGCCCCGAGGTCGCGAAGGTGCTTCGTGACGCAGCGACGAAAGAGGAAGCCACCGCATGAGGTACTACCCGGTCTTTCTCGACCTCGTCGACCAGCCGTGCGTGGTTTTGGGCGAAGGCAAGTTCGCGCGCGAAAAGGCCGCTTCGCTCCGCGAAGCGGGAGCGCTCGTTCGGGTGATTCCTTCACGCCAGTACAAGCGCGGCGATCTCGCCGGCGCGCGCCTCGTCGTCGATGCAAGCGAAGACACCGACATCAACCGGCGCAGCTGGCAGGAGGCGGAGGAAGCGGGCATCCTGATCAACGTCGTCGACCGCCCGGCGCAGTGCCGTTTCATCGCGCCCGCGATCGTGAGACGCGATCCGCTTCTCATCGCCATCTCGACGTCGGGCGAGAGCCCGTACCTCGCGTCGGCCCTGCGTGCCCGCATCGAGCGCTGGCTGGGGCGTGAGTGGGGGCCGTTCGTGGCGCTGGTCGGCAACGTGCGCCGCCAGCTCCGCGCGCGGAGCGTGCCCATCCCCGAGCAGACGCGCGTTTTCCGCCGGATCGTCAACTCAGACGTGCGCAACCTGCTCCGGCGCGGCCGCGCGGATGATGCCGCCCACCTGGCGGTTGCGATCGGGCAAGCGGGCGCGATCGGCCCCGGCCGGGTCGCCCTCGTCGGCGCCGGACCGGGCGATCCCGACCTGCTCACCTTCAAGGCTCGCGAGCTGCTCGCCGACGCCGAATACGTGCTGCACGACGCACTCATCGCGCCCGAGACGCTCGCCCTTTGCGGTCCGGACGCGCGCCTCGAAGACGTTGGTAAGCGCGCCGGCCTCGACAACCCGAGTCAGCAGGCCATCACCGCGCGCCTGATCGAGCTGGCGCGCGCCGGGTACGCGGTCGTGAGGCTGAAGGGCGGGGATCCGTTCGTATTCGGTCGAGGCGGCGAGGAGCTGGCGGATCTCGTCGACGCAGGCATCGAGGTCGTCGTCGTCCCGGGAGTCACCGCGGCGCTGGCCGCGCCCGCGGCCGCCGGCATTCCGGTGACGCTGCGCGGGGTCGCCTCTTCGCTTGCTATCACCACGGCGCAGGGTGATCGCTCCCTCGACCGCCTGCGCGAGCTTGCGCTCGCCGCGGACACCCTCGTGGTCTTGATGCCGAGGTCCAACCTCGCCGAGGTGGCCGCGGCTGTGGCCGAGGTCGTCGGCGGTTCGCGCCCGGCCGCCGTGATCAGCAACGCGACGCTTCCCAACCAGCAGAGCGTGACCGGCTCGTTGGAGCGCATCGCGCGCATGGCGGACCAGGCTGCAATCGGCACACCGGCCACGCTGGTCGTCGGTGACGTGGTGGCCGCCGCGCCGACGTTGGCGGTGCTGCCAAACTCGACTGTTGACGGTGGGTTCGGCTAGACAGCTTCGACTGGGGACTCGAGGGTCGCGCCTGGCGCTGGTGCAGAGCGAGATCGTTGCCGCACGGCTGCGCGCCGCCGGGGCGCAAGTGGAGGTGCGGACGATCGTCTCCGATGGGGATGTTCGCGCGCCCGATGCGCCGATCGGCGAGGGCATCTTCGTCACGGCGCTGGAGCGAGCGCTGGTGGCGGGCGAGATCGATATCGCCGTCCACAGCGCCAAAGATCTCCCCCTGGTAGAGGATTCGCGCCTCGTCATCGGCGCGTACCCGGAGCGGGCTGACGCGCGAGACGCGCTGGTGACGCGGCTTTCGGAGCGCTCCATCGACGATCTCGCGGTCGGCGCGAAGGTCGGGACGGACAGCCCGCGCCGCTCCGGCTTCCTGCGCGCGCTGCGACCCGACCTCGACGTGATCCCGCTCCACGGCAACGTCGACACGCGCCTCAGGCGCCTCGATGCCGGTGAGGCCGACGCGCTCGTGCTGGCGGCGGCAGGGCTCGACCGGCTCGATCTCGGCGGCCGGATCGTGACGCGCATCGACGGCGAATCGATGCCGCCGGCCCCGGCCCAAGGAGCGCTGGCCGTGCAGACGCGACGAGACGACAGCGAGGTGCTCGACGTGCTCGGCCGGATGGACGACGCTGCCGTGCGAATCGCCGTCGTGGCCGAGCGCGCTTTGCTCAAGGCGATGGGAGGCGGGTGCCGGGCGCCGGTCGGCGCGGTCGCCGTGCAGGTCGACGGCGTGCTGACGATGCTGGCCGGCGCGGTCACGCCGGATGGCCGGTCGAAGTATCTGGTTCGCCTCTCGCACGAAATCGAAGGCGGTGGGTCTCTCGCTGAGGCGGTGTCGGCCGCCGCCCACGAGCTGAGGAGCTTCGTGCCGCTGCAGTCGCGGGCGGTCATCGACACACGTCCCGAGCTCGACGAAGCGGAACGCGAGACGATCGAGCGCGAGGGATTCCGCCTGCTGCACGTTCCTACGATCGCCATCGGGTCTGCCCGTGCCAACGGCGAGATCGAGCGCGCTCGCTCGCGCGTCGGCGGATACGACTGGGTCGTGCTCACAAGCAAACGAGGCGTGTCCGCCTTGCTCGATGGGGTGCAGTCGCCGCCTTCGAACGTGCGGTGGGCGGCCGTCGGCGCAACCACGGCAAAGGCTTTGCGAGACCGCGGTGTACGCGTGGATGTCGTGCCCGCGTCGGCGAGAGGCGACGCGATCCCGGAGGCGATGGCGAAACTTGGCACCTTGAGTGGATCCCGGGTTCTGCTCGCGCGGGCCGACGCCGCTGGCAACGCCCTTCCGCAAAAGCTCATCACGATGGGCGCCCACGTCGACGATGTGGTCGCCTACCACACGATCACCGCACCTGCCACGTCGCGCCGCGCCTTGCTTGATGCGCTTGCGGACGGAGATGTGGAGGCGATCCTGTTCGCCTCTGGGTCGGCCGTTCGCGGCACAGTCGAGCTGGCGAGGAAACAAGCCGTTCGCGCGCGGGCGCTGTGGGCGATCACGATCGGTCCCAAAACCAGCGCAGTTGCGCGTGAGCTCGGGTTCGAGGTGGCCGCGGAAGCCGAGTCGCAGGACGCAGCCGGTCTCCACGCCGCCCTGAAGCGAGCGTTCGACGAGGAGGTGGAGCGATGGGTCGAGTCGCAGCTCCTGCAGCCCGCGTAAAGACGCCAGGTCCCGAGCGCCCTCGGCGCCTGCGCCGCACCGCGGCGTTGCGGTCGCTGGTCAAAGGCACGCGCCTGGCTGCCGCCCAGTTCGTGATGCCGCTCTTCGTCGTGAGCGGCCGAAACCGGGCCGAGCCGATCGGGTCGCTGCCGGGCCACGCGCGCCTCAGCGTCGACCGAGCGGTCGAAAAGGCGCGCGAGCTGGCGCAGCTTGGCGTGGGCGGGGTGCTGCTTTTCGGCATCCCCGACCGCAAGGACGACGGCGGCACCGGTGCGTCGGACCCTGGCGGCCCAGTGCCCTCGGCGCTGCGCGCGCTCAAAGAAGCCGGGCTTCCTCTCGTCCTCGCGGCCGACGTCTGCCTCTGCGAGTACACGACCCACGGCCACTGCGGCGTGATTGCGAATGGAGACGTGGACAACGACGCGACCCTGCCGCTGTTGGCCGAAGCCGCGGTTGCATATGCAGACGCCGGAGCGGATATCGTCGGCCCGAGCGGCATGATGGACGGCCAGGTCGCTGCCCTGCGTTCCGCGCTCGACGATGCCGGCCAAGACGGCACCGCGATCATGGCGTACGCATCGAAAGCAGCTTCGGCTTTTTACGGTCCGTTCCGGGAGGCGGCCGGCTCCACCCCTGCGTTCGGCGACCGGCGCGGTTACCAGATGGACTACGCCAACGCTCGGGAGGCGATGCGCGAGATGGAGCTCGATGTGCGCGAGGGGGCCGACATCCTGATGGTCAAGCCCGCGCTCACCTCGTTGGACCTGCTGGTTCGCGCCCAGAAGCGTTTCGACGTGCCGCTCGCCGCCTATCACGTCAGCGGTGAGGTCGCGATGCTCGAAGCGGCCGCCGAACGAGGCTGGCTCGACCGCAAGTCCGCGGCTCTCGAGGAGCTGACCGCGATCGTGCGCGCGGGAGCAGGCATCGTCATCACGTACCTGGCGGCCGATGCGGCTCGATGGCTGCGGGAGGACGCGGCCCGGTGACGGAGCAGTACGTGCATGCTCTTGCCCTTGGTCTGGATTCCGGGTGGCGGCGACTCCCGGATGCGCAGCGTCGGTCGACGCTCGCCGATTTCGTCTCCTCCGTCGAGCGCGCCCAGGACGTCAAGAGCTACGCGTACACCATGGTTGGGCTGCAGGCGGGCGTCGACCTTCTGCTCTGGAGGCTAGCCCCGTCACTCGAGGCCCTCGAGGAATCTGCGGCCGCCGCCCTGCGGTGCGGGATGGGGACGTGGATGAGCGCGAAGGAGAGCTTCCTCGGCTTGATCCAACCCTCGCAGTACGTGAAGAAGCCGACACCGCAGGAACAGTCGCTGTTCAGCGGCGAGCGATCGCGTTACCTGATCGTATATCCGTTCACGAAGTCGGCCGACTGGTACCTGCTCGACAAGGACACCAGGCAGCGCGTCATGAACGAGCACATGCGGGTCGGCCACGGATACCCGCAGGTACGCCAGCTGCTGGCCTACTCGTTCGGTCTGGACGACCAGGATTTCGTGGTCGCTTACGAGACCGACGACCTCCCCGCATTTGGCGAGCTGGTGCGCGCGCTTCGATCCACCGAGAGCCGGCGCTCGACCGTGCGCGACACCCCCATCCTGGCCGGGATACATCGGCCACTCGGCGATCTGGCTGAGCTGCTCGGCGCTTGACCGCGACGAGCACGCCGCTGTTCCTGCGAGCCTGCAGGCTGGAGCCCGTCGAACGGACGCCTGTGTGGCTCATGAGGCAGGCCGGACGATCGCTGCCGGAGTATCGGGCGCTGCGCGAGCGCTGGAGCCTGGAGGAGATCGTCGCCCAGCCCGAGCTCTGCGCAGAGGTAACCCTTCAGCCCGTGCGCAGGCTGGGAGTAGATGCGGCGGTGATGTTCGCCGACATCATGCTCCCGCTCCGCGGCATGGGCGTCGACTTCGAGCTGGTCGAATCCGTCGGACCCGTGATCGGAAATCCGATTCGAACCGCTGACGCTGTTCGAGCCCTGCGCACGCCGCCTGCATCCGAATCGGTGCCTCAGGTGCTGGATGCGCTAAGGATGGTCGCGCGCGAGTCGCCGGTCCCGGTCATCTGCTTCGCAGGCGGTCCGTTCACGCTTGCCAGCTACGCCATCGAGGGCCGGCCGAGCCGGGATTTCGTCCTGACCAAGCAGTTCATGTTCCGCGAGCCCGAGACATTTGCGCTTCTGCTCGACAAGCTCGCCACAGTCATGGCCGAATACCTACACGCGCAGGTGGCCGCGGGGGCGCGGGCGCTGCAGGTGTTCGACAGCTGGGTCGGCGCGCTCTCACCCGGCGACTACGAAGAGCGGGTGCTGCCGTTCACGCGGCGCATCTTCGAATCCACAGAGTCGCTCGATGTACCGAGAATCCACTTCGGGACCTCGACCGCCGGGCTTCTCGATTTGATCGCAGAATCCGGCGCGGACGTCATCTCGCTCGACTGGCGCATCGACCTGGACGAGGGATGGGAGCGCGTGGGTCACCACCGAGGCGTACAGGGAAACCTCGACCCGGCCGTCCTTCTCGGACCGGCGGCCGGTGTGGTCGAGGGCGCGCGCCGCGTGCTTCGGCTCGCGGCCGGCCGTCCCGGCCACATCTTCAATCTGGGTCATGGCGTGCTCCCCGGCAGCACGCTCGAGAACCTGCAAGCGCTCGTCGAGACCGTGCGCGAAGGAGTCCCCGCGGTTGCGTGACGCCAAGACCGGCGTTCTGTGCATGGCATATGGAAGCCCCGACGGAGACGAAGGGATCGAGCCCTACTACACGCACATTCGCGGGGGTAAGACCCCCTCCCCAGAAGCGGTGGCCGAGCTGCGCGAGCGGTACCACGCGATCGGCGGCTCGCCGCTCACGGAGATCACGCGCGCGCAAGCGCGAGCCCTGGCCGGGCGGCTTGGGCTGCCGGTGTTCGCGGGCATGAAGCACGCGCCTCCTTTCATCGCCGACGCGGCGGCCGAGGCGCTGAGCGCAGGCATCGAGCGGCTCGTGGGCCTGCCGCTCGCGCCGCACTATGCCGAGATGAGCGTGGGCACTTATCTATCAACGCTGCGCCAGGCGTGGGACCAGGAGCTCATCGTCGTGCGTGGCTTCCACGACCAGCCGGCGTTCATCGCCGCAACCCGCACACTGCTCGCGGAGGCCATGGCGGATTTCGAGCCGGAGAGAATCTTCTTCACCGCGCACAGCCTTCCTGCGCGCATCGAGACGGCGGGCGATCCCTATCGCGAGCGGCTCCTCGAGAGCTGCCGGCTCGTGGCGGAGGGAACGGCGCTGCCGGAATGGGAGTTCGCGTTTCAATCCGCCAGCCACACCGGCGAGCCCTGGCTGGGTCCCGACTTGCTGGAATCGTTGCGACGGTCCGGCGTACGGCGGGCACTGGTGTGTCCGATCGGCTTCGTGGCCGACCACCTCGAGATCCTCTACGACATCGACGTCGAGGCGATGGCGTTCGCGGGCGAGCGTGGAATCGAGCTGCGCCGAACGCAGTCGTTCAACACGCGGCCCGAATTCATTGAGGCCCTCGCCGCGGTCGTGCGCGATGCGCTCAAGTCGCCGTCTCCAGCTCGCGGCGCGGGCATAATGTCGATGTGATCGGGGCGTTCCGCGTGGAGGCGGATTGGCGCGCGCAGGAGTGGATGCGCTCGCACGCCAGCGAGGCGCCGAGGGTGGTCGCGTTCGATGTCAAGCGGTGCTGCGGGGGCGGCAAGCTGTGCTCAGTAAGCGTCCGTCGGCATTCGCGCAAGGACGACCAGCGTGAGTGGGGCGCTCTCCTCTACGACTGAGACCGGCTAGCGGCCGGGCTTTTTCATCGCCCAGGGTCCGTACCTGATCGCGGCGATCAGCATCCACACGAACATCGCCAGCCCCAACACCGCGAACAGCTCGCTGACGATCAGGCCTGTCACCGGGATTGGTGAGCGGTCGGGGTTGGCAAACGATCCGATGTTGGTGAAGACCGTGATCCCGCTCAATCCGTACAGAACAAGCGCGGCCCAGAACATCCATCGCCACCCCAGGTAGCTGCCGAGCGCTGCGACCAGATACAGAAGCGAGAAGAAGATCGCGACGCCGTATGTGATCCCGATCGTGACGTTGACGACCGTATCGATGTCCGTGCCCGCGGGGACCTGGGTGCCCTGCGCATGAATTGCGCGCAAGACCGAATCGTGGTTGACGAATGCGATCGTGGTGACGACGCCTGAGATGGCCGAGATGGCGAACAGCGCCGCCGTGATGAGCTGCATGGGCCGGGTCCAGGGGGTCGGCTCGCGGTAGTTGGAGGCGAGCGGCACCCATTGCTGGCCGTCCCAGCGGAACTGGCCGTCGGCGGAGATCTGGCCGGCTGCCTGCGTGGTGGGCACCGGGTCCATGACCGCACAAGCCTAAGCCGCAAGTGTCCTTCGTGGGCACCCGGTACTAATCTGGTCAAGGTGGATGCGCCGAAGTACGTCTCGAAGGTGAGGATAGTCCGCGAGCGTGGGCCGGTCCGCAGCGCCTACCTCCCGATTGAGCCCGAACCCGTGATGTTCGGGACCCACGACGAGGTACGCGAGCATTACGGCACTGCACCCGGGCAGTACCCCGACCACGCCACCACGCTCGACTATGTCGTCGCCGCGGCCGCCGGTTGACTCACGGGCACCCTGGGTGGCGCGCTGGAGGCGCGCGGGATCGACGCGAGCGAGGGTAAGTTGACATCAGACGCCGAGGGCGTCGTGGTCCTCGAGGACAAGGTGCTCGTCATCAAGAGCATCCACGTCCGCTATCACCTCGCCGGCTGCCCCGAGGACAAACGCGAGGCGGCCGAGCGCTCGCATACCTTCCATGCCAGCCGCTGCCCGGTGGCCAAGAGCATCGGCGGGTGCATCGACATCACCACCGAGCTCGAGTTCGTCTGACGATGGCGGCCATGGGGTAGGCTTCCGTTTTGCAGGCGGTTGCGGTGGGGAGTTAGGAGGAACCGTCGATGTCCTTCATATCGCGCGGATTTCGCGGCAAGAGGCGGGACACGGCCAGCAGCTCGCGACTGCCACCGGGGCAGTACGTCGTCAACGACTTCCCGGTGTTGTCGGCCGGGCCGACGCCGCGCATCCCAGTCGCGGAGTGGAGCTTCGTCATCGAGGGCGAGATCGACAAACCCAGGAGCTGGACGTGGGATGAGTTTCGCAAGCTGCCGACCGAGCAGGTGACCAAGGACATCCATTGCGTCACGAAGTGGTCGAAGTTCGACACCGGATGGACGGGCGTGTCCGTCGACACCCTGATGGAGGGCGTGGACACCGCGGCCGAATTCGTCATCGAGTTCTCCTACGGCGGCTACACGACCAACCTTCCGCTCGACGACGTCACCGGGGGCAAAGCCTGGGTCGCGTTCGAGTTCGACGGCCAGCCGCTTCATCCCGAGCATGGCGGCCCGGCGCGCATGCTCGTGCCACACCTCTACTTCTGGAAGAGCGCCAAATGGATCCGCGGCCTGCGGTTGGTCAACGAGGATCATCCCGGCTTCTGGGAGACGAACGGCTACCACAACTACGGCGATCCATGGCGCGAACAGCGGTACTGGGGCGACTGATCTGGCAGTTCGGCACAGTCGCCGAGCTGGTCCAGGAAACCCCAAAGGTGGCGAGCCTCATCCTCGACGTGCCCGGCTGGACCGGTCACCTGGCCGGCCAGCACGTAGACGTGCGCCTCACCGCCGACGACGGCTACCAGGCGCAGCGCAGCTACTCCATCGCCTCGCCGCCGGAGGATTCGCGGCTGGCGATCACCGTGGAGAGACTCGACGACGGCGAGGTGTCGCCATACCTCGTGGGCGAGGTGCGCACGGGCGACAAGGTGGAGCTCCGCGGGCCGATCGGAGGCTACTTCGTATGGAGAGGGGACGACGAGCGCCCTGTCCTGCTGGTCGCCGGAGGCTCAGGCGTCGTCCCTTTGATGGCGATGATCCGTCACCGTGCGGCCAACCATCTCAAGACGCCGACCAGGCTCCTCTACTCTTCGCGATCCTACGAGGACATCATCTACAGGGCGGAGCTCGATCGACTTGCCTCCGCCGGGGACGGCCTGACGGTCGCCCATACGCTGACCCGGATGCAGCCGGCGGGTTGGACCGGGTACGCGCGGCGGCTCGATAGCGCCATGCTCGCCGAGGTCGCGTGGCCGAAGGCACAGGCGCCTATCGTCTACGTCTGCGGGCCAACGCCCATGGTGGAAAACGCGGCGAGCCTTCTCGTGGAGATGGGATTCGACCCCGCGTCCGTCAAGACCGAACGGTTTGGAGCAACAGGAGGTTGAGCGTGACCGCGCAGCAATCCGATATGAAGCTCGACGGCAACGCGATCGCCGGCCTTCTGCGCGAGATCTTCAGCATGGAGATGACCACCGCGGAGGGCACGTGCGCAAACTGCGGCAGGGTGCATGTGGTGGGCGAGGTCGTGGTTTATCTCAACGCGCCGGGCGCCGTGGTGCGGTGCCCTTCGTGCGACCACGTGCAGATGAAGATCGTGCAGGGTCGCGGCAAGTACTGGATCGACATGTCCGGGGTGCGCTGCCTGGAGTTCTCGATCTAGCCAAAAGTCTCACCCGATTCCAAGCCTCCTTTGAGGTTGGCGCTGGAACATGCGTGGTATGAGCAGAGCCCATACGTTGCTGATCGCATCCGCCATCGCGGCGGCCATGGTTCTCGTCGCTGTCGTGGCGGCGTCGGCCGCCGGCAGGGGCGTCCCCACCAATTTCCTGGCGGCCGCTTCGCCGACCCCCAGCCCGGGGGTATTCAAGCCCAACGAGGATGCGGCGCACGAGGCGACCGAGTCGACCGCGCGGGAGACCGCTGAGAACAACGGCACGTTCCATCCGGGCGGTCCCGGCGGACCGGGAGGCGCGTCCAACGAGACCTCGGCGCACGAGACCGGCGAGTCGGCGGCCCAGGAGGCGGCCGAGAATGCCAGGGCGACGGCGACGCCCGCGGCTAACCAGTAACCGTCGCCAGGTCCAGGGTCCAGCCCGGGTTGTAGTCGAGGCCGGCGCCCCCACCGGTCGCGACTATCACCCGCCCCGGCTGCAGCAGAGGAAAGAACGGCCCTTCCTCGTTGAGCTGCCCCTGCATCTGCTGCAGCAGCTGCGCGCGCGTGCCCGGGTCTGCGGTGGTGCTGGCTTGAATGCCCAGGCTCTCGAGAGAAGGGTCGGAACCTGCCGGCCATCCGGCCCGCAAGCCGATCAGGCCGCCGGGCAAGAAGCTCAGGTACGAATTGAAGGCGGCGACGCCGCCCGGCTGCCTCCACAGGCCCATCTGCTCGCTGCCGGAGGCGTAATCGGCCATCGCGGCGGCCGGAGGACCCTCGGCCAGCTTGACCTTGATGCCGACGACCCCGAGGTCAGCCGCCACCATGCTGGCGATCGAGCTGATCGGAACCCCGCTGACGGTCAGGTCGGCTGCATAGCCCAGGCTCACGGCCGGATCCTTGATCCCCGAGGCTGCGAGCTCGCTTTTCGCGTACTGGATGTCCTGCCGCGGAGCGAACCAGGCCGGCATGGCTCCGAGCCTCGAGCTCGGGATGATGCCTCGGGCCTGCACCGCGCCCGCGCCCATCAGCCCGACGATCGATCTGTAGTCCACCGCGTACCGAACGGCATTCTGGAAGTGCTTATCGGCAGTCACAGATGAGACGAGTGGGTTGTTGTTGGCAAACAGGAAAACGATGTCTGGACCAGCTCTGGCGCTGATGTGAACAGAGCTCAGCGTTGCCGCCTGGATCGGTGAGAGGTCGAGCGCAATCTCGTCCTTGCCCGCGCCGATATAAGCGAGCTGCGTTCGCGGGTCCATGTTGCGGACGACGACCTTGCGGTAGAAGGGCTTCGGTCCCCAGTACCGAGAGTTGGCGACGAGCTCGATGTCCGAGAACGTGCTGAAAGACTCGAGAACGTACGGCCCGCTGCCGGCAGAGGCGCCGTCGAGGAAGCCGTCGGCTTTGCCATTCATCGCGATGGCGTTGACGATCGCAAGTTCCGGCGTCGTGAGAACCGATGGCAAGCCAGGGTTCGGGTCGCTGGATGTGAGCACGACCGTGTAGGCATCGGGCGCTGAGGCGTTCACTCCGGAGAGGAGTGCGGACGGCCCGCCTTTCATCTTGACAACGCGCGCGAGCGAATACAGGACGTCTGCTGACGTGAGCTGGCTGCGGTCGGAGAACACGACATCATGGCGCAGCTTGAACGTGAAGGTCCTCGCGTCTTCTGAGGAGGTATACGAAGCGGCGACCCATGGAACCGGTGTGGACTGGTCGCCACCCTCGAATGTGAGCAGCGTGCTGTAGAGAGCCTTTGCGATCAGTGCGCCCGTCTCGCTGGCATCGCGATGCGGATCTGCCGACGTGAGGTCGAACGACTTGTCAATGATGAGAACGGCGTTGGTGCTCGTCGCCGCGCTGGAGGTGCATGTGGCCATGGCGAGCAGAGCGACCATGGCAAACCCCGCTGCGGCCGGCGATCGCTTGAGCATGATCGTCGAGCGGAGTATGCGGGACTTCGCAAAGGCCTCAACCGGCTCGCGTTGGCATAATGCCCGGGGGTATGTCGATGGAAGATCACGAGCTCGGCATCGTTGGACTGGCGACCATGGGCATGAACCTGGCGCGCAATCTCGCGTCCCATGGCGTTCGTGTCGCGGTATTCAACCGCACACGCCAGCGGACCGATGAGTTCATGGCGTTGCACGGGGCCGAGGGCGACTTCCGGCCTGCGGCCACGCTCGAGGAGCTCGTCCAGGTTCTCACTCCGCCGCGGGCGATCCTCCTGATGGTCAAGGCGGGCGCGCCGGTCGATGAGGGCATCGATGCGCTGTCGATGCTGCTGGAGCCGGGTGACACGCTCATCGATGGCGGCAATTCGCTGTTCCATGACACGCGCCGCCGAGCAGCTGCCGCCGCGCGGGCGGGCCTGGGCTTCCTGGGTATGGGCGTGTCCGGCGGCGAGGAAGGCGCGCTGCTCGGCCCGAGCCTGATGCCGGGCGGTTCGCGCGAATCCTATGAGCACGTCGCGGAGATGCTGAACGCGATCGCAGCCAAGGTCGATGGCGTTCCGTGCTGCACCTACATCGGGCCCGACGGCGCCGGGCACTTCGTCAAGATGGTCCACAACGGAATTGAGTACGCGGACATCCAGCTGATCGCTGAGAGCTACGACTTGCTGAGGTCCGCGCTTGGTCTCACTCCGCCCGAGTTGGCCTCGATCTTTCGTGAGTGGAACGAAGGCCGGCTGCAGTCGTATCTGATCGAGATCACAGCCAACGTCCTCGCCAAGAGCTCTGACTCGAACGGGGCCCTGGTCGATGCGATCGAGGACGAGGCCGAGCAGAAAGGCACAGGGCGCTGGACGAGCGAATCGGCCCTCGAGCTCGGCGTGCCGCTGACGGGGATCACCGAAGCGGTGTTCGCGCGCGTCCTATCGAGCCAGAAAGCGGAGCGGGTGACAGCAGCCGGTATCCTCGCCGGTCCGGCCGCCGGCCACGTCCACTACGACCGCGATATGGGGCTCGTCGACGACGTGAGGGACGCTCTGTACGCGGCCAAGATCGTCGCCTATGCGCAGGGATTCGAACACCTGCAGGCGGGATCGCGTGAATACGAATGGGGGCTCGATCTCGGATCCCTTGCGACCATCTGGCGTGGCGGCTGCATCATCCGGGCCGCGTTCCTCGACCGCATCAAGGATGCGTACGTGCTGCAGCCAGACCTGCCGAACTTGATGCTCGCCCCGTTCTTCCAGGAGGCTCTCGCCTCGGGGCAGGACGCGTGGCGCCGCGTGGTCAAGACCGCCGTCGATCGCGGGGTGCCGATCCCGGCGTTCTCGTCATCGCTTGCCTACTACGACGGCTATCGGCGAGCGCGAGGACCGGCCAACCTCATCCAGGGACTGCGCGATTACTTCGGCGCCCACACCTACCACCGTATCGACCGAGAAGGCGCTTTCCACACCAGATGGGCCCAGGACGGGGCTGAGGTGAAAACCGACTAGCGGCTGACTACGGAACGTTGCCGGCGAGGATCGTGCCGAGAACCTCGGGGTCGATGTTCCCGCCGGAGACGATCGCGACATGACGTCCAGGACCGGCCAGGCCTTTCAGCGCCGCCGCCACCGCAGCCCCGGCGGCCCCTTCGGCGACGATCGCCGCATGAACGACGAGGTGACGGATGGCGGCTGCCACCTCCGCCAGGTTCACGACCAGGGATCCCGCGAGCAGTCGCGATGCCGGCGGCCACATCTCCGGCAGCACGATCGGCCCCCCAATGCCGTCCACGAACGAAGCCACGCGCGGAAACGGCACCGGGCCGCCCGCGGCAAAAGCGGCGGCGAGTGGCGCGGCCGTATCCACCTCGCAGCCGAAGACGCGAACCTCCGGGCGGAGGCTTCTGATCGCGGTCGCGATGCCGCAGCTCAGCCCGCCGCCGCCGAAGGGGATAAGCACGGTGTTGACATCTGGAAGGTCCTCGAGGATCTCCAGCCCGATCGTGCCGTTGCCGGCCATGACGTCCACGTCGCTCACGGGATGGATGAAATGAGCCGGCTCCAGCGGCGCATAGCGATGCTCCACCAGAACGTTCCACCAATCGCCGTAGGGCACCGAGATCGTTTCCGCGCCCAGGCGCTGGATCGCTTCGAGCTTGGAGTGGGGCGCACCCTCTGGGACGACGGCGGTGCATCGAACGCCGAGCCGCCGCGCATTCCAGGCGACACCCTGCGCCATGTTCCCCGCGCTGGCGGTGTACACGCCTGTTTGCAGCGAAGCCTCATCGAGCCTCGAGATCGCGTTGCCGGAGCCGCGAACCTTGAAGGAACGGATCGGCTGCAGGTTCTCCAACTTGAGGTACAGCTCGCCGGTGCCTCCGTCGTCGAGGCGGATCAGCGGCGTGCGAGGGACGATGCCGTCCAGGCGCTTGCGGGCGTCCTGGACGTCTTCGAGAGTGATCGAGTTCGGCTCGCGGTCGCTCAAGGCTTCGCGGCCGGCGGTGATACGGGATCCTGGGCGAAAAGAAGAAATGCGAGCGCGAGCACGACCCCGACCGCAACCGGGCCGTAATCGGCGATCCAGCCTTGAGGGAACGCGACCCGGATGACGGCGTCGCTGACGATGTAGATGGCGGCCAACACCAGCACGATGCGGAGCCTGCGGGCGGCAAGCCGGAGCTGCTGCCGGATTCCGCCCGGCCGGATGGAGAGGACGGTCAGGCTGAGCCCGACCAGCAGGATCAACCCGAACAGGAACGCCCTCACACTTTCACGCGCTCAGGCGCTCAGGAGCGGAGGTCTCGCGCCATCTCCGCGAAGTTGTCCACGTAGCGCTGCATGTCGTCGGCCGAATGCTGGACCGACAGCGTCCAGTTCTCCTCCGCGCCGGGAGCCATGAGCACGCCCCGGTTGCACTGGTAGAGCCAGCTCAGGTAGGCGAAGGACTTGTCGATCTCGAGGTAGTCGCGGTAGTTGCGCACTCGCTGGGCGCGATAAGTGATGCCGCCTCGTGCGCCGAGTGTGATCACGTGAAACGGGAGCTCGTGGTCTGCGATCACCTCATCCAGGCCACCCTGGACGGTCTCGGCCAGAGCGTCGAAATGTGCATATGCGGATGCATCGAGGATGTCGTAGAGCGTGACCCTTGACGCCGCCATCGTCAGAGGGTTGCCGTTGAAGGTGCCCATCTGCGCGACCCTTTTTTCCTCGATCACCGACATCACGTTGGCCGTGCCGCCGACCGCGCCGCAAGGGAGCCCGCCGCCGATCGCCTTGGCGAGGGCGATGAGGTCGGGGGTGACGCCGAATCGTTCGGTCGCGCCGCCGGCCGCGATGGTGATGCCAGTTTTGACCTCGTCGAAGATGAGTAACGCGCCGTGGCGCTGGGCCACGTCGCGAAGGCCGGCCAGGTAGCCGGGCGGGATGCCTTCGCTCTGCGGCACCGACGCAGGTGCGTCCGCCGGACCCATCAGCTCAGGCGGCGGCTCGACCGACACCATGAGCGCGTCGTGGTGACCGTGATACGACGCCTCCATCTTGATGAGCCTCTGGCGGCCGGTGAAGCCGCGCGCGATCCTCACCGCGTCCAGGGTCGATTCGGTTCCCGAGTTGGTGAATCGCCACTGGGGCAAGCCGAACCGGCGTGCGAGCTCGCGGGCCACCTGCAGGTCGTCAGGCGTCGGCTGAGCGAAGTGGGAGCCGAGCGCGATCCTCTGACTCACCGCGTCCACGATCTTCGGGTGGGCGTGCCCGACCACCATCACCCCGAAGCCGTTGTGGAAGTCGACGTACTCGTTGCCGTCCACGTCCCAGACCCTGCTGCCCTTGCCCCGTTCCATGAACACCGGCTGCGGCGCCGCGTCCTGGAATGACGAGGGGACGCCCCTGGGCATGACCTCGCGGGCCTCTTGCCACAGCTTCTGGGAGCGCGGCCGGGCCTGCTTGAACTTGTCTTCCTCGCGCGCGATCAGCTCTTTGACGCGGTCTGTCGAAACTTGACGCGCGGTGGGCGTGCTCATCGCTAGATCCCTCCCCGAACTAAGGCCAGCTTGACACCGGTTGCCCCTGGCTCTCTAATTGTCGCGATTTCACGGTTCCTTAACTTTGCCGGGAGGGACTTCCAGTCGCTCGTGACGGAGTTCCTCGACCGGGCCTAGATGCTGGCGCGAGCGTCCGCACTCGTGCGCGACCATCCGCTGCTGACCCCGCTCTTAATCGTCTCTGCGGCGATCAACGTGCTTGCCGGCATATTCGTGTACACGCCGTGGCTCGCCCCGGTCAATCTGCTTCTTCTGGTTGCGTACGTTTCGGTGATCCACTTCGCGACTCGCGGACGGCAATTGGCCATGCCCGATGCTCGGCCGCCGAACGCTCGCTCGCGCGATTTCGGCTTGGCAGTAACAGTGGCCGTCCTGCAGCTCGCAGCCGTCGCAGTCGTGTGGTTCTTGATCATTCCGCACGGTCTGCCCAAGGCGTGGGCTGCCGACTTGAAAGCCGCCGGCCTTCCAACACTCATAGCTGGGAAGGCCGCAAACGTCGCTCTCACGATCCCACTCCTGTTGTTGCCCACATTGGTTGCGGTGGCGTGTTTCCGGGTCCGCGCCCGCGAGGTGGGCCTGACCGTGCTTCCCCGGGACCTTGCCTTGGGGGTCGGATTGGCCGCCATGGGTGTCGGCCTGGCCCTGGTTTCCGTGGCTGCAGGCGGCAGACCTGGGCTCCTCTGGCAGTCGGCTTCGCTTCCGGTCGTGGCGGTCACGACCGCGCTCCAGTCCCTCTCCAACGGCGTGCCTGAGGAGCTCGCTTTTCGAGGCGTGATCTTCGGCCGTCTGATGCCCTGGCTTGGCCGGCCGGGGAACAGCCTGGCTCTCTCCGCGATGGTCTGGGGTCTTTTCCACGTGCCCATGCTCGTCGTGGGTTCAGGCCTTCCGATCTGGGTGGCGCCTTTTATCGGACTTTTTGGAGCACTCCAAGGACTCGTGTACGGCTACCTCTTCTATCGGACCCGATCGATATGGCCGGGAGCCATCTGGCACACGTCGAACACCAGTCTTGGCCTGATCTTTCTCTAGAATCGAACCAGCGGGAGCCAGGTAAAGGCTGAGAGGGCGCATGGCGCCGACCGCAAGAACCTGAACTGGGTAATGCCAGCGGAGGGAGAGTTTGAGCAACGTTGCCGCTCGTAGCGTCGAATCCGACGTCTTCGGAAAGGTGGAGACGCATGGCATCGACGCGATCCCGGCCGCGGAACGACATGGCCGCCCGCGTGAGCTCGGATTCCTGTGGGCCGGCGCCTTCACCAACTACGCGAGCCTCTTCACCGCGAGCCTGCTCACGACCTATTACGGCCTGGGCGTGTGGGACGGGCTCGCTGCGACGATCCTCGGCACCGTCGCGGCGGCGCTGATTCTCGGCCTCCTCAGCAACACAGGTCCTAGAAGCGGCCAGCCCCAGATCGTATTCACGCGGACCATCTTCGGCCGGCGCGGGTCCTACGTCGGGGCGGCGCTCACTCTGTTTCTGGCGATCGGCTGGTTCGCGGTGGATTGTGTGATCGCGGCCCAGGCCGGCGCTCAGCTCTTAGGCGGCGGAAACCGCGCCATCACCTTCGGTCTCGTCATCCTGATCGCCGCGGTCAGCGTGGCCGTGGCGGTGTACGGCCACCGCACGATCAAAGTCCTCGAGACGTACGGCGCGGTGATTTTCGTCGCGCTGGCGGCTGTCCTTTTCGTGCTGCTGGCGCCCCAGTTTCATTGGGGGCAGGGCCCGTCGGTGTCGGGCGCCGACTATCCCGGCGCGTTCGTCCTTGGGTTCATGACGTGCTTCGCGCTGGTCGCCTCCTGGTACCCGTTCGCAAGCGACTACTCGCGCTATCTCCCCGCCTCCAGCCCAACACGTTCGGTCACGTTCTGGCCGATGGTGGGTGTCGTGGTGCCGATGGTTCTCCTCGGCCTATTTGGCCTGCTGCTGCCGACCATCGACGCGAAGCTCGCTTCCGGGCAGGGCGTCCTGGCTGTCATCAGCACGCATGCACCGGTGTGGGTCGCCGTGCCGTTCTTCGTCTTTGTGGTCGTCGGCGAGATCTGGGCCAACTACCTCGACGTCTACACGGCGGGCCTGGTGACGTTGACCATGGGCATCCGCTTGCAGCGATGGCAGACGGCGTTGGGATGCGGAATCCTCGGCACCGCGCTCGCGGCATATGCGGTGCTCGTGAGCGATCTGCACGTTGCGTATGAGGACTTCCTGATCCTGACGTACCTCTGGGCGCCAGCGTGGGCCGCCGTCGTTCTTCTCAGCCTCTTCGTCTTCGAAGGCCGGGCGCGCGCGAGATTGGCGCTCGTCGCGTGGCTCGCGGGCGCCGCCTCGAGCCTGCTCTTCGTCAACTTCGACAACCTGTTCGGCAACCTGGTCTCGTCGCCACACTTCTTCAACG
Source organism: Chloroflexota bacterium (assembly GCA_005883585.1). Lineage (GTDB taxonomy): Bacteria > Chloroflexota > Dormibacteria > Dormibacterales > Dormibacteraceae > UBA10449. The sequence continues at coordinate 22,002 of VBFD01000123.1, forward strand.
ACCGTCTCATCGGCGGACTGCATGGCGCCGACGTAAGCGGTCTCGTCAGCATCGCGGTCGCCGCTGCGGTGTACTGGGGCGGGCGCCGGCTCCAGCCGTCGCGATGAAACTCCCGGTCGCGCTGACCATCGCCGGCTCGGATTCGGGCGGAGGCGCGGGCATCCAGGCCGACCTCAAGACGTTTGCCGCCTTTGGCGTACACGGGACGTCCGCGGTCACCGCCATCACCGCGCAGAACACGCTGGCGGTGACCGAGATCCACGAGGTGCCAGTGCGGGTGATCCGCGCCCAGATCGATGCGGTGGTGGATGACATCGGTGTGCAGGCGGCGAAGACCGGGATGCTCGCCAGCTCGGAGATCATCAAGGCCGTGGCCACGGCGATCCGCGAACACGGCATAGAGAAGCTCGTGGTCGACCCGGTCATGGTCGCCAAGGGTGGAGCGAGGCTGCTCCACAGCGACGCCATCGCGTCGCTTTATCGATACCTGCTCCCGGTCGCTCTCGTCGTCACGCCGAACATTCCAGAGGCGGAGGTGCTGCTGGGCCGATCCATCACGACCCTGGACGATCGGCGCCACGCCGCGCTCGACCTCGTCGCACTCGGGCCACGTGTGGCCGTGGTCAAGGGCGGTCACGCAGGCACCGAAGACCTCGCCATCGACGTCTACTGGGACGGCGTCGACCTGGTCGAGCTGAAGGGCCGCCGTATCCACACCAAGAACACCCACGGAAGCGGCTGCGTGTTCTCGGCCGCCATTGCCGCGGGCCTCGCCAAAGGCCAGACACCGTTGGAGGCTGTGCAGGCCGCCAAGATTTTCATCGCCGGCGCCATCGAGCACTCGCTGGACGTCGGAAAGGGCCACGGTCCGGTCAACCCGATGTTCGAAGCGCGACCTGACCCCGAAAACTAGGCGCCGCGGCGCGACGGGAGGCCGGCCTTGATCAGCTCGATCTGCGAGGAGACGCTGAGCTTTTGATACACCTTCTGCAGGTGGGTCTCCACCGTACGCGGCGAAAGTGAAAGGTGCTCGGCGATCTGGCGCACCTTCAGCCCCTCGATCGCCAGCCGCGCCACGCGGAGCTCCTGCGGCGTGAGGTCGTCGGGGCTTGCGTGCTTGCGCTGCCTGCCGCCGGCCACATGCAGCTCATCCATCGCCTGCTGAGCCAGCCACGTCGCGCCGGCCTCCGCCGCGACGTCCGCGGCGCGCGTGAGATACGGCCGCGCCTCGATCGATTTGCCGACCTGCCTCAGGAAGCGCCCGAAGTAGATCATCGTCCGAATCTCCGACAGCGGCTGGCGGATCTGCGCGTAGACCTCGAGTGCATCGCGATACAGGTCAGCCGCCATCTCGTTCTTGCCTGCCTTTTCGGCCAGCTGGGCGCGGCCGAAAAGCGCGGTCGCGCGCGGCCAGCGACAAGGCAGGTCCGCGCTTCTCGCTTCGAGCCACGCCACGACACGCGCCGCGTCATCGAGTCGCCCGCAAGCCACGTGCGCGGTGATGGCGTCGCGCGACCATGGCACGACGCAGGGTTCAAAGAGCCCGGCCTCGTTGGCGATGTTCTCGGCCACCAGGAACAGGTCGCTCGCCTGCTGTTGCTGGCCGCGCCTGCCTGCGATGATGCCCCGCATTCTTTGAATCCAGAGCCGCTGGATCATGCTCTGCGGCAGCTTCTCGAGCCGGTCGCACCACGCGGCGGCATCGTCGATGTGGCCCATCTCGAGAACGGTGGCCGCGTTCGCGATCCACGCATAACCGGCCAACGAAGGCACCAGGTCCACCAACGTCAATGCGTGCTCGGCCCAAGCACGAGCCTCGCCAAGGCGGCCGCGCCTTATGAGGGCGTTCGTGCGTAGCGAGTCGAGGAGGCCCATCGCCATCGGCGCGCCCAGCTGCTCGGCGGCGCGGTATGCGACGTCGAGCACTCGCCCGGCCTCGTCGTAGTTTTCCGCGAACTCCGAAATGAACATGTGGTTGCCGAGTGGTCCCCAGCTCCACGTTGGATCGACGGTTTCCAGGAGCGGATTCAGCTCCGCCTCGGCGGCGGCCGCGGCGGCCGCGGGCAAACCTTCCGCAGACCCCGACAGGAAAGTCACAAGGGCCCAGGTCGAGTCTGCCCGCCGCCTCACGTCGGGGCCCGCGCCCTGGGCCAGAGCCCGTGCTCGCGTGGCGTATTCGACTGCTCGCGCGATGCGGCCGGCGATCCAGCAGGCGGTCGCGTGGTCGAGAAGCGCCTCGATGCCAGGTGTCGGGTCGCCAGCGTCCAGCCCTAGCTCGGCCGCGGCCGCGAACTGCGCCTCCGCCGCGCCTGCGTCGCCGTTGACGAACAATGCTCGGCCGAGCATGCGGTGGACGTTGGCGCGGCCGTCGCCATCGCCGGCGGAGCCGTCCAGGATCCGGCTGTAGATCTCTACGGCCTTGGCCGGCTCGCCCGTCGAAAGCAGTGTTTCGGCCAGCCCGATCAGAAGGTGGGCCGACGGGCTTTCGCCGGCCAGGGTGACGGCCGACTGCAGGCGGTGGCGCGCTGTGGCAACCGCCCCGTCGGCCATCGCTGCCCTGCCGGCGCGCTGAAGCACGGCGATCGCCTCGACATCGCCGCGCAGCTGACCGCTGACCGCATGCTCGGCGGCTTCGCCGGGCTCGACGCCATGGGCGATCAGGTGCCGGAAGGCCGCTGCATGCCATCGCTCGCGGACCGGCGGCGCCATGTCTTCATACAGGGCCTGGCGGAAAAGCGGGTGCGTGAACTGCGCCCAGCCGGCCTGGCCGGGCCGGACCAGCCCGGTGTCGACGAGCACGCCCAGGGCCTCCGTCGCCTCGGCTTCGCTCAACCCGGCCACTCGGGCCGCGAGCACCGGACGGAACTCGATGCCGAAAACGCTCGCCGCGTGCGCATAGCGCAGGTCAGCACCTGGGCCCGCGATACGCGACAGCAGGATCGTGGCCTCCGGTCCGCGTTCGTCGAGCTCCTCCAGACTGCGACCGTCCCGGAGGTGGCGGGCGATCTCTTCCAGGAACAGAGGGTTGCCGCCGCTGGCCGCCCAGACCCGGCCGATGGTCTCTTCGGAAAGCTCGCCACCCATCTGCTCGGTGAGCAGTGCGGTCGCCGCCGGGGGGCTGAGCGGCATCAGCTGCTCGAGCTGGGCCAAGCCCTGCTGGCTCAGATGGCGTGTCAGGTCGAGCGCCGCCCGCGGCCACGGCCGCAGCGTGGCGACGATCGCCACCGGAACCGCGCTCAGCCTGTGGCTGAGAAAGGAGACAAGCGCCAGTGAGTCGGGATCCGCCCAATGCAGGTCGTCGAGCAAGATGAGCGCCGGCTTCTTTCTCGACTCCAGGTCGCGGAGGGTGGCGTAGAAGTACGCGGCCCGTGCGTCCAGACCCGCCGGCGCCGCGCTTCTGGGGGCGTCCAGCGGCGTGCCGGCGCCCAATCCCCGCAGGGCTTCGCTGACGATGCCGAAGTGGAGCGTCGCCTCCATGGCCTGTCCGCGGCCGATGCCGACGGCGAAATCACCCGCAAGCTCTCGCGTGCTCTCCAGCACGCTCGTCTTGCCGAGACCGGCCTCGCCGATCACGAATAGAGCCTGCCCTTCGCCCGCGCGCGCACGCTCGAGGACGAGGGCGATGGCCGCCATCACTCCTTCCCTTTCGAACACGGCGTCGCCGCGCGCATCTTAAATCTCCTTGCGCTCACGGATGACGAGCGCACCGGTCCTGCCTAGCATGCGAATCGGTTTGAAGGCTGATGGGGCGCCGAACGGGGTAGAGGCCATGCTGGCTTCGGTCCGCAGCAAGGTGCCCGACCTCTGGGACCGAGCCGCGTTGGCGCTCGCGGCCGGGCAGGAGCACGTCGCCAGCCTCGCTTTGCGCCGCCGCCGGGTGCTTCTGCACGAGCTGGAGAACCTCACGCAGCTCATCGCATCGAAGACTCCGCACAGTCGCGTTCGGGCTCGGATCAAAGCGGCCGACCGGCTTCTGGACGCGAGCCTTTCCGAGGCATCGCGCACCGGGCTGCCACCCCCTCGCGAAGCAGTCGTGCTCGATCTCGATCCGGCCGTTCAGTCGGATCTTCGTCGGCTGCGTGCCGAGATCCGAAACGAAACGCCTTCCTCTTCTGTTTCTGAAAGGGAGGAAGGAGGGCGGTGATGGTAGTTGCGACCTCGACTCCAGACTTACGCCGGCCGCGCCAACCGGGTGTGGCGAGCAATCGATTCACGTGGACATTCGTGCTGCTCTGCATCTGGTTGATGGCCGGCGCGTATCTCGACTCCTGGCACCATCACAACCTCAAGGGCGTGGAGACCAACTTCCTCACCCCGTACCACGCCGTCCTGTACTCGGGCATGACCGCGATCGGGATCTTCCTCGGCCTCAACGTCGTCCGCAACTTCCGTCGCTATGGGACGTGGAGCGAGCTGCTTCCCGACGGCTACGGCGTTTCGTTGCTCGGCACGGTGCTCTTCGGCGCCGGTGGTGTCCTTGATCTTCTGTGGCACAGGAAGTTCGGCGTCGAGTTCAGCGTGGCCGCGTTGTTCAGCCCGCCGCACCTGTTCCTGATGCTCACAGGCGGGCTCATCGTGAGCGGTCCGCTTCGTGCGGCCATGCGGCGGGGCGGCGACAGGTCGACGTGGCCGGCGATCATCTCGGGCGCGCTCACGCTATCGATGCTCACGTTCTTCCTCCAGTTCGACCAACCCCTCATCGACCGCTGGGCAGCCGGAACCATGCCCGATCCTCGCGGTCCCCTCTGGATGGAGGAGGAGCTCGGGATGATCGGCCTCATCCTCTATGCGGCCATGGTGGCCGGGCTGCTGGTGATACTCCTGCGCAGGTTCGAGGTGCCGATCGGCACCGTGACCGTGATTCTCACCATCAACGCCCTGCTTCTGAGCCCCGTTGCCAACCACGCCGAGCTGGTCCTGGTCGCGCTGCTGGGAGGTGCCGCGGGCGACCTGCTGCTGTACTTCCTGCGGCCCTCACCAGCGCGGCCGTATGCATTTCACGCCTTCATGTTCGGGGCGCCCGCCGCGCTCACGGTCTCGTACTTCGTGGTCCTCGCGGCGACGACAGGCGTGTGGTGGGAGGCGACCATATGGTCCGGAGCCGTGCCCGTCACCGGCATGGTCGGATGGTTGGTGAGCTTCATCGCTCTGCCCGGTCCGTCGGCGCGAGCGAGGCTCGCACCGAGCACTCCCGCCGCCTAAACATTCAGTACACGCCCGGACGACATGCACGCAATCGCTGCCTACGGTGGTCTCCAGCAGGCCATGCGTTCGCAGGAGAACAAAACCATGTCGATCAACCCAGTGCGGCGGCCGCTGTCGGTCGCGACGCCGTCGGCGCCGCCGCCTGTCTTTGCCATCGCCTCCGGCTACGAGCCGCGCAGCATTCCGGCCGAGGCCTACGAGCGCGAGCGCGGGCGCCGCAAGCGCATCGCCCCGGCGGCGATCGCCATCCTCGCCTTGATCACATTTGGGGTCGTCGCCGTTCTCATCTACCGTCTGCGCTCGGACAAGTAGGCTCCGATAAGTAGCCGCCCGACCCACCGGTAAAGCGGCCTTGTAGCGACCCGCCTCCCCGACTGGCGCGTTGTCGATCTGTCTAGCGAGCAGGAAACCAGAGGGGGTAGCGGATGGCTATCGTGATCCCAGGACCGCTGGTAGGGGCATTTCCAAGCAGGATCGGCAGGGCGCACATCGTCCATGTGTCCGACCGTGAGATCCGGGCCCACAACGGCCGCGTCGGTGAGCTGTGCGTCCGGATCGGACGCCAGCTGGGCATGACCGAGTCAGAGCAACGCGTCCTCGCTCGGTCCGGCCTCCTGCACGACATCGGCAAGCTCGCCCTTCCGGGTTCGATCCTTCACAAGCACGACCCGCTCGACGACTCGGAGTGGAAGCTCATGAAGACCCACCCTGAGGTCGGCCTGAAGATCCTGCAGTGGGCGGGGCACTTCGAGCGGGCGCTCCTGGCTGTGCTTCACCACCATGAGCGGATGGACGGCAGCGGTTACCCGCACGGCCTGGTCGGCGACGCGATTCCAATCGAAGCGCGCGTGGTCGCGGTGGCCGACATGTACGACGTCCTGACGTCGGACCGGCCATACCAACGAGCGCGCAGCGAGCGCGAAGCACGGCGCCTGCTGCAGCAGGAGGCAGGCCCGCACCTCGATCCGGTCGTGGTCAGCGCGCTGCTAACTTCTCTCGATTCGCACACCCCAAAGCTTTCGCGCGCACTGGACTAACCTTGGCGGCGTGACGACACGGAGCAGGGCCGTGCCGCTCCCGTTCGTACAGCTCGACTACATCTACACGCCCAGCTCCGACGTCGCCGCCGATTCGAAGTACTTCACCGAGGTGCTCGGTGGCAGGCTGGCGTTTGCAATCGAGGGAATGGGTACGCGGGTCGCGAAGATCGAGCTCACCGACGGGCCGCCCTATGTGCTTCTCACCGACCACCTCGAGGGCGACCGGCCGATTTTGATCTACAGGGTCGAAGATCTCGGCCGCGCGATGCGCGAGCTGAAGAAACGAGGCTGGGCAAAGGCCCAAACGCTGGAGATTCCAATGGGTCCATGCTGCTCGTTCACGACCCCCGCGGGCCATCGCCTGGCCATCTACGAGCTGACACGCCCCGAGGTCGCCAGGCATTTCGACGGCCGCTTCGACTTCTGACAACCGCTCGGTCTCAGCCTGTGTTCTGAAGTCCGGCAGCCACTCCGTTGACGGTCAGCAGGAAGAGGCGCTCGGCCGTGGCCCGCTGCCGGCGCGCACCTTTCGCACGGAGCTCGCGCAACGCGCGCAACTGCAAGTGTGAGAGCGCATCGACGTACGGGTTTCGAAGCTCGACCGCCCACGACAAGACACGATGCCGTTCGAGCAGTCGGGTGTGACCCGTCACCGCCAGCACGTTCTTCTTCGTGAGGTCGTACTCACGCAGGACCCGGGTCGCGAGGTCCGGCCGGTCACTCAGCGCCAGGTATCGAGCCGCAATCCGCCTGTCGGTCTTGGCCAGGCTCATCTCGGCGTTGTCGAGGAGGACGTTGAACAGCGGCCATGACGCGTAAGCGCGGCGCAGGTCGGCAAGCGGCGCGGCTTCGAGGCCGCTTCCGAGTCCGTACCAACCCGGCAGGTTGAGCCGCATCTGCGACCAGGCGAACACCCACGGGATTGCACGAAGGTCCTCGAGACTCTCGCCGGCCCCACGCCGCGGCGGCCGGGATGCGATGCGCATCCGGCCCAGCTCTTCGATCGGGCTGACCTCCGCGAACCACTCCGCGAATCCGGAAGTCTCGACCAGCCCTCGATAGGCAACGCGGGCGGCCGCATCCACATCCGCGGCAAGCTTGCGGAAGCGTCGCGACGGCTCGGACCGAGCCGGGGCGGTCGTGGCTTCGAGCACAGCCGAGGCGACCTGCTCGAGGTGGCGCCTGGCGATGGCGGCGTTTCCGTAGCGCGCGAAGATGACCTCGCCCTGCTCGGTCACCTTGAATCGGCCCGCCACCGATCCGGGCGCCTGGGCACGGACAGCGCGATTGGCGGGACCGCCACCGCGTCCCAGGGCTCCGCCTCGTCCATGAAACATGGTCAGGCGCACGCGCCGGCGCCTGGCCCAGGCAGTCAGGTTCGACTGGGCTTCGTAAAGCGCGAGGGTTGCGGACAGCGGCCCGACCTCCTTGGTCGAGTCGGAATAGCCGAGCATCACCTCCAGGCCGCGGCCGGTTTCCGCCAGCCGGCGCTTGACGGGCGCGAGCGCAAGCATCTGCTCCATCACGTTTGGAGCCTCACGCAGGTCATCCACCGTCTCAAACAGAGGGATGACGTCGAGCACCGGCGGATTGCCGCCGGTCGCGTGATCGGCCAGCTCGTACACGGCGGAAATGTCGCTGATGTTTCGGGTGAAGCTGACGACGTAGCGCCGGCACGCTTCGGGGCCGAACCTTGCCTGGATGCTGGCGATCGCGCCGATGGTGTCGAGCACCTCACGAGTCAGCGAGGACATCTCTCGGTTCGAGCGGATCTCGGCCAGCGCACTTGCGTGGACATGGCTGTGCTGTCGCACCTCGAGCGCGGCGAGATGAAACCCGAACGTCTCCGCCTGCCAGATCAGATGCTGCAGCTCGCCGTAGGCCTGGCGTGGCGCGCCCGCGCCTGCGAGCGAGCCCTGGACGCTGCGCAGGTCGGCGAGCAGCTCGTCTGAAGACTCGTATCGGTCGCGGTCTCGCGACCGTGTCGCGCGCAGCCGGTCGCCGACGTGGAGCAAGAACTGGCGGTGCTGCTCTGACGGAGAGCGCTTCTCCAGCTCGGCCCAGCGCTCCGGGTCGGCGGCACGAAGCGCCGCCAGGCGGCGACGAAGATCCGCCTCGGGTGGCGTGGTGGCGGCGTCGGCCGTCAGCGCGCGGCCGATGCGCAAAGTCGCAGCCTCGAGCCCGAGTAGTGCATGCTCGGCCTGGATCAACATCGTCTCGGCCGTCACCTTCGCGGTCACCGAGTCGTTGCCATCCCGATCGCCCCCGACCCAGCTGCCAAAACGCAGGAACGCCGGCGCGAGCGCAGGGCGCGTTCCGGTGTCAGATGGGCCAAGTGCGCGATCGAGCTCGCGATAGATCGCGGGCACGACACGAAATAGAGTTTCGTCGAAGACCGCCATCGTCGAGCGGACCTCGTCCAGCGGTGTGACCTGAGACGAGCGCAGCTGCCCAGTGCGCCACAGCGAATCGATTTCTTCGGTGAGCCGGCGCATCGATTCGCTCCGTCCGCCCTCTGACGCCCTCGGGTCCTCGAGCCGGCCCAGCTGCTCGCCGATCCGGCGGATGGCCGCGACCACTGCCCGGCGCCTGGCCTCGGTCGGGTGCGCCGTGAAGACTGGGTGCACCTCGAGGCGTGCAAGGACGTCACGCAGGCGGCGCCGGCCAAGCTTCCGGCGCAGCGAGGCCACGGTTGCCGCCAGGGATTCGGGCATCGGCTGCGAGCCACCATCGCGCTCGCGCAGGACCCGGGCCCGATGGTGCTCTTCGGCGAGGTTGACCAGGTGAAAGTAGACGGTGAAAGCTCGAGCCACCTGCTCGGCTCGCTCGAGCGGCCAGGACGCCACGATCTTCTCGGTCCTGCGCTCGTGAACATCGGCGTCGCGCGCGCGAATGACCGACTTGCGTAGCGTCTCGACGTCTTTCAGCAGCCCCGCGCCGCCGTATTCCTTTACCACCTGTCCGAGAATCTCGCCCAGCATGCGCACGTCGCGGCGCAGCTGATCCGGGATCGCCTGCCGCGCGGATGCCCTGGAATCCCCTCCCGCCCGGCTCGCTGCGCGAGCGGGCCGACCTCCCCTCACGGCGGGGAGGCCCGTCAAGTTTTGGCAGCGGTTCGAGACTGGTGCGCGTACTCGAACGAGTCGAGCAGCGCCGCCAGCGATGCCTCGATGATGTTGCTCGAGCAGCCGACGGTAGTCCACCGTCTCGATCCCTTGCCGGATTCCACGAGCACTCGCGTCGTCGCCGCGGTGCCGGCGGCGCCGTCGAGGATGCGCACCTTGTAGTCGTGCAGGCTCACGCCACGTAGCGCGGGGAACTTCGGGCTCAGTGCCTTGCGGAGCGCGGCGTCGAGCGCATTGACTGGACCGTTTCCTGAAGCCGCCGTGTGATAGACAGCCCCGCCGACCTCCACCTTGACCGTGGCCTCCGCGTGCACCGAACCTCCGTCCTTGCGCACGAGGGTCGTGAAGTCGGCCACCTTCCAGGGCGCTTCATAGCCGGGGCGCAGGCGGCGCATGAGCATCTCGAACGATGCGTCCGCGGCCTCATAGGAGTAGCCGCGATGCTCGAGCTCCTTGAGGTGCTGGACCAACCACGCGGTCTGGGGATCGTCCCGGTCGAGCTCCAGCCCGAACTCGCGCGCCTTGGCCAAGATGTTGCCGCGGCCGGAAAGCTCTGAGACGAGGACGTGCGGCTCATTGCCAACGAGGTTCGGGTCGATGTGCTGGTACGAATCGGCGTGCTTCAGCACCGCGGCCACGTGCTGCCCGCCCTTGTGGGCAAAGGCGCCGTATCCAACGAAAGGCTGCTGCAGCGGCAGGGCCACGTTCGCGATCTCGGCGACTGTGCGCGAGAGGTCGCTGGAACGCGCCAGCGACGCCTTGGGCAACGCCTCCATACCAAGCTTCAAGACCAGATTGGCGACCACCGACACCAGGTTCGCGTTTCCGCAGCGCTCCCCGTACCCGTTGATCGTGCCCTGGACCATGTCCGCACCGGCGGCGACGCCTTCGAGGGTGTTGGCCACGGCCAGCTCGCAGTCGTTGTGGCAGTGGATGCCGACGCCGGCGGATTGGTCGACCTCGGCGAGCGCGCGCCGCACCGCCTGCACGCCCTCCCGAATTTCCCCTGGAAGGCTCCCGCCGTTGGTGTCGCACAGCACGATCCAGCTCGCTCCGGCACGCGCTGCCTCGAGGCAGACCTCGATCGCGTATTCGGAGTCGCGGGCGAAGCCATCGAAGAAGTGCTCGGCGTCGAAGATAACTTCCTTCCCGCCGGCGACACCGTGCGCCACCGACTCACGCACCATCGCCAGGTTTTCGTTCGGAGTTGTCTGCAGGACCTTGCTCACCTGCCACGTGTCGCTCTTCCCGACGAGCGTCCACGCCGGCGCCCCGCTCCGCGCCAGCGCCTTGAGGTTGGCGTCGTCTTCGCACGTGCCTCTGGCCCTGCGCGTGGCGCCGAACGCGGCCAGGCGCGAGTGCTTGAGTGGATGCGCGGCCAGCTCCGCGAACAGCTCCTCGTCTTTCGGGTTCGACCCGGGAAAGCCGCCCTCGACGTAATCGAAGCCCAGCGAGTCCAGGGTGCGCGCGATCCTCACCTTGTCCGACGCCGAGAAAGACACGGCAGGGCCCTGGGCGCCGTCGCGCAGCGTCGTGTCGTAGATCACGATCCGCCGTGCGGCGCCGTTGCGATGGTGATTGGTGCTGGGCTTGGGCATAAAAAAACCTCCGGGCCTTCTCTGGGCCGGGAGGTCCAACGACTTGAGCGGAGCGCGCTAAGTCGGGGGACCTCCCCGAGTAATCTCGATGTCGTTTGCGATCTGCTTGCGCATGGAAGCCGAAGAATAAGCCAACCCAGCCCCGGGCGTCCTGGCAGCCATCCCCAAATCTGGAAGCTGCGCTTGGTGTCAAGCTCACATTGCGGCGACCACAAATTGCCTGTTGACAAACCGCCTGTGGGGGACTACGGTTTGTGAAATCAGTTCGACATTGTCGAACACTAGTCAGATATAGGGGGTCGGAGAGACATGCATTCGATGCCACAGCGAGCGCTCGCCGAGATGTTCGGCACAGCAGCGTTGGTCCTGGTAGGTCCGGGTTCCGTCATCGCGACGCTCACGCTCGCCGGCAAGGCGGTGCCTGCGGTCACCGAGGCAGACCTCCTGGCGATCAGCTTCGCGTTTGGGTTCATCATCACCGCTCTCGTCTATGCGATCGGTAAGGTCTCGGGCTGCCACATCAACCCCGCGGTGACATTTGCCCTGGCGGTGACGAGGCGGTTCCCGTGGAAGGAAGTGCCCGCATACTGGGCGTCCCAATACGTCGGCGCCGTGATCGGGGCATTTGCCATCTGGGGTGTCTTCGGCGCGAACGCGGTCACCTTCGGCATGGGCCAGACCCACTTTGCCGCCGACGCGTCTTCGAGCTACTTCCTGCAGGCGGCGCTCGCCGAGGCCCTCGGCACCGGGCTCCTGATCTTCGCGATCCTCGGCATCGTCGACTCCAAGTCGCCGACGCAGCTCGCCGGTATCGTGATCGGGGGCGCGGTTGTCGGGATCATCCTCATCTTCGGACCCATCACCGGCGCATCGCTGAACCCCGCGCGCGCGTTCGGCCCCGAGCTGGTGCAGGCGATCGCCGGCGGCACGACTTTCTGGACGCAGTACGTTCCCGTCTACCTGGTCCCCGGGCTCGTGGGAGCGGCAGCGGCGGCTTTCCTCTACGACTTCTTGGCCAACCCGCGACTGGTCGCGCGACCGATCGTCGAAGCGGTCACCCACGAAGAGAACGTGCGCGCGGCGGCCCACTAGATCAGAGAGACAGGAGAAAACACGATGGCAGTCGAAACCAACCAGATGCGTAAGTTCCTCAACGAGCCGTCGCAGGTCGTCAAGGAATCCCTGAAGGGCCTGGCGGCGGCGCACCCCGACCTGCTGCGATATGACGTCGCGAACCAGATCATCGTGCGCAAGGACGCGCCCAGGAAAGGCAAGGTGGCCCTCATCTCGGGTGGCGGCTCCGGTCACGAACCGCTGCACGGTGGCTTCGTCGGCCTCGGCATGCTCGACGCGGCGGCTCCGGGTGAGGTGTTCACCTCGCCGGTGCCAGGACAGATGCTCGCAGCGACGAAAGCAGTAGATGGCGGCGCTGGGGTCGTGCACATCGTCAAGAACTACACGGGCGACGTCCTCAACTTCAAGCTGGCGGCCGAGGATGCCGCTGACGAGGGCATTAAGGTCACGTCCGTCGTCATCGATGACGACGTGGCGGTACAGGACTCCCTTTACACCGCGGGCCGGCGTGGAGTCGGTGCCACGGTGCTGGCGGAGAAGATCGCCGGAGCCGCGGCGGAGAGCGGGGCGGACCTGGCCAAGGTCACAGACACTGTCAAGCGAGTCAACGACCGCGCGCGATCGTTTGGCGTGGCGCTGTCATCCTGCATTCCGCCGGCCAACGGAAAGGTCATCTTCGACCTGCCGGAAGGTCAGATCGAGTTCGGCATCGGAATCCACGGTGAGCCCGGGCGCCGGCGCGGGACGCTGGGCACGGCCAGCGAGGTCGTGGACGTCATGGTCGAGGCCGTCGTCTCCGATCTGAAGGCCAAGCGCGGGAGCAAAGTGCTTGCCTTCGTCAACGGCATGGGCGGCACGCCGCTGCTCGAGCTCTACCTTATATACGGAGAGGTCGACGCCAAGCTGCGCAAGGCCGGCCTCGAGCCGGTGCGCAACCTCGTCGGCAGCTACATCACCTCACTCGAGATGGCCGGCGCGTCGCTGACCGTGCTCGAGCTGGACGAGGAGCTCATCAAGCTCTGGGATGCGCCGGTGCACACTGCTGCCCTGCGCTGGAGGGTGTGACCACTAACCTTTGATCACCGAAAGGGTCATGGACGCGGCGACGATCACCTCCTGGATGCGCGAGATCGATGCGTCGGTGCGCGTCGAGCGAGACCACCTGGTCCAGCTCGACGCCGCCATCGGCGATGGCGATCACGGCACCAACATGACGAGAGGATTCGAGGCCGTCGTCCAGGCCCTCGGCGTCGACAGGGGCTCGCCCCCGGGCCGGCTGCTGATCATCGCCGGCCGCACGCTGGTCTCGACAGTCGGCGGCGCGAGCGGACCCCTGTGGGGCTCGGCACTTCGCGCCGGCGGGCGCGTACTCGGTGACCAGACCACGTTTGATGGCGCTCAGCTCACTGAAGTCCTCGCTGCGGCCCTCGCCTCGGTCAAAGATCTCGGCACCGCCGCGCTGGGCGACAAGACGATGGTCGACGCGCTTGAGCCTGCGGTCGACACTTTGCGAGCCCGCGTCGCCCAGGGTGAGCCTTTAGACCGCGCGCTCGACGATGCGGCCGAAGCCGCGGAAGCCGGCATGCGATCGACCATCCCACTCCAGGCGCGCAAGGGCCGCGCGTCATATCTCGGCGAGCGGTCGGTGGGCCACCAGGATCCGGGTGCCACCTCGACAGCTCTGATCATTCGAGCTCTGCAGAGGGCGGTCACCTCCGGGGGCTGACATGGAACGTGCGGTGCAGGGAGTCAGCGCCGCCCCCGGCGTCGCGTTCGGCGTTGCGGTTGTGCTCGATCGACCTCGACCGCTGGCTCGGACCGCCGTCGCGCCGGCGGCGCGCGGTCGCGAAGTCGATCGCGCCAACGCCGCGCTTCTAGCTGCGGCGCATGAGCTGCAAGGGATAGCGACACGTTTGCGGGAGAAGGGTCGAGACGCTGAGGCGGAAATCGTCGAGACAGGCGAGCTCATGGCTGGAGACCCTGCCTTGATCGAGCGGGTGCAGTCGTTGATCGTCGAGTCTGGCCTGCCGGCAGATGCGGCCCTGGGCCGGGCCGCGGACCAGATCGCGACGGACCTGGCAAACCTGGCTGATCCGACGCTCGCGTTGCGTGCCCGAGCTTGCGACTCACGCCAAGGGTGTCGCTCTGGCCGGCGGCGGCGTCACCGCGCATGCGGCGATCGTGGCTCGGTCGCTTGGGATGCCCATGGTCGTGGGGCTCGGCGCAGATGCGCTCGACGTCGAAGACGGGGAAGAGGTGGTGCTGGACGGGGATGCAGGCGTGCTCATCCGCCGGCCCGACCCGGATCGGGTCGCGGCCGTGCGAGCGATGACCGAGCACCGGCGCACCGCCAGGAGGAATGCGGTCGCCAGCCGCCTGGAGCCGGCTGAGACCAAGGACGGTCATCGGCTCGTCGTGCTTGCCAACGCCGCAAGCGTGGCCGAGGTGATCGAGGGCGCCGAACAAGGGGCCGAAGGTGTGGGCCTGCTTCGCACCGAGCTGGGTTTCCTCGATACGTCCGCGTGGCCATCGCTCGCGCAGCACCTGGCTTTCCTGAAGCCGATACTCGACCGGCTCGAGGGCCGCACGGCGACGGTGCGCCTCCTCGACTTCGGCGGCGACAAGACCCCGCCTTTTCTGCATGGAGTCGAAGGTCGTGGAATCGAGCTGCTCCTGAGGGCTCCTGAGGCCTTGAGAACTCAGCTGGCTGCAATCATGGAAGCCGGCACCGGCACCAAGCTGCGCATCTTGATACCGATGGTCACGAGCCCTGACCAGGTACGCGCTGTGCACGAGATGCTGGGAAATGTCCTGGACGGACGGCCCGCGCCTCAGGTCGGTTCGATGATCGAAACGCCTGAGGCCGCCTTGCGAGCGGGCGAGATTGCCGACGCATCGGACTTTCTCAGCATCGGTACCAACGACCTTACGCAACTCGTGTTGGGCCTCGACCGCGAAAAGTCGAAATCAGCTCCCGTCACGGACAGTAGAGTTCTGCGGCTCATCGAAGCGACGACGCATGCCGCGCGCGCGGCCGGGATCCCGGTTGACGTTTGCGGCGAGGCCGCTTCGGATGCCGAGGCAATGCCGATTCTCGTCGGCCTGGGTGTTGACGAGCTCAGCGTCGCGGCCGCGCGAGTCGGCGAAGTTCGTCAGGCGATCCGGGGGCTGGACTTCAAGGTCAGCCGCGAGGCTGCGGAGGAACGGCTACTCGATCAGCCCGCTGACGCAGCTCGTAAGGGCGTCTAACGCCGCGGGCGCGTCCTCGCCCTCGGCGCTCAGCCGCAGGACGCTGCCGCCTGTAGCCCCGAGCGCGAGCACCGCGAGGATGCTTTTGGCGTCGGCCACCTTCCCGTCGGCACCCACAGTGACGCGCGACCGAAACCGCAGAGCTGTTTTCACAAAGGTCGCCGCGGGACGGGCATGCAGGGCAACCCCCGCCGGCAGGGCGACGGTCGATTCAGAACTTGCTGGCACCGCGGGCATCCTCGGCGGCTTTCGCCACGTCCTCCAGCGACTGGCCCGCCGAAGACATGACCGCCGCCGCCACGGCGCCCTCGACGAAAGGAGCGTCGACCAGGCGCACATGGCCGTTCACCTTCCCTTCGAGCAGGTGACGAACTGTGAGGATCGAGCTCCCGAGGTCGGCGAGCACGACCACGCCCTCGCCGCTGTCGGCGCGCGCGATCGCCTCTCGCACCGCGTCCCCGCTGGTGCCGAGCGACCCGCCCGGGCCCCCGCCGGCAGGCTCGACTTTCACGCCGTCGCCGGCGACCTGGGATGCCAGGTCCGCCAGGCCGCGCGCGAGTTCATGGCTGTGGGAGACCAGTACAATCCCGACCAAATTCGACACTCCCCACGAGGCCCCGAAAGGCCCCGCAATCGCATTCCAGACGACCGCCGTAGTCTACACTACCGACAGGAATTCAGCAATGCCGAATGAAGTCAAAGGCCGACGGTCATCAATCCAGTCCATCGATCGGGCGACCGCCATCCTCCAGGCGCTCGCCAGCGGACCGCGCCGGCTGGGCGTCAGCGAGCTCGCGGACCGGCTCGGGCTCGCTCGTCCGACAGTTCACGGGCTCCTGCAAACCCTGCAGTCGCACGGCTTCGTCGAGCAAGACCGGCACTCGGACAAGTACCAGCTTGGCCCTGGCCTGCTTCAGCTGGGTTACTCATACCTCGACCTCAACGAGCTGCGCGCCCGCTCGATCGCGTACGCCGACCGCCTCGCGGTGCGAACCAGCGCGGCGGTCAGGGTCGGGGTCATGCACGGATCGAGCATCGTCGTCGTCCACCACGTGTTTCGTCCGGACACCGCGTTCGGTGTGCTGGAGGTCGGCCTTCAGCTGCCGCTGCATGCCAGCTCGCTGGGCAAGGCGATCCTCGCCTTCTCGCCGCAGCAGGTGATCGACGACCTGCTTGCTGAACCTCCCGCGCGCCTCACGAAGCAGACGCTCGATGAGACAGCGCTGCGCAAAGAGATCGCGACGATCCGCGACCAGGGTGTCGCCACGGAGCGAGACGAAGCCGTGCTCGGCGAGTCGAGCGTGGCGGCCCCGATCTTCGACCACGCCGGCAGCGCGGTCGGCGCGATTGGAGTAGTTGACGCGACCGAGCGCATCTTTCCACGCGGTCTTGCAAAGGGGTTGTCGGCTGCAGTGAGCGAGGCTGCCCGGGGAGTTTCGCGCGAGCTCGGTGCGCCGCGCTGGCCACACGCCGCGGAGGCTTAGGGCCGCCCTCCCCACTTGTGGGGAGGTGGCCCCGGCCGAAGGCCCGGGCCGGAGGGGGCTAACAGCTATCTTTCTGCGCATGTCGGATCGCGAGGTGCTTGGGCTACTCGTCGCCACGCGTGATGAACCCGGTGTGCTCTATCGACTCTCGGAGGCGATCTTCAAGCACGGCGCCAACATCACCTACATCGCAAGCGGCGCTCATCGAGACAACCTCGCCGAACTACAGCTGGAGGTGACGGGCGCGCGCGACGAGGCGCGGCTGCTGGCCGACCTCGAAGGGCTCGAGGGGGTCACGCAGGTGAGTCGGGTGCCCACCTTTCAGCGCATTTTTGGCAAGCGGGTGATCGTGATCGGCGGCGGCGCGCAGGTCGGCATGGTTGCCCAAGGCGCCGTAGCGGAGGCGGACCGGCACAACATCCGCGGCGAGCGCATCTCGGTCGACACGATCCCGCTCGTCGGGGAGGAGCAGCTCGCGCAGGCGGTGCGCGCGGTGGCGCGCTTGCATCGGGCGCGCGCGCTGGTCCTGGCCGGAGCGCTGATGGGCGGCGACATCAGCCACGCGGTTCGCGAGATACGCGAGGCCGGCATCATCGTGCTCTGCACGAACATGGCGGGATCGGTGCCGGATGCGGCCGACGTCGTCGTCAGCGACCCGGTGGAAGCCGGCGTGATGGCGGTGATGCTCATCGCCGACACAGCCAAGTTTTCGATCGAGCAGGTCCGCGGCCGCCGCTTTTAGGTCAGGGAGCGGGTTCGAACCTTGACGTTCATGCTGCCGGTCGCCGAGCCGACATACACCCCGCGAGTCGGAGCCGCGTCGCTGTAATCGCGGCCGACCGCGATGCGGACGTGCTGCTCGCCGATCCGCACCGGGTGGGTCGCGTCGTAGCCGACCCATCCCTTTTGCGGCACCCAGGCTTCACCCCAAGCGTGCGACGCCCCCATGACACCGCGCCCTCGCGGATCGTGGATGTAGCCGCTGACATAGCGGGCGGGCACGCCCATGGCGCGTGCGACGGCGATGAAAAGGTGCGCGAAGTCCTGGCATACGCCCGCGCGCAGCGACAGGACCTCATCCACCGAGCTGTACACGTTGGTCACCGCGCGGTCGTAGGCGAACTCGCGGCTGATCGCAAGCGTCAGGTTGTCGAGCACCAGTTCCACATCGGAGGCCGATTCCGGGTCGGCGATGGGTTGCCTGCCCGCGAGCTCTCGCACGCCCGGCACGTCTTTCACGGGGGAGCGAAAGCGCAGGAAGTCCTGGACTAGCTCTTCCCCAGGTTCAGTGTCCATCTGCAGTCCGGTTTCGACCACCGATGTGCTGGTCACGCTCAGGCGGGTGTGAGGGCGAACAAGGTTGAAGTAGTGGACGTCATTGCCGTATCCGTCGCGATAGGTTCTCGGCTCGATGCCCGGGCTTGCATCAAGGTCGAACTTCAGGCAGCGCTGCCCATTTCCGTCCATCGGTCGCAGGCGGAGCTCCATGGCGGTCTCCGCGATCGGCCCGCTGTACCGGTATTTGGTTTCGTGCACGATCTCGAGCCTCATCGTTGCTGCTGCTGCTGGGGCATTGCCTGACCTTCGTCACCAAGAACGCCGGCCGGAACCTTGCTGGGGTGGAAATACGTCTCTCGCATCGCCAGTTCGAGCTGGCGCAGCAGCGCGCGGCATTGCGCCTCGAAATCGCGCGCGTTCTCGGCGATCCCCTGCGTGTTCGCCTGCTTGAACAGCGACTGGAAACGCGAAAGCAAGATCCGCGGGCGTGACCGGCGGCCGGCGCCGTCGATGCGAGACACGGACTCGAGCGCTTCAGCGGCAGCGAATCGAGCCGAGCGCGGCAACGTGGAGTCGAGGAGCAAGCACTCGATCACGTGCTCAGGCGTCACACCGCCTGAGTAGCGCGCTTGGTAGGACTCGAACGCGAAGCACGACTTCAGCACCGCCGTCCACTCGAGCGCGTCCTCTGGGGTACCTGCCAGCTCGGCGGACTTACGTGTCACGATCGCAGTCACGTTCGCCGCGCGCTCCAGGAACTTGCCGAGGCGAACGAAGTCGCGCGCCTGGTCGTGGGACATCGTGTCCTCGAGCAGGCCGTCCACCAGCCGGACGCTCAGCTGGACATTCATCAGGAACGGGTACAGGTCCGGTTGCCAGCTGCCTTCCTGTACGCGCCAATGCAGCGCGTTGACCTGCTCGTAGAGCTCTGTGGGCAGCGACGGGCGAACTGCCTGGGCCGCAAGGCGAGCCGCCGAAACGCTCGCTCGCACCGAGGGACCGAGCGTCCCTGTAACCACCATCTCCACGGCCTGATCGCGGCGGCCCGTGTTGCTGCCCGGCCAGCCGGCGAGCTCCATGAACCTGGTCCAGAAGTCCGGCCCGGGCTCGTCCGTGCGATCAAGCGAAAGGGCCACGTGCACGCCGAGGATTCGGGCCAGGTGGTCTGCGCGTTCGAGGTGGCGCCCCAGAAGCGTAAGTGAGGTGGCGGCCCTGCTAAGCATCCTGACCGTTTACCCGGTCGACATCGCCGCCGGCCTCAGCCATCACCCATGTGTCGCGGCTGCCTCCGCCCTGCGAGCTGTTGACGATGAGCGAGCCTGGCCTCAACGCCACCCGTGTCAGCCCGCCCGGCGTGACGTGTACGTCAGGTCCGGTCAGCACGAATGGGCGGAGGTCCTGGTGGGCGCGGCGAAGCTCACCGCCGTCGAATATGGGTTGGACCGACAGCGGCACGACCGGCTGCGCAATGAATGCACGAGGCTGCGCTTCAATCCGCTGACGAAACGCATCGCGCTGCTCGCGAGTCGAGGCAGGGCCGATCAGCATCCCGTACCCACCCGACGCGTCGACGGTCTTCACCACCAGATCGTCGATGTGATCAAGCACGTAGCGCCGGTCTTCCGCGATGGCACATAGGTAGGTGGGAACGTTGGGCAGGATGGGCTCCTCGCCGAGGTAGTACTTGATGATCTTCGGGACCAGCGCGTAGACGGCCTTGTCGTCGGCGACGCCATTGCCCAACCCGTTGGCGATGGCGACGTTGCCGGCTCGATATGCGTTCACCAGCCCGGCCACGCCGACCAGCGATTCCTGGCGCCCGAAGATGGGGTCGAGCCATTCGTCGTCGAGCCGCCTGTAGATGACATGCACTGGGCGAAGACCGCGCGTCGTGCGCATGAAGACGTGGTCGAGGTCGACGACGAGGTCGGTGCCTTCCACCAGCTCGATACCCATCTGTTTGGCCAGGTACAGGTGCTCGTAATACGCGGCGTTGTTGATGCCCGGCGTCAGCAGCACGACCGTGGGATCTTCGACGCCCGGCGGCGCCAGCCAGCGGAGGTGCCGCAGGAGCTCGTGGATATAGCCTTCTACCGGGCGCACGGGATAGCCTGCGAACAGGTCGGGCAGCACGCGCTTCATCACCTGGCGGTTCGCGAGCACGTATGAGACGCCCGACGGCGTGCGCAGATTGTCTTCGAGCACGAAGAACTCGCCCTTATCATCCCGAACCAGGTCGATCCCGGCGATGTGGCAGTGGATTCCGTGCGGCACCGGCAGGCCCTCGATCTCCCTCAGGTACTGCGAGCTGCTGAGCACGATCTCCGGAGGCACGGCGCCCTGCTTGAGGATCAGCTTGCGGCCGTAGACGTCATCCAGGAACAGGTTCAGCGCCGTCAGCCGCTGCTTGAGACCGGCCTCGAGGCGCTTCCAGGTCTCGGCAGCGATGACCCTCGGGATGATGTCGAAGGGAAAGACCTTCTCGTTGCCCTGGGCGTCCGGGTAGACCGCGAACGTGATGCCGTGGTCGCGGAACATCTGCATGGCGAGCTCGTGGCGGCGCTCGAGCTCGGCCGGACCGAGACGGTTCAACAGCTCGTAGAGCCGGCGATAGCCAGGCCGCGGCTCATTCGCGGCCGCAAGCATTTCGTCATAGAAGCCGTTGGTCTGGTAGTTGGCACCCAGAGATTTCACGGAAGGCACCGCTATAGTGTCTGCGCCATTCCGAATCCAGGAAAGACGATCGACTTACGGGTTGGCTGCGAGTTCAACTACGACGTCAGCGCACCCACGACGATGACCGTCCAGGTGCGCCCGCGATCAGACGCCCGGCACCAGCTCGTCACCGAGACCTGGACGACGGAGCCCCCGCTGCCGGTGGACGAGTACGTCGACCTCTACGGGAATCCGGTCAAACGATTGGTGGCGCCCAAAGGCACGCTGACCCTTCGCTACGACGCGAGGTGTCTGGTCCCAGACGAGCCCGACCCAGACGGCTCCGGCGTGGGCCAGACGCTGGTGGAGCAGATCCCAGGCGAGCTGCTCCACTACACGCTGCCGAGTCGGTACTGCCTTTCGGACGAGCTGATGGCAGCCGCCTGGGAGCTTTTCGGCCAGACCGAGCCCGGGTGGGCCCGCGTGCAGGCGATATGCGACTGGGTCCACGACAACCTCCAGTTCCAGTACGGCGCCAGCAACCCCCTCACAACCGCCGTCGACGTTTTCAACAATCGCAAGGGAGTGTGTCGAGACTTCGCGCACCTCGCGGTAACCTTCTGCCGAGCGATGAGCATCCCTGCCCGCTACGTGTTTGGGTACCTGCCCGACCTCTACGTTCCGCCGCCGGCGGAGCCGATGGATTTTGCGGCCTGGATGGAGGTCTGGTTGGGCGACCGGTGGTGGACGTTCGATCCCCGCAACAACGCCAGGCGGGTGGGACGGGTGCTGATCGGTCGGGGCCGCGACGCCCTCGACGTGGCGATGGTGACGACGTTCGGGCCGGCCGAGTTTCGCTCCATGACCGTCTGGGCCGACGTAAACCCCACGGAGTCTCCGACTCCGCGGGGACCCCTCGACAAGGCGGCGGCGGCCTGATGGCGATCGAGATCGCGTCGGTGGACTGGCCGGCGGCGCGCCGCGCTACCTACAACGTCAGGCAGAGCTTCCGCTACGAATATCCAGAGCCGATTCGAGACCTGAGTCACCGCCTGGTCGTCATTCCGCCAGAGCGGTTTGGGGACCAGCGCCGGCTGAGGCACCAGGTTTCGGTTGGCCTCGACGGCGTCCGGATCGACGATCGCCGAGACCGATTCGGCAACAACGTGGTCGAGGTTTTCGCGTCGCAAGTCTCGTCTGCGATCGAGTTTGACGTCGACATCTCGGTCGAGCGCCGAGCCTCCGAGCCCAACCGCCTGCCCGACGGCTGGCTCGCGGACGGCTATCTGTTGCGGCCATCTGCGCTCACGACGCCCGATGCACGAATTCGCGCCATTGCCGACGAGCTGGCCGCGTCCACGCCTTGGGGTGTGGAGCTGGCCGGCCGCATCAACAGCTGGGTGCACGAGTCCATGACCTACGAGCACGGTGTCACGGGTGTGCGGACGACCGCCGCCGAGGCGCTGGCGCTGGGCGCCGGCGTGTGCCAGGACTACGCGCACATCATGCTCACGGTCTGCCGGGCATGCGGCCTGCCCGCGCGGTACGTGTCCGGGCACATGCTTGCGCAGGGCGGAACCCATGCGTGGGTCGAGGTCGTGCTGCCGACCAATGACGGCACAGGCGACGCGATCGCCTGGCCGTTCGATCCGACCCAGGCGAGCCGCGCCGGGCTGGGCTACGTCACGATCGCGGTCGGCGGCGATTACTCCGATGTGGCGCCGACGTCGGGGACGTATCTGTCGCCCCGGCTGGGGCGGCTCGAAACTCGCAAGAGCGTGACGCTCACCGAGCTGGAGTACGCGGCGGGTTAGGCTGCGTCCATCGCCGAATCACTGATCCGCAGCCGAAGCGGCGCGCTGATCGCCGCCCTGTTTTTTGCGACGCTCGCCACGGGAGTGATGCTGATCGCCGTCCCGCTGGAGCTGCGCCAACTCCGCGCGAGCCCGACCCAGATCGGT
Organism: Chloroflexota bacterium; assembly: GCA_005883585.1. Taxonomy (GTDB): domain Bacteria; phylum Chloroflexota; class Dormibacteria; order Dormibacterales; family Dormibacteraceae; genus UBA10449. The sequence goes on from VBFD01000123.1 coordinate 44,671, forward strand.
ATCGCTCTTTCGATGTTCGGCCTCGGCATGTTCATTTTCGAATGGGTGTGGGGCGTGCTCGCCGACCGGCTCGGATACGTGGCGCCGATGGTTGTGTCGCTGGTGCTGTACGCGGCGGGGATCGTGCTGCTCGCGCGCGTGGAATCTGTCGTTCTGATCGGCCTCGCGTACCTGCTCGCGTCCGGGATGATGGTGGCGGTGGGGCCGGTCGGCCGCTCGTTCCTGGGCACCAACCTGCCGCCTCGGTACCAGGGCACCGGACTCGCGCTGCTGGCGGCGACGTGGGTCATCGGAGAGGCCATCGGCTCGGGAGCCGGAGGGCACCTCATCGACCAGCTGCCGATTCGCTCAGTTCTCTATGGGGCGTCCGTGCTGCCGCTCTTGAGTGCCGCGATGGTCGTTCTCGTCTTCCGCGGTTACACGGAAACCCACGGCCACAGGTCCGCGACTGAGTCAGCCGACACCGTGCAATCCGCAGGAACTGGCGTCGTCCGCGTGATGATCGTCACGGCCTCGATCGTCCTTCTCTTCCAGGTCGGAGCCGGCGGCGAGCTCGCGTTGCTCCCGCTGCTCGTCACGTCGCACCTGAATCTCTCCGCCGCCACAGCGGGTACTGCGATGTTCATCGTCGGGGCGCTCGGAGGATTGCTGCTCGTCCCGGGCGGCATCGCATCGGATCGTTGGGGCCGCCGCCCGACGATGATCGCGGGCGGCATCCTCTCCGCCGCAGGCTTCGCCGTGTATGCGATCGCCGGCAATTTTGGATCCGTCGTGATCGGAGCGGTTCTACGCACCGCCGGCGCTTCGCTGCTGTGGCCCGCCACGACCGCGTGGATCTCAGAGTCTGCGCCGCGCCGGAACCACGCTCTCGTGATGGGATTGTTCGGGGAGTTTGAAAACGTCGGCGTGACGATCGGGCCGCTGCTTGGCGGTCTCGCCTGGTCGCTGGCCGGGATCCAGGCTGCGTTCGTGACCTACGCGGTGGCGTCGGTGCTGGCTGCGCTGGTCGCGGCGTTCGCCGCCGGGCGCAGGACAGTCCGCGGTGAGCGGGTCGCGCTTCAGGTGCGCTGAAACCCCTCGGGGCTGCGCAGCCCGAAGCCGAGGCTCCGGTCGAAGGCGATGTGGGCGATCCAGGCCAGGCCGCCGGCGAGCCACGAGGGCGACATGAGCGCAAATGCGGCCACGGCAAGCACGCCTGGCGCCCAGAAACGATGCACGGCGTTGTAGAGCGGCACCATGTTGGGTTGGATCTGATCTCGCTGGAGGCCGCGGGTGCTGCCGAGCAAGGCCAGGTCGGGCGCGATCGCGAACACGACCAGCAGCCACCAGGCGGATGGATGGGTCACCACGACCGCGATCCCCAGCCCGGCTGAGAGCAGGCCCAGGCCCAGATATCCGAGTCGCTTCACTCTCTTATGGAATCCTCACCGCAGTCTTATATATCCGTGAGCATGACCAATTCCTTGATCCTGGTCGTCGAAGACGACGCGAGGCTGGCGGCGACGCTCGAGCGCGTGCTGATGGCCGAAGGCCACGAGGTCGCCACGGCCGGTGATGGGATGGAGGCCCTGAGGCGCGCGAAGGAGCGGCCGCCCGACCTCGTGATCCTTGACGTGATGTTGCCCGGCCTCGACGGCATCGGCGTATGCCGCCGGCTGCGCGCGACCGCGCAGTTTCCGATCCTCATGCTCACGGCCCTGGATGGAACCGAAGACCGGGTCCGCGGTCTCGATTCGGGCGCGGACGACTACCTGGTGAAGCCGTTCGCTTACCAGGAGCTGCTTGCCCGCGTCCGCGCGCTTCTGCGGCGGACTGGTCCCGTCGACCACCTGCGCTTCGCGGACCTCGTCCTCGAGCCTGCCAGCCGTGGCGCTTGGCGCGGCACTCGGCCGCTTTCGTTGACCCACACAGAGTTCACGCTCCTGGAGCACTTCCTGCGCCACCCGCGCCAGGTGCTGACGCGCGAGCAGCTGCTGGAGGCGGTGTGGGCCGGCGAGCCCGAAAGCGACAACGTGGTCGCGGTGTACGTGGGATACGTGCGGCAGAAGCTCGAAGAAGGTGGCGAGCCGCGGTTGCTCCACACCATTCGCGGCTCGGGCTACGCCCTTCGAGAAAGTTAGATGCCGCTTCGGCTGAGACTGGCCCTTTTCGGGGTCGGGGTCGTAGCACTCACGCTGGTGATCTTCGGCGGTCTTCTGTACGCCCTGGTGTCTCGCAGTGTGAACACCAACCAGGACGATGCGCTGCGCACTCGAGCTCGCGAGGCTGCGGCCTCCGCGTCTCTGGCGCCCGACCTGGCACCAAGGCCGCCGCTTGCGCCGGCCGATCTGCGTACGAGCACCGATGTCTTCGTCGAGGTGTTCGATCTCCGCTGGACGCTCATTTACGCGACGGCGCAGCTCAATGGCCTCCCGCCGATGCCGTCTGCCAGGCTGCTGGCGGAGGCGCCCAGAGTCACCGAAGGGGCATTCGACACCAACGGTGGCTTTCGATATTTCGTGCTGCCGTTCGGAGACGGCTATGTCGTGACCGGTCAATCGACGCGTGTGCCGCAGTCCAACCTCTCCGGCATCGTCGGCTTCCTGGTCATCTCCGGCGTCCCGACGTTGCTGGCGGCTCTGGCCGCATCGTGGCTCGTCGCCGGCAGGGCGTTGAGGCCGCTGAAATCCGTCGCCGTCGCGGCGGAAGACGTCGGCAGGACGCGAGATTTCGGGAGAAGGCTGCCGGTGCCGCGCAGCCGAGATGAGGTTGCCGTGCTCTCGACGAGCTTCAACGGAATGCTCAGCCGGCTGCAGGAGGCCTACGAGTCCCAGCGGCGCTTCGTGGCTGATGCTTCTCACGAGCTCCGCACGCCGCTGGCGACGATCCAGGGCAATGCCGGGCTGCTCGCGCACGGTCCACCGATCGCGGAGCAGGTACGGCTTGCGGCAGCCACCGACATCGCGGACGAGAGCGAAAGGATGGGCAGGCTGGTCGATCGTCTGCTCACGCTTGCGCGCGCCGACTCCGGGCTCCGCCTCGAGCTGGCGGCCGTCGACCTGCGTGCCTTGGTGCTCGATGTAACGCGCCAGGCGGCCGCAGTCCACGCGGAGAGAACCTTCGATGTTCAGGTGGTCGACGCGTCAGTCGCCGGAGACGAGGACGCGCTCCGCCAGCTCCTATGGATCCTGATCGACAACGCACTCCGCTACTCGCGCTCGAAAATCTCGGTCGACGTCGTGGTCGACTCCGGCTGGGTGAGGCTGATGGTCGGCGACGACGGCGCGGGGATCGCGGTCGAAGAGCGGGAGCGAATCTTTCAGCGCTTTTACCGTTCGGACGCATCGCGCACTGGGCACGGCGCCGGTCTCGGACTGTCGATCGCGCTCTGGATCACCGAGCAACACGGCGGCCGGATCATCGCCGACCAAAGCCAAGCCGGCGGCGCCGGGCTGTACGTCGACCTCCCGCTCTTACGACCTTCTTAGCAACGGCACCGATTCTTGGTTCATGTACTCGGTGAACCCAGAACACGCGATCGGCATCGTCGGCGGCCTTCTCGCTCTGCCCATAGCGCTGATTGCGCTGCGCATGCACCCACGCTGGCGCTCGGTGCCCGGCACCGTCCGTGCGGCAGCGGTCCTGATGGCCGTCAGCGCCGGCGTGCACCTGGCGCTGATCCCGCACCACCTGGCGTCGGAGCCGGTCACGTCAGTGCTGTTCGTTCTGAACGGCCTTGCATTCATCGCCCTGGCGGCGACTTTCACGTGGAGGTACTGGCGGCTGGCGTCCGCGGGGCTGCTGATCTCGACCGTGCTCGCCTACCTCGTGTACGTCGGGATCGGATTCGAAGGTCCTGACCAGGTCGGCCTCGCCACCAAGCTGGTCGAGGTGACCGCGCTCGGGCTCGCTCTGGTGCCGGTCCGCGGCGAGGCTGGACGCACGCATCGGTCATGGCGCTGGGCCGCGCTCGGCGTGGCGATGCCGATGCTGCTTGTCATCACCGGCGCGACCGTCTGGATCGTGGACCTGGCTCGTCCTGATCCGCGCCACGTCCATGCCGGCGCGCTTCTGCAGGCGACGAACACCGTGGCCACACCCGCGCAGGTCGAGGCTGCCAACCGTCTGTATGCCGCGACGAAGACGGCGATCCTTCCTTATGAGGACTGGCACCAGGCTTGGGCTGCAGGCTATCGTCCGGGCGGCTCGACCACTCTGCCCTCATCGCACTGGATGAACCAGCGTTACGTCGACGCAGGCTACGTCATGGATCCCCAGCGACCGCAAGGACTCGTCTACGCCAATACGCACCACGGTCCTGTGCTGCTCGGCGCGATGTTTCAGATGAAGAGCTTGAACAGGTTCGGTCCCGACCCGGGCGGCCCGATGACCGCATGGCACCAGCACGAAAACATCTGCTTCACGCCGTTCGGCTTTGAGTTCAGCTTGATGACCCCGTATGCGACGTGCCCGATCGGGGCGATCGACATCAGCGCCCCGCCCATGCTGCACGTGTGGATTGTTGACAACCCGCACGGCGGACCGTTCGCGGTCGACATCGACTCCTCGGTCGTGGCCGCAATGGATCGTTCGTGATGGAAAAGGCCGCCGGGCGCGCGCAGGGCGCTCATTCAACTGAAACCAGTCGGCCCGAAACCGTCTTCGTCCTGCTGCTAACGCAGTCGATCTTCTGGATGGTTGCGGGCATCTCTGCCCTCCCGTTTGCGCTCGGGGGCGAGCTCCACATGGTCGGGTTGGGCCTCGCAACCCTGCTGGTCGCGCTGCTCGTGTGCCTGGTTGCGATCGGAGTCCTGTGGCGCCGACGCTGGGCGCGGCGAACCGCAATCGGCCTCGAGATCGTGTGTCTGGCAGGCTCCGTTCTTCAGCTCGTCCTGCCGATCGGCGCCAACCACGCCCCTGTAACGCTTCTCACGAACGTCGTGGTGCCGGCGGCTGTTATCTGGCTTCTGTGGGGACGGAACGTGCGGTCGGTTTTCAGCTAGACCGGCGGCGCTTTTCCTCGAGTGCGAGGTTGGCCTTGGCGAGATCCACATACAGCTCGCGATTGCGCAGCAGATTGCGAACGCGCAGCACGACCTCGTCGTGATCCACCGGTTTGGTCAGGAAGTCGTCCGCACCGAGGATCAGGGCGCTGTTGCGCGCCACGTGGCCGGTGTCGCCGGTGAGCATGATCACCGGTAGGTATCCGAGAGCATTGCGCGCGCTGCGGAGCCGCCGCAGGATCTCGAGCCCGTCCGGATCCGGCATGTGCAGGTCGATCAGGACGATGTCAGGCTCGAATTCCGCGAAAACCTGCTCCACCTGACGCGAGTCGTTCAATGTGCGGATCTCGCTGGCGCTCTCCGAAAGGATGGCCTCGAGCAGCGCCAGGTTGGCCGGCTCGTCGTCGACGATCAGGATCCGGCCGCTCACTCCGTTCAGTTCGCGGCGACCGGCGTCGCGACCGGCACCGTGAAGTGAAACTCGGATCCAACGCCCACAGTGCTGTCGACCCAGATCTTGCCCCCATGCATATCCACGATCTGTCGAGTTATGGCGAGACCCAGACCCGTGCCGATGATCTTGGCTTTGGTCTTGTCCTCGAATCGCTCGTATCGGCTGAACAGCCTCTTGACGAAGTCCGCCGGAATGCCGAGACCGTGATCGATGACGCTGACCTCGACCATGCCGTCCTTGGCTACGCTCGTGAGACGGATCTCGCCGCCGCTGGGCGAATATTTCACGGCGTTGCTGAGCAGGTTGGCGACGACCTGGAACAGTCGGTCGGAGTCACCGCGGACCGCGGGCAGGGCAGGATCCAAATTGGCTTCGATCGTATGTTTCGGGCTCACGGCTCGCGCGCGCTCAGCCGCATCCGTGAGAATGCTGTTGAGGTCGACGGGGCAGATGTTGAGGGTCATCCGCCCGGCCTCGATGCGATCGAGGTCGAGCATCTCGGTGATCATCCGGTTCAAGCGCAGGGCGTCGTTGTTGATGTCGCCCGCGAAGGCTTTGGTTTCATCGGCCGTCAGGTCCTGGTCGCGGATCATCTCGCTGAAGCCCTGGATGCCGACGAGGGCGGTTCGAAACTCGTGACTGACCAGGGAGACGAACTCGCTTTTCAGCTGGCTCAGCCGCTCGAGCCCGGCGAGGTTGGCCATCGCTGCCTCCTGGGCGGTGTGCTGCGCGGTCGCGTCCTCGAACATCGCGAGGAAAAAGTCTGTGTTCCCTCCGCGCCTTTTGATCGAGGTCGCGCTCCAGTGCAGCCACACGTTGCTCCCGTCGGCACGCAGCGCATGGCTGTCGGACTCGACGGTGTCCGCGGCACCGGTCCACAGCGGTTGTAGTGACTGGACGACCCGCTGCATCTCCTCGGGCGGCATGAAGTGGGCGATCGAGTCGCCGATCATGGCGGCGGGCTTCGCGTGCAGGAGAATCCCGAGTCGCGGGTTGGCGTCGAGGATGGTCATGTCGGTGCCCACGCGCGCGATGCCGAGCGGCGCCTGGACGATGACCTGGTTGAGAAGCGTCGTGCGAGCCTGAACCTGAGCTTCCGCTCGCTTGCTATTGACCAGCAGGTTCAAGGAGTCGCGGTGGGTGAGTATTTGGTTGAACACGAACAGCACTCCGATGCTGCCGGCGAGTACGGTCTCGAATTGGTCCATGGCTTGATTGATCAAGGCGATCCGAATGGCCATCAGCGCTGCCGCCAGCGTGGCGACCCAGGGCAGAGCCATCTGCCAGAGCTCGATCGGCCCTTCTTCGGACTCGCGCTCCACAGCGGAAACGGGCCATAGGGGCGCGAGCGCGAGCAGCAGATAGCCGGTCACCCAACCGATGTCGAGGACGCTCCCGATCGCTCCGTAGGTCCCGTTGGCGGTGAGATAAGTGAAGGTGCTGTCAGACACGGCGATCGACGCCAGTCCGGCGATGAGGATCAGCATGCGACCGAACTGCTCTTTGCTCGCCCGTCGCAAAGCGATCAACAGCACCGTGATGACGACGATGTCGCCGACCGGATACGCGAGGCCGATCAGCGTCGCGGGAACCGGCTGTTGCGATTGGTCGTAGACCGTGCGCAGCCCGAGCGCCCAGGCCACGAAGAGAAGCGAAAGGGCGACGATCACGCCGGCGAGCACTGCCTCTCCGCGGGTCGCCAGGCGCCTCGGGGCTGTGGTGAACGTGAGGACCCCCGCGATCGCGAACGGGATCGCGAGCAGGAAGCCGGTGTCCGCTGCGGAGGGAAACGGCACGGCGATCCCCTGGAAAACCTCATACCAGGACCAGATGGCCTCGCCGATCGTCCAGCTTGCCGCTGACATCGCCAGCAGCGCCCAGGCCGTTCGTGTACGGCCGGAAGACCTGAACGCGGCAAAGAGCAGGCTGATCGCGGCGATCCCAGATGCGACCCCCTCGCCGATGTCGTCGATGGCGCTCGTGGTCCTGTCGCCCGACGCTGGTGGTGCCTTCAGAGGCGGGCTGAACCGCCTTCAGGCCCGGGCTGAGATCGGCGGGGGAAGTTTGCCAGGCCACTTATCGGGAACCGTATGTTAATTCAAACGAGGCTTGAGTTAACATTGCGCGACCAGAGCAGAGCCGCGAAGGGTGAGGTCGGGACTTTGTGAAGGAGCAGGCGCCATCCATCAGACCACGTACGAGATCCGCGAATGTGCCTTCCCCTTCAGCGCTGACGACGAAGGGCTAGAGGGCGAGGAAAGCTCGTCTGACTGTTCGCCGGCCGTGCTCGCGATTGCAATGGCGGCCCTGCTGCTGGCGCTGCTCCCGGCGGCAATCGGCATGGCCATCTTGCTCGGCACGACACTACCACTCGAGTTTGGCGCGGGAGCCGCCATAGCAATCCTTGGCGGCGTGAAGATCGCTGCGTGGGCTGCGGGCCTGGTGGCCGCGATTCGCGAGCCGCGGCCGGCCTGGCTTCCTGTTTCGAACCTCTAGCGGTCCGCGGCCGCAAAGGAGGTGAGATTTGATGAGGAAGCTGATCCTGGCCGCCATCCTGGCGGCCACGATGGCGCTCTCGCTGGCGACGACCGCCGGCGCGGGCGTCCTACCACCCTGCTGCTGATCGACTGGAAACGCCTCGAGTTGCGTTAATCCATTCGTGTCAACCGCCTGTGGGGTCCTGTAAGCTGGCTCGAAATGCCTGAAGCTGGCGCGCGCCCCACACCTGCCGCCAGCCCATCAGGGCGGCGGGGCCGAAGGCACGGCATCGAGATCAAGGCAGGATCGGTGAAGCAGGCCCGCAAGGAAGCCGGCCTGAGCCTCGCTCAAGTCGCCAACGGCGCCGTGAGCCGGACCGCCATCTACTTCGTCGAGACCGGCAAGGCCAAGCCTTCCATGGAGACGCTGGTGCTGATCGCTGAGCGAACCGGGCGGCCCCTCGACTACTTCCTGGCCCAGCCGTCGACGCTCGAGCCGAGGTCTTCGCCGCACACTCTCGAGATCGAGCTCCTCATGGCGACCAACGACCTTCAGGGTGCGCTTGCCACCGGTCGTGCGCTCCTGGCCAAAGACCTCGATCCGGACACAACGGCCCGGGCGCAACACCTACTTGCTTACGCATTGCTGCGAACGGCGCAACCCAAGGAAGCGCAGCGCCTGGCCGCCGCGGCACGAGACTACTTCGAGAGGACCGGCGACCGTCTCATGACGGCCGAGTGCCTCGGCCACGAGGCTTCAGCCGCATATCTCCTGCAGGATCCGGCCGCGCTTGGTCTGGCCGAGCGAGCCCTCGCGATCTGCCGCTCGCTGCGCCCGGTGCCCGAGACTACCGAGGCCCGGTTGCTGTTCGTGCTCGGAACAGTGCACGTCACCAACGAAGACTGGCAGGCCGCGATCGACTGCTATGAGAAGGCGATCGCCGCCGGGGCGGTCGTCCAGGACCTGCGTCGCTTATCGCTGATGTACGGCGGGCTGAGCATCGCCTACACCGAAACCGGCGAGCTGAACCAGGCCGCCTACTACGCACAGCGCTCCATCTCCATCCACGAGACCTTGAACGATCGCCTGTCGCTGGCCCGCTCGGAAAACAACCTGGGTCGGCTGCTGGTCAAACGCGGCGAGCTTGCCGGCGCGGGCGAACACCTGACGAGGGCGCTGGCCTTATTCGATGAAGCGGCGATCGAGGTCGGACGTGCCGAGATCCTGCTGAGCCTGTGCGAGCTGGACATCGCCCGGTCGCGACTCGATGCGGCTGAGACCTATGCGGTCGAGGCCCGAACCTACGCCGAGCGGCTTGCCGAAAAGGCGACGCTCGCCGACTGCCACCAGTGGCTTGGCCGCATCGCCGCCGAGCGTGGTGAGCACGATCGTGTCGATGCCGAATTCCGCGAAGCGTGGGGCATCCTCGATGCGCTCGGCGCGGAGGAGCGCCTGAGCCGCTGCCACGTGGTGTACGCCGAGCTCCTCGAAAAACGCGGCGACCTGGCCGCAGCCAACCATCAGCTGCGGCTCGCCTTGAACCGGCTCCACCCGGCCAAGATCGCGCCCCCGGCCCAACTCGAGCGCACCGCGACCGCTTGAGTTATAAGAGGGAACCTGCCGGTTCCCTCTCATCACCGGGCGCTGCGCGCGCGGCTGCTCTCTTTCCCGCGGTTTGTGATTATCAGAATGGATACGCCCGGCCACACTTGGCAGACTGCAGGAGCGCGCAGCCGCGGCCGGGATAAACCCGGCCGCCCTGGCCACGAAGTTGGGTCGCCTGGCGACCCGGCAGGGCTAAGAATGCGTTAACTCAAACGTTTGAAGCTACGATGTTGCCCCGTGATTCACTTAACAACGTGGGAAGGACGGCCTGGGGATGGCGGTCGTACTGGTAGTTGACGATGGCCTTGCCAATCGAGAGCTCGTCCAGGCCTACCTGAGCGGCCTCGACTGCGACGTCCGCCTGGCGGCGGACGGCGCCTCCGCGCTCGAGCAGATCCAGCAAGAGCCCCCCGACCTCGTGCTTCTGGACGTCCAGATGCCTGGCATGGACGGCTACGAGGTTTGCCGCCGGATCAAGGCCGGTCCCGGCGGGCGCCTGCTTCCGGTCGTGATGATCACCGCCTTGAACCAGACCGACGATCGGGTGCGCGCCCTCGAGTCGGGCGCGGACGACTTCATGGCCAAGCCGGTCGAGCGGGTCGAGCTCGTCGCCCGGGTCCGTTCGGCCTTGCGCCTGAAGGCGCTCTACAACACCCTGGACAGCGCCGAGCAGGTGATCTTCTCGCTCGCGGCGGCCGTCGAGGCGAAGGACTCCCTCACCGAGAAGCACACGCAGCGGGTGGGCGAATCGGCGCGGCACCTCGGCTCCCGGCTGGGCATGCCTGAAGTGGCCCTCGATGCGCTCTATCGGGGCGGCATCATCCATGACATCGGCAAGATCGGCGTCCCGGACTCCATCCTCTTGAAGCCCGGTCCGCTCGACCCTGATGAGACGATTCGCATGCGCTCGCACGTACTGATCGGCGAGAACATCGTGCGGCCGCTGCGCTCCGCATCGACTCTTCTCCCGATCATCCGGCACCACCACGAGCGCTTCGACGGCCGGGGCTACCCGGATGGCCTGCGCGGTCGTGAGATTCCTCGTCTCGCCAGGATCGTCGCCGTCTGCGATGCGTTCGATGCGCTGGTCAACGATCGGCCGTACCGGCCGCGGCTTCAAGTCGATAGAGCGCTGGCCGTGCTCGTCGATGGCGCTGGGACTCAATGGGATCCTGAGGTGGTCGACCTTTTCGTGGGTGAGATGCCCGCCATACACCGGCTCGGCGCGGCCTGAGCCGAACACCGTGACCAGCGTCCTGGCGGTCCTGCAGAACGTAACCACAGTCGCGTTCATCCTTCTCGGCGTCGCCACGGCGATCACGTGGGCGCGCCACCGAGACCGGGCGCTGGGCTTCCTCGCGCTGGCCATCGTGCTGCTGTCGTCGGTCACGGTTCTCGGCCGCCTACCCGCACTCTTGCACTTCACGCCGCCGCTGCTGACCGAGATCGACCTCATCTTCTTCGTCGGCTCGAGCTACGCCCTGCTTCGCTTCCGCGCCTCGCTGATCCCGCTGCCACGTGTGTGGCACATCGCCGCGGTCACGGCGATGGTCGTGGCGCTCGTGGTCTATTTCCTGGCCAGGTTCTTGGGCAATGTCGCCGGTGTTTCGACCCAGCTCCAGACGGGGGCTGCGTTGCTGATCCTGCTGGTCTGGGCGGCGACCGTCATCGAGCCCTGCGTGAGGTTCTGGCTGGTTGCGCGCAACCTTCCCGCGGTTCAGGCTTGGCGGCTGCGCTCGCTGAGCCTCGGATTCGCGGGCATCGTCGGCATCCTCGTCTTCGCGGTCCTGGCTCTTGGTGCCGGCGCGGCCTCGGGCAACCAGGCCGTGCAGCTCATTGTCCAGCTGGTCGTCCTGGCGGTCGTCCCCCTCCTGTACGTGAGCTTTTCGCCACCGTCCTGGCTCCGCCGGGAGTGGCGCGCATCGGAGGAGGAAGGCCTGCGCGCGTTCATGGAAGAGCTGCTCCTGAGCGAAGACCAGGATGCCCTTGCCAACCGAGCCCTGGAGTGGGCGATGCGCCTGGTCGGTGGCGCGGCCGCGGCCTCATTCGACACCGCCGGAACGCTGCGATCCTCACACGGCTTCCCGCCGGATCAGCTGAGCGATCTGAAGGAGGGCGTCGGGCACCTCGGCGAGGGCGTGGGCCGCATGAACATCACCGGGTCTGATCACGCCGTTCTTATGCTGCCGATCAAGGGGCTGGCCGGGGCGGGAGCTCTGATCGTCGTTTCCGGACCATTCACGCCCGCGTTCGGCTCCGATGAGATGCGCCGTGTCCAGCAGTTCATGAGCGCGTTCGCGACCGCGCTCGACCGCAGGCAGCTCATGGCGAGGCTGGAGGAAAGCAACTTGCAGCTCGAGGCAGCGAACCGGCACAAGAGCGTGTTCCTCGCCAGCATGAGCCACGAGCTCCGAACTCCTCTCAACGCCATCCTCGGTTTCTCCGAGCTGCTGATCGATGCCAACAATGGGCAGTTCTCAGCTGCGACACGCAAGCGCTTCCTCGAGCAGATCCACTCGAGTGGCAAGCATCTGCTCGGTCTCATCAACGACATCCTCGACCTCTCCAAGATCGAAGCGGGCCAGATGGAGCTGCGCCTCCAGACCGTCAGCATCGAGGAGGTCGTGAGCCAGGCCGCGGCCACGGTAGAGCCGCTAGCCGCGCAGAAGCAGATTCAATTCAAGATCGTCGATGGAGCCGCGGGAGAGATCACCGCAGACGCCGGCAAGGTGAAGCAGATGTTGCTCAACCTCGCGTCCAACGCCGTCAAGTTCACTCCCGAGGGCGGCATGGTCACGATCCAGACGCGTCGCCTTCCGGACTCGGTCGAGGTTTCGTTCACCGACACCGGCATCGGCATTGACAAACAGGACCAGGAGCGCATCTTCCACGAGTTCCAGCAGGTTGACTCGGGAGTCGGGCGCTCCCAACCTGGCACCGGTTTGGGCCTGACACTGACGCGCCGCTTCGCAAGGCTCCACGGCGGGGACGTCCGGCTCGAGAGCGAACCTGGGAAGGGCAGCGCGTTCACGATCACCCTGCCCATCCAGGCGCACGGCCAGGAAACGCCCGCTCCCTCGATCTCGACCACGCGCGTGCCCGACGCGTCGCGGCCCCTCGTCCTGGTTGTGGAGGACGATCCCGCGGCGGCGGAGCTGCTGACACGGCAGCTGGAACGCGCGGGCTTCGGCACCGAGGTGGCTCGCAGCGGCGGCGAAGCCATCTCGAAAGCGATCGAGCGCAAGCCGGCCGCCATCACACTCGACATCCTCCTGCCCGACCTCGACGGCTGGGAGGTCCTCACGCGCCTGAAGCGTGAGCCGGCCACGAGCGAGATCCCGGTTGTGGTCGTCAGCGTGGTCGACAATCCCGAGCTCGGCATCGCGCTGGGAGCGCTCGACTATTTCGTGAAGCCGGTCCCCGCCAAAGAGCTGATCAACCGGCTGAGCCGATTCAGGTTTGGACGGAAGGCGGGCGAGAAGCCCCGCATTCTTGTGGTCGACGACGAGACAGCCAACCGCGAGTGGCTGAAGAGGATCCTCGAGCCCGCCGGGTTCGCCGTCATCCAGGCAAAAGGTGGGCGGGAAGCGATCGATCTTGCCAAATCGCGCAAGCCAGACCTGGTGCTGCTCGACCTCATGATGCCGGAGGTCACCGGTTTCGACGTGGTGGAGGCGCTGCGTGCGGACGACGCTACGAAGTCGACGCCGATCATGGTGCTGACCGCCAAAAACCTCACTGAGGCCGACATCCGCCAATTGAACGGACACGTCTCCACGATCCTGAAGCGCGGGTCCACCGGCGCCTCGGACTTGCTCCAGCTCTTGCGCCAGGCCGTCGACTCCGTGTCGCCGCCAAAATGAACGGCCCCGCGTTGATCCTCATCGTCGAGGACAACGAGGCGAACCGGCTGCTTGCGGGCGCGGTGCTCGAGCGCGAGGGCTACCGGGTCGAGATGGCCGGCAACGCGCAGGAAGCCCTCGACATGCTGGCGATCGGATCTCCGGACCTGATCCTCATGGACGTGCAGATGCCGGGCATGGACGGCTTGACTCTGACTCGACGCCTGAAGAGCAACACGCGGACGGCGGACATACCGGTCGTCGCGCTCACCGCCCTCGCCATGACGGGCGATAGGGAGCTGACCCTCGAGGCGGGCTGCTCCGGCTACATCTCGAAGCCGATCAACACGAGGACGTTCGCCGCCGAGGTGGCCAGGTTCCTTTCCAGCGTCTAGAGCTGTGAGCTAAGCCGTCGCCTGGCGGCGCGGCCGGCGGCGAAGCGCGGCGTCGGCGTCGGCAGTCGTGACGCGAGGACGCCTGAAGTTCCTCAGGGCGAACCGATCGCAGGCCGTCTCGGCCGCTGATTTCTTGCCGAGCTCCTCGTGCAGGTACCAGTGCATCCATTCGTGGCAGTAAAGGAAGCGCAGCACCTCACGGCGCTGGCGGAATGAAACGCTCTCGGACGCCCAGGCGAAGCGGATGCCGTGACCACGCTTGCGACGCGCCGCGTAGATCACCGGCTCTTTGAAAGGGCGAAATGGCACCGGGACCTGGAGGACGATCCGGCGCTCCTCGAACTCGCAGCGCGCCGCGAGATGCGGGGAGGACCGGTAGCGGAGCGGTTTGACCACGACCTCGTAGTCCCCGGCCCGGGGCAGCCCGACCAGCGTCTGGCGCGCCTCGGCGTCGGTCATACCTTCGAGGTCGCTCCTTATGACCATGCCCCGAGCATACGGGGCGAGCCTGCGCAGTCTTGGCCGGGTAGGCAGCCGGGCTGAGGCGTAGGAGCGATGGGGGAGCCTGGCCTGCAAGGGCCGGGCTCTTCCACTATATGGGGGTCGCGTCAGAGGAATCGCGGCAGCTTGAGCAGCCAGGCGGTCACGGTCCCTGTGCCGACGCCGATCAGCGCGCCGGCGGTGACGTCGCTGGGAAAGTGGTGGCCGAGGTGCACTCTCGATGCCCCCACCAGGGTGGCCAGCGTGAAGACGAGCGGGGCCGCGTTCGGGTAGAAGGTGGCCAGCGCCGTTGCCGCGGCAAACGACGACGCGGTGTGGCCGGACGGGAACGATGCGTCGGCGGTGCGAATCCCGACCACCATCACCTCGCGAGCCACGAACGGACGGCGGCGGCGGAATATCGGCTTGACCATCCGCTGCACGACATAGGTGGTCCCGAGCGACGCCAGCGCGGTCGCGATCCCGGCGCGCCGTCCTCGTCGACCGCCCAGCCACGCCACGCCGATTCCTGCCGCGACCCAGCCCATGCCCTCGCCCAGGTCGGAGACCAGAGAGATGTAGCGGTCGCTTTGGGGCGAATGGGGAAGACCGTGAATGGCTTCGAACACGCGCCTGTCCACCGATGGCGGAAGGATCTGGGGCGGCGTAATGATGGGGTCCATACATAAACGGTAACGCTGGTTTTGAGGCTCGTACCGGGGCGCGGCGTTCTATTTAGATGAGGAAACTCCTCGGCAGCTGGCTGCCGATTCGCGTTCTGATGGCGTACGGCGAAAGCCAGGCCGGCCAGTACGCCCTTGCGATGGCGTTCAGCTGCATGCTCGCGATGTTTCCGCTGGTGCTGGCCGTCCTCTCGCTGGTGGGTTTCGCCGTCCGCGACCCGGCCACCGAGGCAAAGGCACAGATGTTGATCGTCAATCTGTTCCCCGGCGGCGCGCAGCCGCAGCTGCTCGACGCTCTGTACGGGGTGAAGAGGTCGGCAGGATGGATGGGCCTGCTGTCCATCGCCGGCCTGCTGTGGAGCGCCGGCAGCATCTTCTCGACCATGGAGTTCGCGTTCGCTCAGATTTTCGGGACGAAGCAGCGAGACATGTTGAGGCGGAAGCTGATGGGCCTCGCGATCATGGTCCTGCTCGTGGTTGCGGTTGGCGTCACCGTCGCGGCGAACGCGGTGGCGGCGCTGTTCCCCCTCGCCTGGGTGTCCGGGTTCTTGATCGGATCCGCGGTCATGGTCGGATTACTGGTGATGCTCTATCGGTTCGTGCCGAACCGGACCTTCGAAGTGCGTGACGTGGTTCCTGGGGCAGTGCTCGCGGGGATCATGATCGAAGTGTTCTCACTCGGCTTCCCTCTTTATGTGAGGCTGGCGGGAGGTTTCAACACTTACGGCGCGCAGTTCGGCCTCTTCTTCCTGCTCGCCGCCTGGTTCTACGTGGTCTGTGAGCTGATCCTGCTGGGTGCGGTGTACAACCGGTTCCGGCTCGACCAGCCGACAGCCAACGGTCTGCGTAGTCGCGACGGGAGTAGGCGTTACCAGATCGGAGGAAATTGATTCATCACCAGCGCAAACACCATCCTGAGGTGATCCGGGAGGTATGAAATGGCAGCGAAGAAAAGCAGAGTTCTGAGCACGCGCCAGAAGAACAGGCTGCCGGCCGAGCGCTTCGCGTTCACGAAGGAGCGCAAGGAGCCGATCACGGATGCGCGCCACGTGCGCAACGCCGTGGCGCGATTCGACCAGGTCGAGGGCGTCACTGATGATGAGCGCGACGCCGCGTGGAAGCGCATCCGGGCCGCGGCGCGCAAGTTCGGCGTCGAAATCCACGTGCAGGGATGGCGGTCGTTGATGAAGTAGTCTCGCGCTGGAATGGACGGGTCCAGCCAGCGCACCGCCTCGACGCTCGAGTTCCTCGAAGGCTCGCGTTCAGGCATCCGCTATGACGCCGATCACCTGCGAGGCACAGATCCTGCTGATGGTCGAACCCTGCTTGCACGCTACGACCTCGCCGCGGTTCGCGATCGCCTGACACCGGACGTCATCGCCGGCCGGCGGCGCGGCGTGTGGCGATGGGAGGAGCTGCTTCCCGTGCGCGTGCGATCGTTCATGACCACTCTTGGCGAGGGCGGCACCCCTCTGCTGCCGCCAGGCCGACTGGCCTCGAAGCTCGGATTGCGCGGGCTACACGTCAAGGCGGAGAGCGTGAATCCGACCGGGTCCTTCAAGGCGAGGGGAATGGCGGTCGCGGTGAGCCGGGCGGTCGAGCTCGGCGCCACTCACCTCGTGGCTCCTTCGGCCGGCAACGCGGGCGGCGCGTTGGCGGCATACGCGGCGGCCGCCGGCATACAGGCGACAGTCGTGATGCCCGCGGACGCTCCGATCGCCAACCAGCAAGAGGCGGCGATCTGTGGTGCGCGCGTGATCCTCCTGGACGGCCTCATCTCCGACTGCGGCAAGCTGGCCCGCCTGATCGCCGAGCAGACCGGCGCGTTCGACATGGCAACGCTTCGCGAGCCGTACCGCGTCGAAGGCAAGAAGACGCTCGGCTTCGAGCTGGCTGAAGACTTCGGCTGGAGCCTGCCTGACGCCGTCGTCTATCCAACCGGCGGTGGAACCGGGCTCGTTGGAATGTGGAAAGCGTTCGACGAGCTGGAGGCGATCGGCCTCATCAGCTCGACGAGGCCGCGCATGTATGCGGTGCAGGCGGACGGCTGCGCGCCGATCGTGCGCGCTTTCGAGCAAGGGGCGGAGTTCGCCGAGCCATGGCCCCACGCGGTGACGCGCGCCGCCGGCATTCGCGTGCCCTCGGCTCTCGGCGATCACCTGATCCTCGATTGCCTCCGACGATCCGGAGGAGGCGCGCTCGCTGTTCCCGAGACCGAGATCGATTCGATGCAGGCGTTCGCCGCGCGCGCGGGCGCCGGCTACCTGAGCCTCGAATCGGCCGCGGCCCTGGCGGCGCTGCCAGTCCTGCTGGGACAAGGGCTGATCGACGCCGGCGAGCGGGTGACATTGTTTGACACCGGCGCAGGGTTCAAGTCCGAGGCGCGGTCGATGGAGCGTCCGGCAGTCGTACCGAACGACCCCGACGCGTGGCCCCATATGATGACCCTTCGGTGAGGGGACTTCTCTTGTGGTGCGCGCAGAATTCCTGGCTGTCCGAGCACGTGCCTCAATGGGGCTTCGTCAAGCGGGCCGTGAAGCGGTTCATGCCGGGTGAAGACTTCGACTCGGCGCTCAAGGCATCGGTGGCGTTCAAGACCCTCGGCATCGGAGCGGTCTTCTCGAAGCTCGGCGAGAACATCAAGGCAATGTCGGACGCCACCGCCGCCGTCGAGCATTACGAAATGGTCCTGAAGACGGCCTCCGAAGCCGGCCTCGAGCCTGAGATCTCCGTCAAGCCCACGCAGGTCGGTCTCGATATCGACCCCGATGCGACGTTTGCGAACCTGAACCGGCTGGCCGAAGCCGCCGCGCGCGCCAAGGGCTTCCTCTGGATCGACATGGAGGGGAGCGCCTACACGGACCGGACGCTCGACCTCTACAACCGCGTCCACTCGAGGCACCCTGCCGTCGGCGTCTGCCTGCAGGCCTACCTCTACCGCACTGCTGCGGATGCGTACCGGATGCTGACCTTCAAGCCGGCCATCAGGCTCGTCAAAGGCGCGTATGCGGAGCCCGCGGATCGCGCGTTCCCCGCCAAGCGCGATGTGGATGCCAACTACCTGGCGCTGTGCGCGCTGATGCTGCCTGACGCTAACCGAGGGCGCCTGCGCCTGGTCCTGGCAACGCACGACATTCCGCTGATCGACCGCATCGCGCGATTCGCCGACGCCATCGGCATGGACCGTCACCAGCTCGAGGTGCACATGCTCTACGGCATCCAGTCGGCGCAGCAGGTGCGGCTTGCGGCGGAGGGCTATCGCGTCAAGGACCTCATCGCGTACGGCGACGCGTGGTACGCGTGGTACCTCAGAAGGCTCGCCGAGCGCCCCGCGAACGTGATGTTCGTCGCGCGACAGATGATCGGCTAAGCGGCCTTAGTCATGAAGATGTCGAACTCGATGGTGACCTGTGGGTCGACGGTGGTGAACGGCACCGAGGGCGGTGTCACCCCGTAGTCCGTCATCACGATCGACACGCTCCCCGCGACCTCGACCTTGCTTCCAGACAGCTGAGCCTTGGCCGAGGCCGTCACGTCCTTCGTGACCCCGTGGATCGTCAGCTTGCCCGGCAGCGAGAGATCGACCGGGCCCGACGTGGATCCGGTCACCGAAACCGACGATGCGGTGAAAGTGGCGCTCGGAAACTGCTGCAGGTTCATCTGGCGTGACACGAAGCCGTCGCGCTGTGAGACGTCCCGGCCCGCGACTGTATCGACGCTGTGCAGGCCCGTGAGCACCGCGGTGATCGTGATCGCGCTCACCTGGTAGCCGGTCGAGGCTCCGGCTACGGTCAGGCTTCCCGTGACGGTGGAGGTGCGGGCGACGGCCTCGTGCTTGGACGTCTCGCCGACGAACAGCTCCTTTACGCGGTAACCGGCGAGAGAGCCGGTGGTCACGGTCCAGCTTCCGGCCAGGCTGCCGGCGGTCGAGGCGGATGGGCTTGTCGAGGCCTGCGCACTCGGCGACGCGGAAAGCCCAAGCGCGTTGGGTGAGGAGCGGAGGCCGGAGAAGAAGTAGACATACGCGCCGCCTCCCGCGAGCGCGATGACCGCAATTACCGCGGCGCCGGCGATGAGAAATCGGGACTTCATGCTGGACTCTTTTGAAGTGGTGGCGGGGCCGACATTTCGTCGACCCCGCCGATTATCGACCGCACTTTAGGGTACGGTCGGGACCTGCCCAGCGTTTTCCTGGGCCTCGCGCGCCGCGCTCTCACCGGCCTCGTGCGTGGCGTCCTCGTTGGGGACGAACGTGCCCGTGGACGTGCCGGGCGTGGGGGTTGGGCTCGCCGCGGTCGTGGCCGCGGCCGCGCTGAGGGCCGACACGCCGTACAGGGCGGCGCCGGCCACCCCTCCTATGAGCATCGACCCTGCGATGGCCGCTGCCGTCACTGCCGTACGAACTCTGTTCATGGCTGCTGACTTCCTCCTGTTGGTTTTTTGCTCGAGCGTTGCCACCGAGACTGGCGTCGGTCGCTCAGCACGCCGTGTGAGGAAGCTGTGAGTTTGTCGAGACGAAAGCAGAAAATGATCCGGCGGAGCCGCTTTTGCGTATCGATCTTTAACGCCGGAACGGATTGGAGGAAGGATGAGCTTCAGCATCGAGCGCTACAAAGAGGAGTCGAAGAAACTCGACACCAGCGGGATCGACTGGCAGGCGGTCACCGCCAGCCCTCTGTCCAAAGGGGACCTCTTCTGTCTCCACTACATGATGGACATCGAGAATCACGTCCCGCTCTATCTCTCGCACCTGCTTGTAACGCGGGCGTGCATGGACCCCATCCTCACGGCATTCCTGGCGTGCTGGAACTACGAAGAGCTGTGGCACGGCGAGAACCTCGGCAAGCTCCTCAACCTGTACGGGATCGAGTTCGACGCGCAGGACCGAATCGCCAACGTGCGCGCCAACCTCGGATTTCAGAACAGCGTCAGCATCCTCTCGACGATGGTCGGCTCGTGGCTGCTGAAGGACTTCTCAGCCGTGTACCTGACCATCGGCGCCATCAACGAGCTTTCGACGCTGACCGGTTACGCAGCGCTGATCCGCAAATCGGGACACCCGGTCCTCAAAGACCTGCTCGGCCGGATCATCAAGGACGAGCGCCGGCATTACGCCTTCTACTTCAACTCGGCCAAGGAGTGGCTGACCGGAAACGAGAAGGCACAGCGAGTGGACCGCTGGATGCTGAATCGCTTCTGGGTTCCCGTGGGCCAAGGGGTGAAGACCCAGGAGCAGGTCGACGCGCTCGCGCTTTACCTGTTCGACGACGAGCAGGGTGAGGAGGACCTGCTGGCGCTGGACGAGAAGATCGGCAAGCTGCCCGGCCTGGCCGGGATCGAGCTCATGTCCAGGGCGCTCTACGCGGCCCGCGAACGCCGCCGCCAGGACCCGGAGTGGGCGTGGAGGCTGATCGACAACGAGGAGTGGGCGGTCGCCTCGCCGAAGAAGTCACCGATCGGCGAGCTGACCACGCGCCGGACGCCCGGCGGAGCGCCACTGAGCGCAGTGGAAGGTACATGAGCCGATAGAACCCGAAGGACTCCCCGATGCCGAGCTCGCGGTCGTCCTGGCCGCCGGCAACCAGGATGCGCTGTTGGAGCTGTACGACCGATATGCAGGGCTGGCGTACGCCGTCGCCATGCGAGTCCTCGGGGATCCCGGGCGCTCAGAGGACGTGGTTCAAGAGGCTTTTTTGAAGATCTGGACCAACGCGGCCGCTTTCGATTCCAAAAAAGGTTCGCTTCGCACCTGGCTGATCACAGCGGTGCGCAATCGTTCGATCGACTATTTGCGAGGTCGTGGTGCCCACGAGCGCCAGGAGCTGGAGCTGCAACCGGAGCTGATCGAATCCAGCCTTCGCTCGGATCCATGGCATGAGGTTTCGCTGTCCCTCGAACGCATGGCCGTGCGAGAGGCGGTCGGCAGCCTGCCTGCTGAGCAGCGCCAGGCCGTCCAGCTGGCCTATTTCGGAGGTTACTCGCAGTCGGAGATCGCGGACATGACCCACGTGCCGCTCGGCACGGTCAAGGGCAGGATGCGACTTGCCCTCGAGAAGCTGAGCTCGTATCTCCAGGGTAGGGGGCTGATCAATGTCTGATCACGAAGAGCTGGAGAGCACGGTCGCGGCCTGGGTGTTGGGCGCCCTCGACCCTGGCGAGGCCGAGAGCATGCGCGTCCACGTCGAAGGCTGCGCAACCTGCAGCCAGACCGCCGCGCGCTTGCGCCGAGCCGTTGTCGCGCTGCCTCTCGAGGTCGAGGAGGTCTCCCCGCCGGCCAGGCTGCGCGAGCGCGTCCTCGTCGCCGCGGCGGCCGCTCGCGCGTCGAGCTTGCCCACGGCGCCGGCGAGAAAGAGAGCCGGCCCGGTGCCTGGCCGGTGGAAGCCCGCCACCACGTTCCAGTTCGGCCGCCTCGCCGCCTTTGCGGCGGCAGCAACTGTGCTGCTGGCGCTGCTTGCAGGGCTGTTCGTGGGAGGCCTGCTCGGGCGCGGCTCGGTTTCCGCGCCGCCGGCGCAGGTAGCGCGTTTCACCCTGGTCGGGCATGGAGCTCTCGCGGCCGCGCACGGGACGGTCATCGACCTGAAGAGCGACGGTGTGACCCTGGTCGACTTCAGCGGGCTGCCAGCGCTCGACAAAGGAAAGGTCTATGAGGTCTGGCTCATCACGAGTGGCGGGCACCCGGACTCGGCCGCGGTGTTCGTGCCCGACAGCAACGGCAGCAAGGTGGTGCTGGTGAACATGCCGCTCAAGGGTTACTCGCAGATGGCCGTCACGGCGGAGGACGGACCCGACGGCTCGATCGCGCCGACCCAGCAACCACAGCTATACGGAGCCCTGGGTTAGAGACAAAAATCAGCGGCGAGAATTCAGTCCCACGGAGCCAAATTCGTGGCCTGGGCGGCCGGGTTTATCCCGGCCGCAGACTGACGTGCTTGGAGTCGCCCAGCGTCGCGAGGCGTGAACATTCCGTAAATCGCATCAGCGGGAAAGAGAGCAGCCGCGCGCGCAGCGCCCGGCGATGAGAGGGAACCGGCAGGTTCCCTCTTATAAAATCAGCGGCGGAAATTTCTCCCGCCGCTGATACGGTTACGAACGCGATATTTACATGCGGCCGGGGATCGGGGCCGGGTCAGGAACTTCGTCTTCCTTGGGAAGCTCCGGAACCTCCGGGTTCTTTTCCTGCTCCGGTTCGTCCACCTCGCCCACGGCGTGCATCTTTTCCATGTGGTTGGCGAGGTCTTCCGAGTTGTCGACCTCTTCGCCGCAGATGTTGCACTGCAAGGTTCCATCCTCCTGGCGCTTTGATCGAGAGAATTTGAGGCGCCCAACCCTTGCGGGTCAAACGCCTCGATTAAGCAACGTTTGCCATCACGGTTGTACTCGGCTGCCGTGAAAGGTGGCGTCGGGTCGCGCGGTACGCGCGGCTGATCAGCTCGGGCGTGCGGCTGAAGTCGGCAGGCGACACAGCCGGGCCGTCGATCGTGGGCAGGAGGCGAATGTCAGCCGATTGTGTATGAGCCGCTATCTCACTGTGCAATCGCTGCTCGACTACGCGGGCGAGTGCCTGCAGCGCCATGCCGACGGCATTCAACCGGTCCTGTCTGAGCCACGGATAGCCGATTGGAAGAACGTAGACCTGGGTCGCCCCCTGGGCGATGGCCGCGGCGATCGGGGTGAGGTCGGCCACCCCGCCGTCGACGAGCTCGCGCCGACCGATCGTCACTGGCGGGAAGACGCCCGGAATGGCAGTGCTCGCCAGCAACGCGGGCACGGCCGGGCCCGAGGACAGGACGACCGCATGCCCCGTCTTCAGGTCGGTGGCGACAACGTGGATAGGGATCGAAGCATCCTCCAGCCGCTCGTACGGGATGTGCCGTTCGATGAGCGCGCGCAGGCCGGAGTTGGGGATGACGTGATTGGTCCGCCCGAACAGCCCGAGCGCTCCAGCCCACGCGCTGAGGGGAAAGATGTCTTGCCGCCGCAATCCGCACCAGATGGCGGCGAGCTCCTTGGCTCCCTCGCTGTGCGGATGCCCGGCCACCCACGCGGCGTTGACGGCGCCGGCCGAGGTCCCGACCAGGAGGTCGGGCCGGATGCCTTCCTCGAAGAGGGCCTGCAGCATCCCGACCTGGATGGCGCCGAGGCTGCCGCCGCCCGAAAGAACGAACGCGACGCGGGGCGCGGAGACGGTGTCAGGCAGCATTTTGAGGCGCCGATTCAGGCGAATGGAACTCCACCTGGACGCGCTTGGCGCGCTTCGCCCGAAGCGATTCCATCATGACCACGGCATCAACGCGGTCCCACAGGCGCCAATCGGCCTCGGATCGCCACACCTGGTCGAGCAGAGACTCGAGCTGAGACTGAAGATCAGGGTCCGTCTTTACTTTTCTCATCACACCGTCTCCTTAGTCAGTAAAACGCTTTTCAGGAGGCGGTTCCGCTACCACCGTTGAATGGTTTTGAAAACCGTCGAATGTACGGCTCAGCCGGTCGAGATGCGGTGCCGGTCCTTGCTGTCGAGCTTGAATGTGCCCGCGGACGTGATCATCGTGAAGCCCACCACGTAGTCTCCCGACGCCACCGGCGAGGTGGCGGCGCGGCCGGTGCACGCGGTCGGAATCGTCACGACGAGAGTGGCGTTCGCCCCGGCGGCGACTTCCGCCGGCGTGAATGTGATGTTGCCGGCGTCGTACCTGTCGCCGACCTTCTGGAGCCACGCTCCCTTGACGGCGGCAAGGGTGAGGGTGGCGTCGACGCTCGAGATCGACACAGCCTTGGACGTGCCGTTGTGGACGTCGATCGTGCCGTGCAGGTCGTAATGGACGTTGCTCGCGCCAACAGGACAGGAATAGCTCGAGTCGACTGAGGCGCTGTTCGGGCTGAACGTCGAGCTTGAGCCAGACGTGCAGCCGGCGATTAGAAGCACAACCGCGACGGTCCACAGCGATCGTGCGATCACGCGGCCCCTGGCGTCGTACCCGCTGCTCCCGCTCGCGGCGCCCGACCGGCAAGCGCCTGCCTGACCGCGAGCAGCCTCGCAATGTCGACCGGCGACACGATGCCCACGAGCTCGCCCTTGTCGAACACGAGCACACGGAGGTCCAGCGCCGCGCCGACTCGTTGGATGAGTACGGCGAGATCTTCGTCCGGCCGGCTCACCGGCACCTCCGCGATGGGACGGGCGCGGTCCTTCAGCCGTTCCTGTGCCCGAGCCGCCGCGGGCATCCTCATCAGGTCGCCGAGGCGAACGATCCCCGTCAGCTTGCCGGAGGGATCGTGAATCGGATATGTCGTGAACGCGTGCAGCGGTGCGATCGACTCCAGGAACTGGTCGACCGTCAGCCAGTCTGGGACGGTGACCACCGGCGACGACATCGCCGCCGACACCGGCACCGACCGCAGGATGCCGCGGACCGCGGTCCCGGCTTCCTCGGAGCTGCCGGCCGACAGCAGGAACCAACCCACGAACGCGATCCAGATTCCATTCAGGACCGCGCCTGTGAAAAGCTCGAAGACCCCGAATGCGATCATCAGGTACGCGAACACGCGGCCGATCTGCACCGCGCTGTGAACTCCCCTCTGCCTGCTGCCCGACCGCCTCCAGAAGAAAGAGCTGAGGAGGCGGCCGCCGTCGAGCGGAAAGGCCGGGACGAGATTGAACACGGCGAGGGCGACGTTGACAAACGCAAGCCAAGCGAACAGATCGGCAACGAGCGCGGGGAGGGGAAGCAGCGAAAGCACCAAGGCGAGCAGCGCCACCGCCAGGCTCGTCAGCGGGCCGACGCCCGCGATCAGCCCTTCGGCACGGGCGCTCGGGGGCTCGCCATCAAGCCTTGAAACGCCGCCAAACAGCCAGAGGGTGATGCCCCCGACCTTGACGCCAAAGCGCCTCGCGACGAGCGCGTGGGCGAGCTCGTGCGCGAGGAGGCAGGCATAGAACGCAATGCTTCCGGCGACGCCGGCCGCCCAGTACGCCAACGCCGGCTGGCCGGGAACGTCGATGGGAAGGACCTCGGCCGCGACAGTCCACGAGATGAGCGCGAACACGAAGACGAGGCTCCAGTTGATCCCGATCTCGATCCCGAAGATCCGCCCGAGGCGTATCGAGGAGGCCAACTCGTTCAGGCCTTGCGGGGCACGAGGAGAACCGGGTGCCTGGAATGAAGGACCACCTCGTGGCTCACGCTCCCGAGCAGCAGTTCGGCAACCTCTCCGCGCCCGCGCCGGCCGAGGACGATGAGGTCGGCTTTTTCCTTGTCCGCGACGTCCATGATCACCGTCGCCGGCCGCCCATCCTGGAGTATCGCTCGGTAGCGAACGCCGGCCGTTTTCAGTGGGCGGCACCATTTGTTCACGAAGTCCGACTCGATTCCGCGCCGCACCTCGTCGTCGAGATACAGCGGCATCGTGTACGGATCCGGCAGCGCAACCGGTATGTCGAGTGCGTAGACCGCGATGACCTGCGAGCCCATCGACTTTGCCAGCCGCGCAGTCCACTCGAGCGCATGCTTGCCCGCGTCGGAACCGTCCACGCCGATGACGATCCGCTTCACCGTCGAGCTTCGTGTCGCCATCGGCGCCTTCCCCCTATGAAATCAGCGGCGGCGGCCGCGCTCGGTGGCCGTCGCCACCGCGAGCCCGCCGCTTAGCACCGCCCCTTCGAACACCCCGTAGAAAATGGATCGCCCGAGCGGCTGGCTGAATGGTCCTATGTTGATCAGCAGCATGAGGATCGCGAAGATCGGAAACGAGATCACGAGCTGCAGCCAGGTCTCGAGCGACTCCCACCAAACAAGCAGCCGCGGCGCGCTCTTGGGTGGGTCGCCCATCTCAGTGGGATCATATTCGCAACTTCGCATGGGCCTCAGATGGGCCGTGGCCGGATGCCTTGGATTCGCGATGCTCGCGGGTGCGGCGTGCGATCCGTTGACTGGAACGGGCCCTGGTAACCCGCCCGACCCGAAGGCTTACATCCATTCCGATGCGTCCGCACGTGCCGTTGTGATCACGCTCATCGCGGGCTACCCGGCCGGCGACTACCAGTTCAACTACAACGGGTATCGCGACGGGACTCTGGTCATCAGCATCCCGGTGGGATGGCAGGTGACGGTGCAGTGCGAGAACCGCGGGACCGTCCCCAACTCGTGCGCCGTCGTTCACGGCAGCAAAGACATCAGCCCGGTCGAGCCGGGGTGGTCGACGCCGGATCCCACGCGCGGCCTCGACCCGGGGAGATCGGCGACGTTCGTCTTCAGCCCATCGACGTTGGGCAGCTATCGGATCGCCTCGCTCGTGGGCGGGAACGAGGCGAGCGGCATGTGGGCCGATCTCGAGATCACGGCGGGTGGCGCCCCGGCGATCAAGGCCGAAGCCTGAGACATGAATAGCGCCACAGGCCGAATCACCAACCTGGCATTGCTCTTCCTGCTCGCGCTGGCCTTTGCCAGCGGGTGGGTAGCGTTCGAGTTGTCGGGCCAGCCGGCTCGGGCCGTTCTCCTGCTGCATGCGGCCGCCGGTGTCGCGATCGTGCTGCTGGTGCCGTGGAAGTCTGTGGTAGCGAAGCGGGGGTTACGCCGGCCTCGCACGCTCAAGTGGGCCTCGTTCGTGCTCGCGTTCGGGGTCGCCGTGTCGATCGTTTTCGGGCTGTTGCACGCCGCCGGTCATCCCGACGTCGGCTACCTGACTGCGATGGACTTTCACGTCGGCGCCGCCGTCTGCGTGATCCCGTTCCTTCTCTGGCACCTGGTGGCTCGGCCGCTCCGGCTGAGAGCCACAGACCTCGAGCGCCGCAGCTTTCTCAAAGGCGGCCTGCTCGCCGGGTCGGCGGGCCTCGCGGTCGCACTGCTGCCCTCGGCAAGGCGCGCGCCCACGGGATCGTTTCACGCCGCCCACCCGATCGCCACGACATGGATGTTCGACAGCGTGCCGGCGGTCGACGTTGCTGCGTGGCGACTTGTCGTTGGGACGAAGGCGTGGACCTACGAAGAGCTGGTCGGGTACTCGGATCGCATCTCGGCGGTGATCGACTGCACGGGAGGCTGGTACTCCGAGCAGGTATGGGAGGGAGCACTGCTCGCACGCCTGCTGCCCGGCGCAACGGGCACAGCCTCGAGCCTGAACGTCCGGTCGATCACCGGCTACAGCCGGCGTTTCCGGCTCGACGATGCCGGGCGCCTGCTGCTGGCGACCCGAATGGCCGGCAGCGAGCTCGACGCCGGCCTCGGCTATCCGGCTCGCCTGGTCGTGCCTGGCCAGCGCGGCTTTGCGTGGGTGAAGTGGGTCGTCGCCATCGAGCTCGATGATCAACCGTGGTGGTGGCAGCCACCCTTCCCGCTACAGTAGCTCTCGGATTGCGCCACCTCGAATCGCAGCGATCGCTGCTCGCGCTGGGCCAGGATTCACCCGGCCTCTCGGCGCTCGCGAAGAAGCTCCGCCTCGCGCCGAATCACCACGTCGCGGTCATCAACGCGCCCCCGGGTTACCTGATGATCCTGGCGCCCGCTCCGGCGGACCTCTTCACGGCGCTGAAGGACTCGACCCTCTATGACGTGGTCCAGCTCTTCGTGAACAACGTCGACGAGCTTCGAGCTCTCGGGCCGTCGGCCATCAAAGCCGTCAAGCCGGACGGGCTGCTGTGGATCGCTTACCCGAAGGGTGGCGCCACCAAGGGAGCGACCGACCTGCCCGCCACGCCCTGGTGGACGAAGCGCGACGTGCTCGGGGAGTTCACCGGAGAGACCGGGTACAAGCCTGTCGCCTTCGTCAAGCTCGACGACACCTGGACCGCGCTGCGCTTCAAAAAGACGTAGCCATTCAGATCCCCGGCGGCGCTGGCTAGTATCACGGCTGTTTAGATGGACGGGCCGGCCCGAGGCGGACTCTGGAACAAGGTGGCCCTCGTCACGGGTGGCGGCAGCGGCGTGGGTCGCGCTGTCGCCAAGGCGATGGCGAGGCAAGGCGCCAACATAGTCGTCGCCGATTTCGACGAGCCGCGCATGGACCGCACCGTCGGCGAGATCCTCAAACTCGGCACGAGCGAGTCCGCCATCGCCCTGTCGACCGATGTCCGCAGCGACTCCTCCGTCCGCTCGCTGGCGCGCGACTCGATCAAAGCCATGGGTCGCGTGGACATCCTCGTCAACGCCGCCGGTGTGTTGCTGCAAGGCAAGCTCGATCGGATATCGAGCAAGGACTGGAGCTGGATGCTCGAGACCAACCTCCTCGGCGCGGTGCGGACGAGCACCGCATTCCTTCCCCACATGACGGAGCGCGGATCAGGCCACATCATCAACGCGGTCTCGTACGGCGGCCTCGTCCCGGCTGACCCGATGACGATCCCTTACGACACTGGCCAGGCGGCGCTCGCCACCTTCACTCAGGCACTCGCGCGCCAGACCAACGGCAGCGGGGTCGTCGTTTCGCTGTTTTGTCTCGGCTCGCGCAGCCCGCGCATCGGCCAGAACACGCGCACCCGCGGAATGGGCCGGTGGTTGAGCGGCGGTCTGGGGGCTGAGGAAGGCGCCAAGGTTTTCGACCAGCTCGCGGCGAGCCTCATCGACGGACTGCACCATCCACGGTTCCTGATCGTCGGCGACCCGGTTGAGGCCGACGCCCTCCGCGCGCGTTGGGACGCCCCAGTTCCGGCACCCGCAAAGTGACCGTTCCAAGCGACCTCCTGTCGAGCATCGGAATCAGCATCGCCGTCGCGGCGGTGCTCGCTGTACTCGGCTGGAGGCTGCGCCAGCCGCTGATCCTCGCTTACCTGGTGACCGGTGTCGTCATCGGTCCGGTCGGGTTCAACTGGGTGCAGAACAAGGAGAGCATCCAGACCGTCGCGGAGATCGGCCTGATCCTTCTGCTTTTCATCATCGGCCTCGAGATCGATCTCAAGAAGCTTGCCTCCGCCGGCCTGCCCGTGCTGCTCACCGGGGCTCTGCAGGTCCCGATCTGCATCGCCCTCGGCCTCGGCTTCTTTTACCTGCTCGGCGTGCGCAACTCCAGCGGCAATTACGCGCTGCTCTACCTCGCGGCTTGCATGAGCCTGTCCAGCACGTTGGTGGTCGTCAAGCTGCTCAACGACAAGTTCGAGCTCGACACGCTGCCAGGCCGCATCACGCTCGGCGTGCTCGTCATCCAGGACATCTGGGCCGTGGGCATGCTCGCCGTGCAGCCCAACCTCACCAACCCAAACCTGCTCCCGCTGGCGTTCTCGCTGTGGAAGGGCGCCTTGCTCGTGACCGGCGGCTTTTTCATGGCCAAGTGGGTCCTTCCCTTCCTATTTCGATCCGTCGCCAAAGCGCCGGAGCTCGTGCTGGTGAGCGCGCTCGCGTGGTGCTTCTTCCTGGCCAGCGCCGCGAGCGTGATCGGGCTCTCCCGCGAGATGGGTGCCCTGATCGCCGGAGTGAGCCTCTCCACCTTCCCCTACAACCTCGACGTCATGGCCAAGGCGATCAGCATCCGCGATTTCTTCGTCACGCTCTTCTTCGTCGCGCTCGGCATGCAGATTCGAATTCCCACTCTGCAGGTGGTGGAGATTGCCCTTGCCGCGTCCGCCTTCGTGATGGTGAGCCGGCTTTCGGTCGTGCCCATCCTGTATTTCCTCGGGATGGGCCACCGCGCCAGTCTGCTGCCGGCGATCAACCTGGCCCAGGTGAGCGAGTTCTCGATCGTCATCGCTTCGATCGGACTGACGTATCACCAGATCAGCACAGACGTGGTGACGGTCGTGATCATGACCTTCGCGATCACATCCGTCGTGTCGACCTACATGATCAATTCGAGTCACCGCGTCCAGAAGGTCCTGAGCAGAGGGCTGAGATTTCTGCATGTGCGGGACCTCGACCAGGGTGAGGCTGCGCCTCAGCGTGAGGCGGCCAGGCCGGAGACGATGATTTTTCTCGGCTTCTACCGCGACGCGAGCTCGATCCTCCTGGAGCTCGAGAGCGAAGGCACCGCCGTCGAGGGGCAGGTGATGCTCGACAAGGTCCTGGTCATCGACTTCAACCCGACGGTGATGCGAGAGCTGCAGAAGCGAGGAATCAGCATCGTCTACGGCGACATCGCACACGCCGACACTCTGCGTCACGCGGGCATCGAGAACGCGGAGCTCGTCGTCAGCAGCATTCCCGACGACATCCTTCGGGGCACTGACAACCTGAGGCTGCTCCGCAATGCCCGCGCCAGCTGTCCTAGAGCCAAGGTCATGCTCACGACCGACCACATACCGCAGGCGCTTCATTTCTATAAGGCCGGCGCCGACTTCGTCTACGTCCCGAGGCTCCATTCCGCCCAGCAGATCGCCCGCATCCTCAAGAACGGGCTGGTCGACGGTTTCGACGGCGTACGCACCGCGGAGATCGAGCACCTCAAACAGCGCCGCGAGGTTCTGGCATAACCTGACCCGCAGTTGACCCGCATCCTTGCAATCGCGGACGAGGTCGACGAAGGCCTCTACGGGGACAAGCTGACGCGGCTGCAGGCCGACATCGTGCTTGGCTGCGGCGATCTTCCCTTCGACTATCTCGAGTACATCGTCACTCGCCTCAACGTGCCGCTCCTTTATGTCCCGGGCAACCACGACCCCGATTTACGGCCGGTTGACGAAATGTGGAGCCCGATGCGCGTCGAGTCGCCGACGAAGGGCCCCGAGGGCTGCGTCAACATCGATGGCCGCGTCATCGAGGAGGCCGGGCTTCGAATCGCGGGCCTCGGCGGCTCCATGCGCTACAAGCCGGGTCCGAACCAATACTCGCAATCCGAGATGCGATGGCGCGCGTGGCGGATCGAGCTCAGGGCCAACCTGCGACGCGGCCGCGGCGGGCGCCGCATCGACGTTCTTCTGACACACGCGCCGCCAGAGGGCTTCTCCGGCAAGGAGGACGACCTGGCGCATCGTGGCTTCACGGCCTTCAATCGATTGATCAAGAACCTGCAGCCCCGCCTGCATGCGCACGGCCACATCCACCCTTACGGCATGCCGCAGCCCGTCCGGAAGCTGGGCGCGACCTTGATCATCAATGCGGTCCCACACCGCTGGATCGAAATCTAGCGGCTAGAGCGGAAGGCTGGCGCCGACCCCCTCCGCCCGCGCCCGGTCGTAAACCAACCGCGCGGTGGCGGCGTCCTCGACCGCGTGGCCGGTCGACTTGTAGACCGTGACCTCGTCTTCGGAGGTGCGTCCCGGTCTCGTACCCGCGAGAACCTCCCCGACCTCGGTCAGCTTGTCGGCGTCCATGCCTTGCAGCTCGTATGCGCCGGCCGGGGGCGCGTTGGTAGCTGCTCCCCGCCATTCCACGAAGACGCGCGCGGCGGACATGATCTCGGGATCGATCTCGGGTCCGAACGTGCCACCCACCGAGCTCACATGCGTCCCTGCCTTGAGCCACTCGCGACGGACGACCGGTTCGCGCGCGTCGGTGCAGCAGGCGACCACATCGGCGCCGCGCACGGCGTCTTCGAAGGAGCTCGCTACGCGGGCACGCGGATAGCGGGAGGCGAGTCTGGCGGCCTTGCCGGCATCTCTGGACGCGATGCGGATCTCATCGAAGTCGCGAACGCGAGGGAACGTCTCGAGATGAGAGGCCCCCTGCACTCCCGCGCCGAGGATCGCGAGCACCCTGGCATCCTCTCTGGCCAGGGCGCGCGTTGCGACCGCGGCGGTCCCGCCGGTGCGGATGGCGGTGATGTACGTCCCGTCCATGACCGCCAAGGGCGCGCCGTCGCCCTCGTCGAAAAGCGCAATGAGCCCCTGATGCGAAGGCAGCCCGCGGTGATGATTGCCCGGAAAGACCGAGACGAGCTTCACCTCGAGCGCGACACCGGGCACGTACCCGGGCATCGATCCCAACAGACCCGCATCAGGGACGCGGACCGCGACGCGCGGCGGGACGACTGTTATGCCCGAAGAGAATGCGACGAGGGCATCGCCGAGGGCGTCGAGCATCGCGTCGACGTCGAGCAGACGCTCCACGTCTTCGCGGCTCAGGTAGAGAAGCTCACGCACGTCCCGGCATCATAGGACCGGAGCCGAAAGATGAAGGAATTCCTGCGCAACGGCAAGCTGGTCACGCTGATGCTCGGGCATCTGACGGTCGACAGCTACGTCGGCGTCATCCCGGT
>VBFD01000124.1:0-28798 GCA_005883585.1 Chloroflexota bacterium
ACCGGGATGCCGCGCGGGCCGGCGGTGGTGCTCACCTGGACGCCGCCCGAGCAGCTCACGTTGTTCGTGTCCCAGAACTGGTGGGTCGATCGAGACGTGTTGTCACTCAGGTCAGGCTCATCAGGGGGTTTCAGCTCGTTGCTGACGAAGTCGTGGCTGTCCGTGAAGCCACCCTGCCACTCATAGACGCCGCCGCTCAGGAACCAGCACGTCCCGCTGTTGAAGTTGGGGTTGGCGGCGTACGAGCCTGGGGAGAGAACCACGCTGTTCCCGAGCACGCTCTGAGCTCCTCCCACGACTGCCGGCGGCGGGTAGCTGGGATCGATGTAGTGGTATCCCGATCTGGTGGCGCCGGCGATGTCGGGATATGTGCACGGGGCCGAACCGCCGCTGGGGTAACAGGCGGTCTGCGCTCCGGGCACGTTCGATTGGCAGCGGGCGTAGATGTCGCCCGCCACCCTCATGGCGGCCGACGAAATCGATATCGCGCCGCTTGCGACCACGTCGCCGCTCACCGCCAGTGTGCCGCCGCCGCTGAGCGAGATCGCACTGCCGCCGACACCGCCGCATCCGGACTGAGCGAGCGCCGCGACGGTTGGCGTGTAGAGGAGGTTGTTGACGTTTCCCGATGCAGCTCCGTTGATGACCGGGTTGGAACCGTTGGTGAGGATGCGGGCGAACTGGAGCTGCAGCGATCGCGCTGCGGTCAACCTGAAGTCGCTCCCCTGAGCACCCACCCCTGATACGACCTCCGTGAGAACTGTTCCGTCGGCGAACGTGCAGGTGATCGTCAGAGGGTTCGCGCCCGGAGATGCATAGGACGGTGAGCAGGAAGGTGAGCCGTACAGGCGCAGGTTGGCTCCGAAGATGGTGGTGGCCGCCTGCTCCGCCGAGGCATAGCTGCCCGTTTGCTGGAAGTTGTCACCGGCCGCGAGAGCTCCTGCATCGACGGCGGCCTGCAGGTCGCGGCGCAGGGCGTATGCGCGCGATCCGTCGATGGCCAGCGCTGCCATGCCCACGACCACGGCCAGCATGATCGCGATCAGCACAATGGCCTGACCCCGTTGGGTGTTGATCAATACTCGGTTCGGAAGACCGCCGTGGCCGTGATGATGATGTGGTCCGCGGTGGCCTGGGCGATCACCGGCGTGATCAGGATGAGATTGAAGCGAATGGTCACCTGCAGCGGGGTGTTGCCAGACGCGGGGTTGGTCGCGCTGCAGGGTCCGCTGGCGGCTGCGGAATACTCGCCGCCGGGGGCGTTCATCGGCGGATTTGTCTCCACGGACGACGGCGGGTTGGCCTCGGTCACGTAGACCCACGCGCTGTTGTCGGGCGGGGTCGCGCTGCTGATCGGCCCCTGCGGGCACGGCGCCGAATCCGGGATGCCGACCAGCTGCGACGTGACGGCCGTCAGCACGTCGGCGTTCGTGGGCAGCCGGTTGGATGCCTGCACGGCACTGCGGGCGCCCTCGCGCGCCGCGTGACCCAACGTGTCGTAGTAGAAGACGGCCCGCCCGATGTCGATGATTCCGAACAGGAGCAGCAGCAGGACGGGCGAGATCAGCGCGAACTCGATGAGAGCCTGCGACCGCTGGCCGTGAAACCTCGAAAGCCGCTGTCTCATGGGCCCTGCACTGTGATGTGCTCGTTGGCGGCCAGGTGGAATGTGCCGAACTGAGCGGTGATCAACGGGGTCAGCGGCCCATACGAATAAAGGACGATCACGTTGACGTCTTGCTGGCTCTGCCCGCCCGGTGGTGACGTGAAGTCGACGCCGTTGGTGTTGTCGTAACAGATGTAGAGCCAAGGTTGGTTGGCGGTGCTGGGGTAGGCCGAGTTGACGTAAGGCGGGTTGTGGTACGCGTTGCCGTCGGTCGGGGTGGGGCAGGTCGCTCCCCCGAGATTTTTCAAGACCGAGCCGGCCGGAAACATCGCCCTCAGCTCGAGGTCGACCGCCGCCTGGATCTGGGCGTCGTCGAGGTAGGGGTGGCCCTGGTTGGGCGCATCGAACCACGCGCCGTGGCGCGCCCCCTCCCGGGCTGCGCTCGAGATGATCTCCGTCACGTAGATCGCCCGCCCGATGTCGACCAGCCCGCCGACGATCAGGAGCAGCACCACCGACGACAGGGCGAACTCCACCATCGACTGCCCAGATTGGCGCTTGGGGACGCGGCGATTCGGGGGACTTAAGAGCGACGGCACCGCGGATATCTTGCCTATGATGGGTCGGCCTTGAGCGTTTTTAGGGGCCTGACCTCCCGTCGCCCGTTCACCCTACTCGGCATTTTGCTGGCCTTGCTCGTGATCGCGGCCTTCGTGCTCGTAGCGCTGAATGCAAGCTCGGCGAGCAACGTCCCGTACCAGTCGGTGGTGGTTGCCAACAAGGATCTGCAGCCCCGGCTGCCGATCGACGCCGGCTCGCTCGACATCAAACGGATGCCGGTACCCAACAACTACCCGCAAGTCTTCTTCAACCGAATCTCCGATGTCCAGGGCATGATCCCTTTGGTAACGATCCTCACCGGGCAGGAGATCACCTCGAACGTGGTCGTCAAGCCAAGCCAAGCGCTGGGATCTCAGTCGGAGTTTCTGCCCATACCGTCCGGATACGTGGCGCTCACCATCCCAACGAGCGAACAGCAAGGCGTGGCCGACTACATCCAGCCTGACGACTACATCTCGGTGATCGCGACCGTGTCGACCGCCGGCAAGGTCGCCTCGAAGACGATCTTCACCAACCTGCACGTGATCAAGGTGGGCACGAACGGGTCTACCGGTGGCTCGGCGTCTGTCACCAGCCTCACGGTGGTCATCACCCAGTGCCAGGCCGAGATCATCACCTGGTTCGTCAACTACGCCTCGCTCAAATACGCGCTCGAGTCCTTCCACGACTACCTCAACAGCGCCCAAACCCCAGATCCCGGGTGCCCGAACGTCAACTCGGCGCAGGGGGTCACGCTGCAGACGGTCCAGAAGGCCTACCCGACTCTCTTCTAAAGCCGATGGACCTCACGAACCTCCTCGCAGTCGCGGTCCCCATGGCGGCGGCTATCGCCGTGTTCTTCTGGAGCCTCGACCGCGTGCGCAAGGAGAGGACCCGGGCGGCCGACACCGAGCTTCCCCCGCGTGCGACCCCACGCGAGCTGGTCGAGAGGCTGCTCCGACCCGCGGCCGAAAACCTCAGCCTGCGGCGGACCGCCGAGGGCAAGCCGACGCTCACCGAGGACCTGGCGCGCGCCGGACTCAACATCACGCCTGCGGAATACCTGATGATCCGCATCGGCGCCGTGGCGCTGGGCGCGTTGATCGGCCTGTTCCGGTTCGGAATCTCAATCGGTCCGATCGTGATCGCGGCCCTCGGCTTCGTGATCCCACCGATCGTGGTCAACTACCTGCAGCGTCGCCGCCAGAACATGTTCAACGAGCAGCTGACCGGCATGCTGCAGCTGCTCTCCAACTCGCTCAAGACGGGGTACGCGATCGACCGCGCGCTGGAGACCGTCGCGAGCAAGTCACAGCCCCCTGTCTCCACCGAGTTCGAGCGCGTGGCCACCGAGATCACGCTCGGCACGTCGGTCGAGGACGCGCTCAGCGCCCTGCTGCTGCGCATCGACAGCCCCGACCTGGAATTCATCGTCACGGCGATCCTGCTGCACACCCGGGTCGGAGGCAACCTCGCTGAGGTGCTCGACAACATCTCCGACACGCTTCGCGATCGTTTGCAGACCAAGCGCGACATGAGCGTCCTCACCGCTCAATCGAGAGCGTCCGCAACCATCATCACGGGTCTGCCGATCCTGCTCGCGCTCGGCCTCTATGTCTTCGTCCCCGGCTACTTCGCGCCGATGACGAGCACCTTCGTGGGTTACGTCCTGCTCGGGATCGCGGGCCTGCTGATCCTTGTCGGCAACCTCCTCATCCGGCGCATGACCGCGCTGCAATCGTGAGCTGATGTCGACCGGGTTCCTCATCGCGATCACGGCGGGCGTCATCTGCGGGATCGTGGTCGCCGCGTATTTCATCGCCATCGACCAGACCAAGCCCATCGCCACCACCAACGGGGGGTGGCCCGCACCGCAGGGGCGGACAACGTGGCTCAAGCAGCTCGAAGCGGTTTCGCGTCCGCTCACCGCTCGCTTGCCGGCGCACACGACCGGACCGTTGCGCCAGAAGCTGAGCCGCGCCGGCGATCCCGGCGGCCTCACGCCGGCCGGATTCCACGCGGTCCGTTACGCCCTGGCTGCCCTCTTCGCGATCTTGGGGCTCGCGATCGGCGCCCTTCTGCGCCTACCCATCTCGCCGATCGTGGTGGCGCCCTTAGTGGGCGCGATCGCGGCGTTGCTGGGCTATGTGACGCCGAGCCTCTGGCTGCAGCAGCGGATCTCGCAGCGGCGCCACCAGATCGAGCGCTCGCTTGCCGAGGCGACGGACCTGCTGACACTGGTCGTCGAGTCGGGCATGAGCCTGGACGAGGGTCTACTGAGCATCACCGAGCGCTTCCACAATGCCCTAGGCGACGAGATCGGCAAGGTGCTGCGCGAGATCCGTCTCGGCCGGCCGCGCATGGCGGCCCTGGAGCACATGGCGGAGTCGACCGGCGTCGCCGACCTGCACCACCTGGTCGAATCGATAGTCCAGTCGGACCAGATGGGCGTTCCGATCGCGCGGCTGCTGAGGGTGCAGGCGATGGAGATGCGGCGCCGCCAGCGCCAGACCGCTCAGGAGCGGGCTGCCCAGGCTTCGTCGCGCATGGTCTTCCCGATGGTGGGCTGCATCTTCCCCGTGCTTTGGATCGTGCTCCTCGGCCCGGCCATCATCCAGATCCTGAAGAGCCTCCACTAAGCACTTAGCGCATTTCGCGCGTTTTGATCCAAACGCGCTCTAGCCGAGCCTGAATACCGCACCTTTTGGCGCAGAACGCGCCGAATCGGGTTCTAAATAATCTGCGAGTACCGGTCGAACACCTCCCGCAGGTCGGCGGGCGGCTCCACCCGATGACGCTTCATGATCTCGAACAGGCTCAGGATGTGCCGGACTCCAGCCAGGGTCACGCCCTTTTCGCGGGTGAGGTGCTGGATCACCTGCACTTTGCTGATGTCGCGCTGCGAGTAGCGCCGCCTGTTGGTGGAGGTGCGAAACGGGTCGATGAGCCCGGCGTCCTCATAGAGCATCAGGGTCCGAGGGTGTGTCTCGAGGATCTCGGCGGCGACACTGATCGTGTACAGCGGCTTGTCAAGGTCGCCGAACGACGGCTGGGAGCCACGGCCTCGGCTGTTTGCGGGGTGCGCCACGGCCCCCCAATCCTAAGTGTCTAGACAGCCTTTCGACGGCGCTTATCGGCCCGACCCCAGAGGCTCTCGAGGTCGCAAATCGCGGTGGGGACAGATGTCCCCTCCGCGGGCCAACCCCTCTCCTCGGCCACGCTGGGTGGCGTCTGGTAGGTGGCGCGCAAGGAGACGGCCGGAATAAATCCGGCCTAAAGCTCCACTTAGTTCTGACTACTTTTTCGACGGCGCTTATTGGCCCGGCCCCACAGGCTCTCGAGGTCGTAGTACGACCGCTCGCCGGGCAGGAAAACATGAGCCAGCACAGAGTCGAAGTCGAGCAGGATCCATGTCGCGTCCTCGTAGCCGTCAACCGCGAGGGGCCTGAGCTCCCTGTCCTTGGCGGCATCGACCATGCCGTCCGCGATCGCGCGGACCTGGCGGTCGGTCTCGCCTTCACAGACCACGAAGTAGTCGGCGACGGAGGTCTTGTCGCGGACGTCGATGACGACGGCGTCCCAGGCTTTCTTGTCGACCGCCGCGCCGCGCAGCAGCCGCGCCAGCTGCAGGGGCGTGGTCCGACCAGTTTTCAACTTATTAAAGGTAGAGGCCATGGGCCGCGATGTACCGCTCGACCGCGGCCGGCACCTTGCCGTCGATCGATCGCCCCTCCTTGATGTCATGCCGGATCCCGCTCGCCGAAACATCGGGCGTGCCCTCGAGGCAAAGGATCACGGCGTTGCTGTCGAGGCCGGCAGCCTCGAGGTCAGCCGGCCGCGGCGACCCGCTGCCCGGACGGGCCACCACCACGATCGTCGCCAGCTCCCGCACCGTGTCGGGCTGGTGCCAGGTCTTGAAAAGCCTGGCCGCATCCCAACCAAGGATGAGGAAGAGATCGGCTTGGGGATGTAGCTCTCGCAGCTCGCGAAGCGTGTCCGACGTGAACGAAGGGCCGGGGCGCTGGACCTCTACATCCGACACGTCGAAGCGCTGATTCGGCGACGTGGCGAGCCGTGTCATCTCGAGTCGGTGCTGAGGCTCAGTTGCCGTCGGCGGCCGGTGAGGCGGACGCCCTGTGGGCACGAAGACGACCCGGTCGAGCTGTGCGCACTCCATCGCGGCGCGGGCGGCGGCCAGATGCCCGACGTGAATGGGATCGAAGGTGCCGCCGAGCACTCCGATCCGTTCATGCGCCGTGCTCACGGCTGGTACTCGAACTCGATGCCCGCGATGCGCACCGTGTCGCCATCCTCGACGCCGGCCGCCTCGAGCGCCTCATTGACCCCGAGCCGATCGAGCTCGGTTTGAAAGCGCTCCAGCGAGCCGGCGGATTCGAGGTTGGTATGGGAGACGAGGTGCTCGACCCGGCTGCCGCTCACCGCAAAACCCCAATCCTTGCGCTCGACGACGAGGTTCACCGTCGCCGGCGTCAGCTTGACCGTCGCCCGCCGCGCCTGGGTGATCGGGTCGGGAGCGGCCGCCAGGGCGTTGACCATCGCGTCCAGCAGCTCCGGCAAACCCTGTCCTGTCAACGCGGAGATGAAATGTGCCCCTTTCCGCCGCGAACGCCTGCGCAGTCGTTTCGCCTCCTCGAGGTCGACCTTGTTGACGGCCACGAGGTACGGACGTTTCGCCAGCTCGGGTGAGAAGTGTTCGACCTCCCGGATCACATCCTCGAGGCCTTTCCATGGATTGGTTGTAGAGCCATCCACCACGTAAACGAGGACGCGTGTCCGCTCGGCGTGGCGCAGGAAGCGGTGTCCAAGGCCCGCGCCGCGCGACGCGCCCTCCACCAGCCCGGGGATCTCGGCGATCACGAACCGACCCGCCCTTGACTCCGCCACCCCGAGAGCCGGATCGAGGGTTGTGAACGCGTAGTTCCCGACGTCTGGCTTCGCGGCGGTGAGCGAAGCCAGGAGTGACGACTTGCCCACGTTCGGCGGGCCCACCAAGCCGATGTCGGCAATCAGCTTCAAGTCGAAGGTGACTGTGAGCTCGTCACCCTTCAAGCCTGGCTCGGCGTAGTCCGGAGCGTGCCGCCGTGAGCTCTTGAAATGAACGTTGCCGCGACCGCCGGCGCCCCCGTGCGCCACAACAGCATTGGCTCCCGAGTGCGCAAGGTCGGCGATCAGCCCACCCTCAGCGTCGAGGACGAGAGTCCCCACCGGCACCTCGAGCACCAGGTCGGCGCCGTTGCGACCTGTCTTGCGTCCGCCCGCGCCGTTGGCGCCGGCGTCGGCCTGCCATCGCGATTGCTGCTTGTAGAGGGACAGGTCGGTCAGCTGAGTGGTCGCTTTAACCGCGATCGAGCCGCCGCGCCCACCATCACCGCCATCAGGGCCGCCGTGTGGGATGAACGGCTCGCGGCGGAACGAGGCGGAGCCGCGCCCGCCATGCCCGGCGCGCAGGACCACCCGCGCCGAATCGACGAACGCCCGCCGCTTGGTCTTGTTAGCTGTTGAGGATGCTGACGCGCCGGCCGTCCTTGCCCACCCGCTCGTAACGAACCTCACCGGGGACGAGGGCGAAGAGCGTGTGGTCGCGGCCCAGCCCGACGCCAGAACCCGGGGCGATCCGGGTCCCGCGCTGGCGGACGAGGATCGCACCGGCGTCGACCGTCTGGCCGGCGTAGATCTTCACGCCCAGCATCTTCGGCTGGGAATCGCGACCGTTGCGGGAGGAACCCCCGCCTTTCTTGTGTGCCATCTATCTATTTATCGTCCTGCTTTGGTTTGCGCGCGGCGCGCTTCGGCTTCTCTTCCGCCGGCACCGCGGTCTCGACCTCGGCTTTGGCCTCCACCTTGGGGGTGGTCGCGCGCTTTGCGCCTCGGCCCTTCGCCGGCTTGGCTTCGGGCTCTGCAACTGCGGTGCCGGTCGCCACAGTGAGGCCGCCAACCGCCAGGATCTCGAGCGCCGTGTAGTCGGCGCGGCCGCCTCGATGCACGCGCACCCGCTTCTTCGACTTGTATCGCAGAGTCTCGATCCGAGGGCCGCGGCTGTGTGCCATCACCTTGGCGTCGACTTCGATGCCGTCGACGGCGGGCGCGCCCACCTTGATGTCAGAGCCGTCGTGGACGAGCAGCACAGGACCGAGCTTCACCGACGAGCCCAGCTCGGCGGCAAGGCGATCGACCAGGATCTTGTCTCCCGGCGCTACGCGGTACTGCTTTCCGCCGCTGACGACGACGGCCGACAGCGATCCATCAGGCTTGGGCACGAACGGAGATATTACCGGACAGGCGGGTCCTCTCGCGGTGCTGCAGGAGTGGTCGGCGGAGCATCATCGACTGGACGATGCCCAGCGCGGCAAGCGTGGTCACGGTCGCCGACCCCCCGTACGAGATCAGCGGCAAAGGGATGCCGGCGATCGGCAGCAGGCCGATGTTCATGCCGACGTTCTCGACCACCTGCGCGAAGATCATCACGAACACCCCGCCGGCCACCAGGCCTCCGAAGCGGTCCGGCGCCATAGCCGCGCTTCGCAGCAGCCGGACCAGCAGGGCTCCGAAAACGGCGAGCAGGAGCAGGCAGCCGAGGAGTCCGAACTGCTCGGCATAGACGGCGAACACGAAGTCGGTGGCGCGCTCCGGGACGAAGCCCAGCGCTCCCTGCAGGCCGTGAAGCCAGCCCTGACCGAACAGCCCGCCGGCACCGACGGCGATGCGGGCCTGAAGCAGGTTGTAGCCGGCCCCAAGCGGATCGGAGCCGGGGTTCAGGAAGATCTCGAGCCGGCGCCTCTGGTATCCGTGGAGCAGGTGAGGCAGCAGTGGCAGCACCACCGCGGCGCACGCCGCCAGCGACACGAGCTGGGTCAGTCGAGCGCCGGCCAGGAAGAGCATCCCGACGAGCACCGCGACAACGACGATGGTCGTGCCCAGGTCGGGCTGGGTCAGGATCAGTGCGGCTGCGGGCGCCACCAGCCCGAGGGCGCCCCCAAAAGCGCGCCAGCTCAGCTTCTCGAGTCTGCCCAGGTATGTGGCCAGGACCAGCACCAGCAGGAGCTTGGACAGCTCCGAGGGCTGCAGGGGAAAGCCGCCGACTGAGAGCCAGCGCTGTGCTCCCAGTGCGGACCGGCCAAAAATTTGCACGGCGAGGAGCAGTGCCAGCATGGCGGCGTAAAGCCAGGGCGCGAGCGCGGGCAGGCGCCGGTAGTCGAAGGCCGCCATCGCCACATAGGCGGCGGCGCCGACGACGACCCACACCACCT
Source organism: Chloroflexota bacterium (assembly GCA_005883585.1). Classification (GTDB taxonomy): domain Bacteria; phylum Chloroflexota; class Dormibacteria; order Dormibacterales; family Dormibacteraceae; genus UBA10449. The sequence continues at coordinate 9,475 of VBFD01000124.1, forward strand.
GCCGCATCCAATCCGCATGCGCGCTGTAGACCGTCATCAGGCCGAGGACGAGGAGCATTCCCGCGAGCAGCGGCTGGAGATGGTCGAGCCTTTGCCAGACGTTCGGCCTCAAGGAGTCGTCAAAGGAGTGGTGACGTGGATGGCGGCGCGGCTGCCGTTGTAGAACTTCATGATGTCGACGCCGATGGGCGCCGCTTCCACCTCGGACAACTCGCCGCGCTCCACGAATATCGACATCGCTACGTCGGGCTGCGCGTAGGGCGCGAAGAAAACGAACCACGCATGTGTCGGCAAATCCAGCCCGCTCCCGCCCCATTGCGCGGTGCCGGTCTTGCCGCCGCCATCGGCGGGCACTCCTGCGGCCCGGAACCAGTAATTCATGTTGTAAGGGCGGTTGATCTCCTCGCGCATTCCTTCACGCACGGCTTGCAGGTTGTCGGGCGAGGCCGGCACTTTGTTGACAACTTCGCGCTGCTGGGTTTCGGTGACGCGGCCCGAGGCGTCGCGCACCAGATGGACGAGCGTGGGCTGCATCACGGCGCCGCCGTTGGCGAGCGCAGCCACGTACACGGCCTGGTTGAGGGGCGTCGTCAGGAGAGCAGACTGGCCGATGCCAAAGGTGATCGTGTCGCCCAGGGTCCAGCGACACGTGTCGGAGTCGAGGTCGGGAACGCCGCACTGCAGCTGCTTCCAGATCCGGTCGGGCACGAGCCCAGCCTCCACGCCGGGCATCTCGATGCCCTTGGTCTGACCGAAGCCGAAGGCGCGCGCATAGCGCGCCAGCGTGACGTCGCCCACCATCGCCGCGACCTGGTAGAAGAACGTGTCGCACGAAACCGCGAGCGCCTTGGCCACGTTCATGGAGCCCAGGTTGTAGGCGGCCCAGTTGTGATAAACCCACCCGCCGTACGACAGGTAGCTCGGGCAGCCGAGCATCGTCTGCGGGGTGATCTTGCCCTCCTGGAGACCCGCGGTGGCCGTGACCATCTTGAAGGTCGACCCGGGGGCGTACTGGCCGGCGATCGCGCGATTGAGGAGGGGCCGGTCTGGGTTCGTGACCAGGCGGTCGTAATCCGCCTGGGAGATGCCATGGGTGAAGAGGTTGGTGTCGTAGCCGGGCATGCTCACCAGCGCCAGCACCTCACCCGACTGCGGATCGAGTACCACCGACGCGCCGGCGGTTTTGTGATCGCGTTGAAGCCCGGCCGCCAGGGCCTGCGCCGTCGCCCTCTGCAGCGATGCATCGATGGTCAGGTAAACGGCCTGTCCCGCGACCGCGTGCTGCATCGCGATCGTCCTCACCACCTGGCCGCGGGCATCGACCTCGACGTCGGCCCAGCCGTCGGTGCCGCGTAGGAGCGGCTCGAGGCCGGCTTCCACGCCCACCTTTCCGACCAACTCGTCGGGCTGGTAGCCGCGCGGCCGAAGGCGCTTGAGATCCGCGTCGTCGAGCGGTCCGACGTAGCCGACGACGTGCCCGAAGGTCAGCGGCTCGACGTAAGTGCGCACCCCACGATGCGTGAGCGATGCCCCAGCCAGGGTCGGCAGACGTTCGTTGATGGCAAGCAGCTCGGCGTCGGTGAGTTCCGGGCCGAGGCGCACGGAGCCGAATTGGTCGGCCACCGCCAGCGATGTTTCGATTTGGTCTTCCGACTGCCCAGTCAGCGTCGCGAGCGTGGCAAGCTCCGCGGCGCGCTCACGTGAGTCGGCGGGTAGGTCCGCCGGGACGACCTGGAGGTTCCAGATGGGCGTGTTCTGCACGAGCGGCACGCCATGGCGGTCGTAGATGATTCCCCGGTCGGCTTCGATGACGACGCGGTGAATGGTGTTCGACCGCGCAAGCCCCGCCAGCGTCGACGCGTCGAACATCTGCAGCTGTGTGAGCTTGAGCGAGAGCACGCCGATCATCAGGACCACGATTCCGGCCGCGGCCACCATCCTGGCCGACCATCGCGGCCGGGGGGCGACGCCGCCGAGCTCGACCCAGCGGCCGAAGCCCCTATCCTCGATCAAGACGCTGTCTCCCAGTGGAGGGCGACCGTTATGCGCCGCAGCGACGCGAGCGCGAGCGGCATGAGCGCCGCGTTGTACAGCGATGCGGCGACTGTGAGCGCGAGCGCGGTGCGAAAAGAAGGGATGGGCATGCCGATCGCTTTGTCGGCGCCGACGAGGACGAGCGAATAGAGGATGGTGCTCAGCGCTGCCGCGCCCGCGGGGTGCAGTGGACTGTCACGATCGAGATTGCGAGCCCAAAAACCGGTCGCGTAAGCGCCGGGAAGCAGCGCCAGGGCGTGCGATCCAAGCGGTCCCGGCGCGTTGAGGTCGAGCAGGATGCCGCCGGCGCATGCCCAGAGGAGCCCGGCACGCACCCCTTGCGTCCAGGTCAGTCCGATAACAGCGATCAAGACGAGGTTTGGAAATGCGCCCGCGATCTCGAGCTGCGACGCCCACGTGACCTGGACCAACGCGGCGGCCAGCATCAGCACGAACCCGATGCCCACCTTCATGACGGGGTGAAGTCCGTGACGATGATGACAAGGCTCAGCGACGCGGGATCGTTGACCCAATCGATCTGCGCGGCGTCGACCGTCGCCGCGTCGCTGTGCGTGACGATCACAACGTCACCAACCACCAGGCCACGCGGATAACCGCCACCGACGCCGCTGGTGATCGCCCACTCGCCTTTGGACGCGACCGCCCCAATGCGGTGCTCGATCTGCAGCTGGAGCGTGCCGGGGCCGCCGATGGCCGTGCCCTGCAGCCCGGATCCGGAAAGGAACACATTGGCGCGGCTCTGCGGGTCGGCCAGCGTCTGCACGATCGCGCCGTGCGGTCCGGCTTCGCGCACGCGGCCGACCAGACCAGCTCCACTCACGACGATCATGCCGGCATGCACTCCGTCGTCGGTGCCCCGATCGATCTGCAGCGTGCGGCTGAACGCGTCAGGCCCACGGCCGACCACCGCGGCGACCACTGTCCGGTGACCGAACGACCGCTGGAAATCGAGCGCCTGGCGAAGCTCCCTGTCGTCGTATGCGGACGCGTTGAGCTCCGCGAGCTGGCGCTGCAAGGATTGGTTTTCCGCGTTCAGCCTCTGGTTCTCGGCGCGCAGGCTCGCGATGTCGCCGAAGATCGCGGTGGCGCGCCCGACGGTCGACGCGAGCGACGTCATCTGCGCCTCGAGCGGCGCCATCGCGCTCTTGGCTGTGCCCCGGGCGCCTTCCGCCCATGACTGCTGGGACAGCACCGCCAGTACGAGCATCGCCGCGGCCAGGCCTAGAAAGCGACCCGTCGAACGCGACCGGGTGCTTCCGTGCATGGGGAACCCTCTACGAACGCAGGGCTCGCGCGCGCCGTGTGCGCAGCAGCACCCGGTTCAAAGTATCGATCTCCTCGAGGACGATGCCGGTGCCGCGGACCACACAGGTGAGCGGGTCTTCGGCCACTCGCACCGGCATGAGGGTTTCGTGCGCGAGCAGCTTGTCCAGTCCGGCGAGCAGCGCGCCTCCGCCGCAGACGACCATGCCGCGTTCGATGATGTCCTCGACCAGCTCATGGGGCGTCGCGTCGAGTGTCGAGCGGACCGCGCGCACGATGTCGACGAGCACGCCGCTCAGCGCCTCGCGTACGTGTGCCGTTGTCATCTCCACCGTTTTCGGCAGCCCCGTGATGAGGTCGCGCCCGCGGACGACAAACGACGTCTCGTCGGCCATCGGGAAAGCTGAGCCCATCGCGATCTTGATGTCCTCGGCGGTGCGCTCGCCGATGAGAAGACCCATGTTCCGGCGCACGTACTGCACGATCGCGTCATCCATCTCGTCGCCGCCGACTCGCGCCGACGTTGCCGCCACGATGCCGCCCAACGAGATGACCGCAACCTCGGTCGTGCCCCCGCCGATGTCGACGATCATCGAACCTCCCGCGGACTGGACTGGAAGACCGGCGCCGATGGCCGCCGCCATCGGCTCTTCGATCAGGTGCGCCTCGCGTGCACCGGCCATCGTGGCCGCATCGGTAACCGCCCGTTTCTCCACTTCGGTGACGCCGGACGGGATCCCGATCACGACTCGCGGATGGCTGATGTGCCACGCGCGGTTGTGGGCGCGCGCGATGAAGTGCCTGATCATCTGCTCGGTGTGCTCGAAGTCGGCGATCACACCGTCGCGCAGCGGACGCATCGCGACGATGTCGGCGGGCGTGCGGCCCAGCATCCTGCGCGCTTCGGTGCCGACGCTGAGGACCTGCCCGGTGCGTTTGCTCACCGCGACGACGGATGGCTCGTTCAGGACGATGCCACGCCCGCGAACGTGTACCAGGGTGTTGGCGGTCCCGAGGTCGATGCCGACGTCGGCGGACCAAAGCCCCAATACGGAAGTCAGCAGGCTCATGGCAGGGACGCATAGAAATGGTTAGGCAAGGCGCGGGACGGTGCGGATCATACACCCCGTTGGGGTCCTTTCTACGTGCTTACCCCATACCTAGTGTGTTAGCGGACTAGCAAGGAAGTCACCGCCACCAGCACCAGGACGAGCCCGGCGAAGGGGGCGACGGCGCGGCCATACGCGTCGCGCACTACATCGAGGCCCCGACGCCGCATGTACGCGCCGGCCAGAACGCAGAAGCCGGCGGCCGCCACGCTCACGCCCAAGAACCCCGCCAGCCCGAGTAGATCATCGTGTGTCGGCGGGAAGAAGAGCGTCGCAAACAGGCCGCAGTAAGGCCACCAGCACAGGGCTCGCAGCGCGTCGAGGCGGCGGCGAGCACGGCGCTCACCCGGCGCGGGTACAGGCCACACCTTGAGCAACGCCGGCAGGCATAACAAATAAAGGATCCCGCTCGCCACTTTCAGGGGCAGCAGCGACGGCACCAGCACCGCTCCGAGCACCTGTGGGCGCAGGCTCTGTGGCTCGACCGCCGGACCGAGCACCGCGACGAGCCAGCAGCACTGAACGACCAGGAGCAGGCCTGGTTCCGCGAACATCTCGGTGCCAAGCGCAAGCTCGGCCCACACCGTGAGCCCGAGCGCGATGGCGGCGATGATGAGGTTGCGCTCGTCCGAAGGCACAAGGTTGAACGGCGCGGACATCTGCACGGCCGCGAGCATCGATGACAGTGCCACCGTCGTCAGCACCGCAGATGGGCGGTGCCGTGGCAATTCCGGTCTCACCCAACTCCCCTCCGACACGCGCACCCACACGCTCTCCGCCGCGCCTCCGAACAGGGCGATCATGACCAGGCCCGGATACAGAAGCAGTGCGGCGGTGTGCGTGGCGAGCTGGGCAAGGACCTGTGTCATAGCCCGGCGAGGGAAAGGATCGGTTGCGGATACAAGCCGATCGCGACGCTGAGCGCGAGGGCGATCCCGACGCCCAACGCCTGGCGCCCGCGCGGCGCGCCGAGGCTCCGCCCAAGGCGGAGCGACGGTGGAAGCCAGAGCAGCAGGCCGATGCCGATCACCAAAGCGAGTGGCCAGTAGAGCTGAGTGGCCCCGCGCAGCAGGAACAGCCTGGCCGCGAAACCGGCAAAAGGAGCAGCCCCAGCAAGCATGGCGGCCGCGAGGAGGTTGATCGGCCGGTCCGTCTGAATGCTTTCTCGCATTGACTGGCGCGACCAGAGGTACAAAGGCAGGCGGCTCAGGACGATGCCGTAAAGAAGAAGGACGGCAGCCGCCTGGCCGTCGACCAATAGGACTCCGAACGCGCACAGCGCGAGGCCCCAGTCCGCCATGAACGAGTAGTGCCACGCGGACGTGCCCTTTTCCGTCAACCAAGAAGCCAGGCCACCCCACAGGACGTTGAGCAGGCCGAGACCGATCAGCATCGCCGCAAAAATGGCGCCGGCCGTGGGGATGAGCTCGTGCGCGCGGGTGATGACGGCCAAGGCAAGGATCGGACCCAGGAAAGCGATCCATGCAATCGGTGATGTCGCCGTCAGCTCTTCCGGATCGAACTCGTGGATGTAAGGAAGCGTGCCCAGTGCGGCGGCGAGGCCGGCGACCAGTCCGATGGCGGCGAACCTGGCGAGGATCTGCGATCCGTCGAGCCGGGCAAAGACAAGGCCGGCTCCAAGCAGCGCCACAGCCAGCGCCGGTGCGCGCAACCGAGCCGCCAGCGGACGCCGCCCGCCCATTGCTGCATGAAGGAGGGCGATCGCCAGTGTCAGCAGGATGACGTCGTCCAGGTTTGGCGCCGCCGCGATCGCGGCCATCCCCGCGATGCCGGCGAGGCCCCACGTCAACAGCAGGCTGCGATCCGCGCGCGGCGGCGGAAAAGCGACTATGAGCGCCAGCGACGCGGCCGCCGCCAGCAGGAGCGCCCGGCTCATCGCCGAAAGCGACAGGCTCACGCCGAGCTGATCCGACACCAGACCGGGCGCGGCCAGAAGCACCGCCGCGATACCGGCCGCACCCAAAACCGCCCCGGCCACCAGCGCCGCCCGCGGGCGCGGATGGAGCAACGCTGTGATGACCGCCCCGACTGCGGGCAAGCCGATCGCGAGCTCAGGCTCCATTGGACCTCGCGGCCGGGAGGAGCAACGCACCCGCGGCGATGACGGCCGCGATCAGGTAAGGCGCAAATCCAGGATGGTTCGGACTGAGCTCAGATGCACTGGCCAGGGCGATGGCAAGCCCGGCGGCGCCGGTGAGCGCCGGCGCGGCGGCTTTGCTCTGAAGCAGGCGCGCCGCAGTCAGCCCCAGGGCGGCGAGGCTGGCGAATCGCAACGACGCCCCTGGCCCTGTCGTCACCGACGCCGCCATCCACAGCGACAGGATTGCGGCGGCGACCGCCAGTATCAGCCGAGGCGTCGAGCCGGCCGGCATCAGTCCCCAATCCTGGGGCCCGGATCGCAGCAGCTCGATCACGGCCACCGCCCCGCCCGCGAGCAGGAAGGCGCCGCCCAACCAGACTCCGCCTGCCCATGCGATTGCGGTGAATCCGACAGCAACCAAACCAATGCCAAGCGCCAGGCCGCGCCGTCCGTCGGCCAGCACGATCATCGCCGCGCCCAGCCACGCGGCGAAAGCGGCCACACCCGTCACGAGTGAGTCCGCGATCAGCGCGTGACCGCGAATGCGAGAGCGACCAGCGCGGCCAGCCAGAGCAGCGGCCCGCCGCCCGTCGCGGCCGCCTCCAGCGCCCGCAGGTCGACGAGCGATCGGTACTGCGCGGGGACGGTGGCGGCGCGCATCTCCTCACGCAGTCGAGCGAGCCGGTCGGTGCCTGGGAGTACGAAGAGCGGCGAGCGGGGCTGTGTGCGCACAGACATCGTTCCGCCGTAGATGTAGCCCACGACGGCGAGCAGCAGCACCGGAGCGAACAAAGCAAGTGCAGGCAGCACGGTGGACACCGTCACGACCGACGTGAGGCCTCCGACCGTGCTGCCGGCCGGAGCCGGCATCACAACGGCCTGGGCAGGTGTCGCCAAAACGGCAAGAACCAGGCCAAGCGCCGGGCCCGCGATCACCGTGGCACCTGCCAACCCCATGGCCACCCGAGGCTTGGTCTCGCTCGCCGGATGGCCGCGACCGGCCGGCAGGCCGACCGCGCGGGCCGCGGCGATGATGGAAACCATCCACGTGGCCGCGGCGCCGATGCCGATCAAGCCGAGCGGGTTGCCGGCTTCGAACGCGGCCTCCAACCCGAGCACGCGCACACCAAACGCGAGTCCGGGTGGTAGGCCGGCTGCCGCCGCGATCACCACCAGAGAGGCGGGACCGGCGCGGTCCGGCAGCAACGGAAGGCCGGCGGCCAGGACCGCAGCCACCGCCAGCGTGGCCAGCCCCGCCACCAGCCCCAGCGGAGTGCCGAGGCTGATCCCGATGAGCGCGAAGCCCCCGAGGCCGGGTATCACCTCACCGAGGTACTCACGACGGGTCGACGCGCCTTGGGCGCGCACTGCGGCCCCGAACGCCACTAACACCCCGATGCCCGCCAGCGCCGCCTGCATCCAGAACTGCGGGTAGCGGCCGTCGCCCATCTCGTACGCGCGCACGAGCAGATAGAAGCCGAGCGGATACAGCGTCGCGACAGCCAGCCCGGCCGATCGGAGGGCGGGCCGTCCCCAGAGCTGTGAAGCCCAGCCGCGCCATGGATACAGTCCCGAAGCGATGAGCGCCGCCGCGGCCAGCAGCATGAACACCGGCACCGTCAGCGCCGATACGGGCACGGCGCTGTAAAGGGCGGTACCGCTGCGCACCTGGAGGATCGCTCCGACCCAGCTCAGCGCGAGCCACGCGGCGAGGAGCACTCCCCATGGCGGGCGTGAAGCCTTGGGATCTTCGACGTCGAGCTGGACGATGGCGAGGGTCGCGGCCGCACCGCCCGCCACGGCCGTCAAGATGACGCCTCCCGACTCCACCGCCAGGACTGCGGCCGCAACAGCGAGCGCGGCGACGGTGCCTTCCTGCCATGGGCGTGGCTGCAGCGTCAGCAGGACCGCGGCCGGCACCAGGACCATGAGCCCAAAGGCAAAGCCGACCGCATCGAGCCGAAGCTCAGACGGAGTGCTGAAGCCGAGCTGTCCCAGGCCGAGATCCTGGGTCGATCGGACGGGCGCCCACAAGGCGATCAGCGCGAGGATCGCGAGCCATGCGCCGGCAGCAAGGACGATGCGATCGATCTTCCAGCCGGCCACTCCGCAGATCGCGACCGCGCCTGCAGTGGCGAGTGGGATGGCGACGGGCGCAAGGAGGGCGATGGACGGCATGCGCGAGTTAAGGGTATAGCTGGGGCACAGCGTGACGTCCTCGCCCCAGGCCACAGCCCTTTTTGTCAATGCAGAGTGGAGCCCTAGGCCGAATTATTTCGGCCGTCACCCGGCGTGCCACCTTCCAAGCGCCTCCCAGCGTGGCCGAGGAGAGGGGTTGGCCCGCGGAGGGGACGACTGTCCCGGCGCGATTTCCCCAGGCCACAGCCCTTTTTGTCAATGCAGAGTGGAGCCTTAGGCCGAATTTATTTCGGCCGTCACCGGGCGTGCCACCTTCCAAGCGCCTCCCAGCGTGGCCGAGGAGAGGGGTTGGCCCGCGGAGGGGACGACTGTCCCCGCCGCGATTTCTAAGGGTAAAGGTCTATTCGAGTCGCTCGATTGCCGCCCTCAGCTCCTCCGCTCTCGCTTCTTGCTCAGCGATTACCTGCCCTGGCGCCTTCGTGCGAAACTCGGGATTGCCGAGCTTGGCCAGCACGCGATCGAGCTCCTTTTGCAGGTCGGCTTTTTTCTTCGCCACCACGGCCGGATCAGCCGCCGCCACCGCCGGGAAGACGACACCGCCTTCGGCGAGAGACAGCTCCTTACCGGGCGGCAGCTCATCGACGACCGCGACCATGCCCAGAAGCGACAGGGCGCGAGTCCAGTCGGAGTCCGCCGGCTCGAGAAGCCGCGCCGCGCCTCCCTTGGCAGGCGCGCCTGGCACCGTCTTGCGTAGCGAACGGATCTGGTTGACCACGTCCATCAGGCGTTCGAAGTCGACCTCGGCCTGGCCGTCGATGTAACGATGCAGGTCCCCCGGCCACGGCGCGCGCATGATGAAATCGCGCTCGCCCGGGAGCCGCGACCAGAGCTCTTCGGTGACGAATGGCATGAACGGGTGCAGCAAGCGCATCAGGTTGTCGAGGCAGAAGAGCGCGACCGCCTGCGCCGTCTTGTCCTTCGCCCGCAAGCGCTCCTTCGAGGCCTCGAGCCACCAATCGCAGAACTCGTGCCACACGGAGCCGTAGGCGGCGGCCATCGAGTCTTGAAAGGCAAATCCCTCGATGCCTTCGGTGACCTCACGCTGCGCGGACGCAAGTCGTGAGGCCATCCAGCGGTCTTCGATGAGCTCGAGCTCATCGGGTTCGGGCATCGTGGGCAGTGGCCCATCGCCAAGGTTTGCGAGCACCAGGCGTGTCGCGTTCCAAAGCTTGTTGCAGAACCGCTTGTAACCTTCGACTCGGGCCTCATCGAAGCGGACATCCTGGCTGGACATCGCTACCGAGGCCGCCCACGCCCTGACGGCGTCCGTCCCGTACTTGTCCATCAGGTTGCGCGGGTCGATGCCCGTGCCCAAGGACTTCGACATCCGCCGCCCGTCTGCCGCCTGCACCTGGCAGTGGATGACGACGTCGGAAAAAGGGGCCTCGCCCATGAACTCGAGCCCGGTCATGATCATCCGGCTGACCCAGAGGTTGATGATCTCGCGCGCGGTGCAGTTCACGTCGGTCGGATAGAAGGAGCGAAGATCTTCGGTCTCGTCAGGCCAGCCGAGCGTGGCGAACGGCCACAGCGCTGAGGAGAACCACGTGTCGAGCACGTCGGTGTCTTGAGTGATCTGACTGTTTCCGCACTCCGCGCATTCCGTCGGTCGCTCGACCGACACCATTCGGTGGTCGTTCGCGCAGTAATAGACCGGCACGCGATGTCCCAACCACAGCTGGCGGCCGATGTTCCAATCGCGAAGGCCGTTCAGCCAGTCGAGGTACGTGCGCTCATATCGCTCGGGGTGCCAGCTCACCTTGCCCGCTTCGGAAGCCGCGAGCGCCTTGTCGCGCATCTTGTTCATGCGCAACCACCACTGGTCGCTGATCAGCGGCTCGATCACCGTGTCGCAGCGATCGCAATGGCCGACCTGGTGCGTGTACGGCTCCTCTTTCACGAGCAGTCCTTGCGCCTTCAGATCGGCAACGACCCGCTTGCGCGCTTCCAGCGCGGGCAGGCCGTCGTACGGAAGGCCGGGCACGTTCATACGCCCGTCGAGGTGCATGCCGTTGACGATCTCGAGATGGTGGCGCTGGCCGATCTCGTAGTCCATCGGGTCGTGGCCGGGCGTGACCTTGAGGACGCCAGTGCCGAAATCCTTCTCTACGGCAACGTCGCCGACGATGGGCAGCTTCCTGCCGACCAGCGGCAGGACCGCCGTCTTGCCGATGAGCGATTGGTATCGCGGATCGGCCGGGTTCACCGCCACGCCCGTGTCGGCGAGCATCGTCTCGGGCCGCACGGTCGCGATGACGACGTCACCGCCGCCCTCTATCGGATAGCGGATGAAGTACAGGGTGTCGTGGTGCTCTTCCCACTTGACCTCGAGGTCCGAGATGGCCGACTGGTCGTGCGGGCACCAGTTGACGATGCGCGGCGCCCGGTAGATCCACCCGCGGTCGTAGAAAGCGACGAATGCCTCCTTCACCGAGCGGACGTATCTCTCGTCCATCGTGAAACGCAGGCGGCTCCAATCCATCGAGGCCCCGAGCAAGCGCAGCTGGTTGATGATGGTGGCGCCGACCTCCTGGTACCAGGCGTTCACACGAGCATCGAACAGTTCGCGGCCAAGCTCTTCCTTCGTCTTGCCCTCGCGCGCCAGCTGCTTTTCGATCACGTTTTGGGTTGCGATCCCGGCGTGGTCGTAGCCGGGAAGGAAAAGCACCTCATATCCCGCCATCCGCTTGTAGCGCGCAATCAGGTCGTAGATGGCGGTCTGCAGCGCATGGCCCATGTGGAGCTCGCCGGTGATGTTGGGAGGAGGAAAACACATCGTGAACTTCGGCTTCGGACTCGTCGCGTTGGCCGTGAACAGGCCGGCTTTCTCCCAGCGCGCGTACCAGCCGGGCTCGATGGCCCCGGCGTCGTACGCGGTTTGCATGTCAGAGACGGTTTTGCTCATGAGGATGTGTTTGGTCTAAGGGTTGGATTCGGAATGCCGGCGGGAAGGGTCGCTTAGCGCGACTGCGCCGGCTTGCGTACAGATACGGGTACGTAGCGGCGCATGTTGATGCCTATGTTAGCGCTTGCTCTGCTGGCGCTTGCCCAGCTCGTCGAAGTTGCGGTTTGCACCGGTCGACCGCGCGACAGACATGAAGAGGCCGGGCGTGACGCCGAGCACCTTCAGACTGGCGCGCAGAGGCAGGTGCATGACGTCGATCTCGGCCTTGTTCTTCGTGATCGCCTCGAAAACAGCCTCGGCAACTTGCGCTGGCGTGACTTCGCCGGCAAGTGGGTTGGCCTTCAGGCCTGTTTCCGCCCACATGCCGGCGCCGGAGATGAACGTCGGGGAAATGGTCGACACGCCGACGCCCGTGCGCATCAGCTCCTCCCGCAGCGCCAGGGCAAATCCACGGATGCCGAACTTGGTGGCGTTGTAGATGCTGACCCCCGCGGCCGGCACCTTGCCGGCGACCGACGCCATGAAGACGATGTGCCCTTGCTTGCGTTCAATCATCGCGGGCGCGAGCTCGTGCGCGAGAACTATGCCCGCGCGCAGGTTGACGGCGATGGCGCGGTCTATCTCTTCGAGCGCGAACGAAGCCAGCCGGCCGCTGGCCGGCACTCCGGCATTGGAGACGAGGATGTCGACCGCCCCCGCCTCGCGAGCCAGCCGCTCCGGTTCGCCCGCCCTGGACAGGTCTGCTACCACTGCTCGAGAATCGCCCAGCTCATCGGCGAGCTTGGTCAGCGCAGCCTGGTTCCGGGCCGAAAGCACGAACCGGGCGCCGGCGCGACGCAGGCGGCGCGCGATGACTGGACCAATCCCAGTCGACGCACCGGTGAGGAGAACAGTCTTTCCGCTGAGGTCTTTCATTCGTCGACGACTGGAACCGCCGTAGTGGCTAAGCCGATTCCCCAACAAGGCGAGCCGGGCCGTCGCCCTCTTCGCTGAACTCGAACTCAGGCTCCAGGGCCTCGCGGATCGAACGCTCTGAAATCAAGCAGCGCTTGATCTCCGGGCGCGACGGGATTTCGAACATCGAGTTCAGGAGCGCCTCCTCGATGATCGACTTCAAAGCGCGCGCACCTGTGCCTCGAAGTAGAGCCAGCTCCGCTATGGCATCGAGCGATCCCTTCTGGAAGACGAGCTCGACATTGTCCAGCGTGAAGAACTTCTGGTACTGCTTGACGAGCGCGTTCTTCGGCTCGGTGAGGATGCGCACGATGTCCTGCTGGTCGAGGTGGTGCAGGGTCACGATGATCGGCAGGCGCCCGATGAACTCGGGGATGAAGCCGTACTTGAGCAGGTCCTGCGGCTGCATGTGCTTGAGCGTTTCCGAGATCGCCTTGCGCTCGATCTTCGTGTGCGGCGCCCCAAACCCGATCGCCCGGCGGCCGATTCGCTGCTCGACGACCTTCTCCAGCCCGTCGAAGGCTCCGCCGCAGATGAACAGGATGTTGGTGGTATTGATCTGGATGAAATCCTGGTGCGGGTGCTTGCGGCCGCCTTGGGGCGGGACGTTCGCAACCGTTCCCTCGAGGATCTTCAGCAGCGCTTGCTGGACGCCTTCGCCGCTGACATCGCGCGTGATCGACGGGTTGTCCGACTTGCGGGCGATCTTGTCGATCTCGTCGATGTAGATGATTCCGCGCTCAGCGCGGCTGATGTCGAAGTCGGCGGCCTGGATGAGACGCAGGAGGATGTTTTCGACGTCCTCGCCCACGTATCCGGCTTCGGTCAGGCTGGTCGCGTCGGCAATGGCGAAGGGGACGTCGAGGATCTTCGCGAGCGTCTGCGCGAGGTACGTCTTGCCGCAGCCGGTCGGTCCGACCAGCAGTACGTTCGACTTCGTCAGCTCAACGTCGCCCACCGACTTGGAGGCGGAGATTCGCTTGTAGTGGTTGTAAACCTGGACCGAGAGGACCTTCTTGGCCCTGTCCTGCCCGATCACGTACTGATCGAGCGCAGCGCAAATCGTCTTCGGGTTGGGGATGAAGCCGGTCTTCTGCTTCTTGGTGCCGGCCGAACGGTTGTCATCCTCGAGGACCTCCTGGCAGAGGTCGATGCACTGGTCGCAGATGAACACGCCCGGGCCGGCAACCAGCTTGCGTACCTGGTCCTGGCCCTTGCCGCAGAAGCTGCAGCGCGTGTACCGGCGGCGGTCTTCTCTTTCGTTCATAGGTCCTTGGCCGTATCCATTACGACGAGGCCGGCGCCGGGGGATTATGGCCCCAGAGAATCTCGTTGGCAAGGCTGATGCATTCGCTGCAGATGAACACTCCCGAGCCTGCGATCAGCCGCACTCCTCCCTGTCCCTGAGCCTTCCCGCAGAACGAGCACTTCGGCTTGTGCCTCTTGACCTCGCCGCTCTTGCTCTTTCTGCGAAAGATCATGGGGTGGCTGCGACCTTCTCCTTCTCTTTCTCTTCCTTCTTCTCTTTTTCTTTGTCGCTGGGCTTGATCGGAGTGAGGATGATGTCGTCGATCAGGCCGTACTCCTTCGCGGCGTCCGACGTCAGGAAGTAGTCGCGCTCTGTGTCCTGCGTGACCTTCTCGATCTTCTGTCCCGTGTGGCGCGCGAGGATCTGGTTGAGCTGCTCGCGCGTGCGCAGGATCTCCTTGGCGTGAATCTGGATGTCGCTCGCCTGACCCTGCATGCCTCCCCACGGCTGGTGGATGAGGATGTTCGCGTGCGGCAACGCATAGCGCTGGCCGTGCGCGCCACCTGCGAGCAGGACCGCGGCCATCGAGTAAGCCATGCCGATGCAGATCGTCGACACCGGTGGGCGGATGTACTGCATGGTGTCGTAGATCGCCAGCCCGGCCGTGACCTGGCCGCCCGGGCTGTTGATGTACAGGGCGATCTCCTTCTCCGGATCCTCTGACTGCAGGAAGAGGAGCTGCGCAACGACGAGGTTGGCGACCTGGTCGTCGATCGGAGTTCCGATGAATACGATGCGATCTTTCAACAGCCGCGAGTAGATGTCGAAGGCGCGCTCGCCGCGCCCTGTGTTCTCGACCACCATCGGGACGAGGTAGCCGGCCGGGCGCTGGATTCTGTTCATGTCAGGCACCACCCCATTCTAGACACCGACCATCGGGATTCCGTCAAGTTGCCGCGGGCTTGGCCTCGCCCGCCAACTCTGCCAGGCGCTCCAGAACTCGCAATCGGCGCAGCCTCGCGGAGAAGAAACGGCGTGAGTTCGCGCTCCGCTTGAGCTCGTCGGCTTGGCCTTTGAGGTCGTCGTCCTCGGCCGCCTCCTGCTCGATGTAGGCGTTGACCTCTTTGTCGGAAGGCTCAATGTGCTCGCGCCTGCCGAACTCGTCGAGCACCAGGTCTCGCTTTACGTGCGCCTCCGCCTCTGGCCTCTCTTCCGCGATCCATTGGTCGGGGGTCTTGCCGAGGTACTCGAGGTACCGATCCAGGCGCAGGCCCTGGCTGTTGAGGCTTCGATTAAGCGAGTCGAGATGGCTCGCCAGCTCGCGTTCGACCAGGGTGTCGGGAATCTCCACCGTCGAGGCTTCGACCAGCGCTTTCACCACCGCCTGCTCGCGCGCGATCGCAGCCAGCGACTTTGCGGATTCCTCCAACTGTTCGCGCACCGAGGCCCGATAGGCGTCGACGGTTTCAAACTTCCCGCCGCTGAGCTGGCTCGCCAGCGCGTCGTCGAGGACGGGCAGGACTTTCTCCTTGATTCCCTGGACGGTCGCCTTGATGGTCCCTTCCTTGCCCGCGAGCATCGGCTCGCCATAGTCCTCCGGAAAGGTCACGGTGGCCGACCGGGTTTCGCCGACCCTGGCGCCGAGTATCGCGGCCATCAGCTCCGGAATCAGGACTCCTTCCTTCAGCTCGGCCTCCATCGCTTGCCGGGACTCAGAAGGCACAACCTTGCCGCCGGCCTCGACCTCGACGTCGATCACGGCTACATCTCCGGCGCGTGCCTCGCGCTCGACCGGTGTGATCTCGGCCATCGGCTCGCGTACCACGTCCAGCCGGCGTTCGAGCATCTCGTCGGTGACTTCGACGGTGGGCATCGTCACATCAAGTGCTTTGGCGTCACCGAGCTTGACCTCCGGCATCACACTGACAGTCGCCTTCAGCTTTGCCGGCCGCCCGCGCTCCAGCTCTACTACCTCGACGTCCGGGTTGTCGATGGGGTCGATGGACTTCTCCTCGAGTGCCTGGCGTATGACTTCGGGGACGATCGTCTCGACAACCTCTTCGCGGATGGCCGCCGGGCCGAGGCGCGCTTCCACCAGCGCGCGGGGTGCACGCCCAGGCCTGAAACCCTCGAGCTTGGCGCGCGACGCGAGCCGGTTGAGGACCCGCTCGTAAGTGGCGTCGACCGCATCCGCCGGTACCTCGATCGTCATGGCCACCTGGCTCTTGGGCAGCTGCTCGGTCGTGACCGAGATGGATGGCGGCGTGGGCATGCGGCGGATTCTACGGGGCGCCGAATGCGCGCTCTGCACTCACGATTCGAGCTAGTGGCAGGGCGGAAGGATCGTCGGCGTCGGACAGACGGTCGGGATGGGGCTGGGACTTGCGAGGACGGGTCCGCCGGGATCCGGAGGCACGTTGTAGTCGACCGGGGTCGGGGTTGGGCTGGGCGGGTTGTCGCCGGGGAGTCTTGAGATGCTGCGGGTGTCGCTGAGGAACCAGCTGTTGTTGTCGCCCTTGACGACGTCCGCGGGAGCCGTGTACCAGCGGTCGCCGGCGAAGCCGCCCAGGGCCTGGTCGATGAAGGAGTGCATGCCCGGCGAGGCGACGAACACGCCGTCCGATCCGTTCACCATCGTGTGGTTGTTGTCGAGGATGTCGCCCACCCAGATCGCGGCGGCGAGGTCGGGTGTGAAGGCCACGGTGACGGCGTCCTTGAAGTTGTCGGTCGTGCCCGTCTTGGCGGCGACGGTTCGGTTGCTCCAGTGAAGCGCGCTGTTGCAGCCGAAGATCATGCAGCGGTTCTGGTCGTCGGACATGATCTGCGCCATGATGAACGCGACCCCGGGATCGATCGCCTGTCGGGCACGCTGGTCGGCGTGCGTCTGGTAGAGGACCTGGCCGTGTGAGTCGGTCACCTGGAGAATCGACTCGGGCGTGTGATAGACGCCCATATCGGCGTAGGTGGCCATGCCGCCGACGTGCTGCAGCAGGGTGATCGGGTAGCCGCCCAGGGTGAGCGAGGGGCCGTATTCGTCCGGCGCGCCTTCCCTGTACGTGTTCAGCCCCACCGGTATTTCAGGGAGGATGTTCATGTTCCGCATCCAGCCGAGCACCGCGGGCACGCCGATCGAAAGCTCGACCTTGACGGCGGCGATGTTCAGCGAGTTGCCCATCGCCTTCTTCAGCGGCAGCACGCCGTGCGACCTGCCGTCGTAGTTGTAGATCTTGGTCGTGCTGTAAGCGTCCTTGTAGACGAGCGGGCTCGGACCGTCGTAGACCGGCGTGTCGACGGTTGCGGCGCGCGCGTTGATGACCGCCCCGTACGTATACGGCTTCATCGACGAGCCCATGTTGCGAGGGAGCGTCGTGTAGTTGAGCTGGCCCGCGGACGCGTTGTAGTTCGGCGAACCGACCATCGTCAGGATCTCGCCGTTGGTGGGGTTCTCTGCCACGAGCCCTGACGAGAGCTGGCCGTTGCGATCGCGCCACAGGTTGTTCGCCAGGTTGGCGTTGACGACGTTTTCGCCGACCACCTGCATGCCGAAGTCGAGCGTCGACTTGACGTTCAGCTGCTGGAGGCCTGGCTTGAATCCCAGCTGGCGCAGCTCGGAAAGCACATAGTCCACGAAGTGAGGGGCGAGGAAGCTGTTGATCGGCGCCTGGTAAGCGAGCTTTTCCGCCAGGGCTGAGTCCATCTCGTCCTGTGAGATGTAGTTCAGGCGGACCATCGCCTGCAGCACCTCGGTCTGGCGGAGCTTGGCGGCTTCTGGATGCAGCACGGGGTTCCACTCCGTGGGCGCCTGTGGAAGTCCGGCGAGGACTGCTGCCTGCGCAAGGTCGAGCTTCGAAGCGGGGATGTGGAAATAGCTCTCGGCCGCGGCTTCGACGCCATATGACTGCGAGCCGTAGAAGCTCTTGTTCAGGTAGAGCTCCATGATCTGGTCCTTCGAATAGGCCTGGCTCAGCTCGTACGCGAGCGCGACCTCTTTGATCTTCCTGCTGACGGTCTGGTCGGGCGTAAGGAACTGCTGCTTGGCGAGCTGCTGTGTGATCGTGCTTCCACCGGCCACGATGTGGCCGGCGCGAAGGTCGTCGAGGACCGCTCGGATGATGCCCTGGATGTCGAAGCCGGGGTTGCTGTAAAAGCCTTTGTCCTCGATCGCGATCGTGGCCAGGATCATCGGGTGCGCGATGTCCTTCAGCTTCACCGCAAGTCGGTGATCTCCGTGGTTGCCCACGTCGGCCAGCAGGCCGCCGCTGCGGTCTGTGATCAGCGTGTCGCCCGCGAAGGCCGAGCTGTCGAGGCCCTGGATCGAGGGCAGGCTGTCGAAGAACGACTGGGCGTAGGCATCGACCGCGAAACCGATGACCAGCACGACGGCCAGAAAGACGCCGAGGCCGCGCACGAGGGCGACGCGACGAAGCCGCTGACCGATCGGTGACCAGCCTGCGTGGACCCGCGCCCGAGGGCGATGGCCCCCCTTGGTTTTGATCTTCTGAGGAACGTTTCGAGCCATGGAGGGGGAGCGCGTAGATTCTACGGTTTCCCGCTCCACCCAACGCGCCAGGGCGGGCGGGGGTTACGAAGCAATCTACTGCTTCAACCGGGCGAAAACCTCGTCGGCGCCGACCAGCCGCTCTTGCCTCGTACCGGGGAAATGAACCCGCACGCCCGGCCGCCCCGGGCTGCCGAGATCCCAGCCGGCTGAGTACAGCCGGGCGGCGGCGTCGAGGTCGCCCGCGTTGGCGACCTGCACCCCGTCGGTGAAGGTGAGGCTTTGCGAACGCGCCCCCGGGTAGCCCAGACGCACCTCGCCCCCGGTCTTGAGGTTGAAGGCATAGTCGTCGAGGGACCCGGCCTGGCTGGCGGCGACAAGCTCGGCGACGGTCGGAAACCTGCCCTCGCGCATGGCCGCCTTGAGGTCGGCTCGCGACTCGCGATGCGCCAAGCGCTCGCGCCGCCTGCGTTCGGTGAGGAGGATGTCGCGTTCCCCCCGCAGCGCCGTCAGCTGCTGCTCGAAGGGCCGCATCCGCTCTCGAATGTCGGCGAGCCGGCGCTCGAGCTCCGAGTCATCGAGTGGGCTGAGGTCGTCAGCCATCAGCCCCGGCGCCGGCGCAGAAGCAGCAAAGCAGCGGCGGAAATCACCAGGACCACAGCCACGATTGTGAAGACAGGATTGCTCCGCTTATTGACGCCGGTCGGCTGCGGAGTGGCCACGCGAGGAGATGGACTCGGGGCCGGCGAGGCCGCCGGCGTAAAGGTGAAGACCAGGTGTCCCTCGCCATGGGCGGCAGTGGGCGTCGCTACCACGGGGATGACGGTGCATGATGCGGCGCACCGCACTGCCACCATCGTGGCGCCGCCTTCGGTCGCCACCAGCATGTCCCCATCCTGCACGCCCGCCGCGGCCAGGTCGGCGGAGGGTAAGCGCAGGACGCTGTCGCTTCCCAGGTGCGGGCTGCCCGGCGTCATGCGATCGGCGAAAT
>VBFD01000125.1:0-84850 GCA_005883585.1 Chloroflexota bacterium
CTCCGCTCCAGGCAGCTCTGAACGCACGACTTCTGACACGAGTGCCATAGCGGCCGGGAGGTCGAGGTCGTCGGCGATGGCGGCCCGGAAGCGCGCCTCGAACGCATCGGCGTCGGCACTGCGTGATACGGCGCCGTCGCTCGCCGCCCATTCCGCGACCCGCTCACGAAGCAACTTCAGCGCGCGGTCCGCGCCCGCCAGACCCTCGGCGCTGAAGTTGAGCTTGGTTCGGTACTTCGCCTGCAGTGCGAGATAACGGAATGCAAGTGGATCGAATCCCTGGTCGATCAGCTCGGTGATGCGGAAGAAATTGCCCGCCGATTTCGCCATCCTCGAACCCGCGAGCAGCAGCAGGCCTCCGTGCATCCAGTGGCTCACGACTCGATGACCGGTGACGCCCTCGGACTGCGCCAGCTCCGCCTCGTGATGAGGAAAAACGTTGTCCGCGCCGCCGGTGTGCACGTCGAACGTCTCGCCCAGGAGTTATATCGACATCGCGGAGCATTCGATGTGCCAGCCGGGGAAGCCGGGACCCCACGGGCTGGGCCAGACCTGGAGGCGGTGCTCGCCGGCGGCCTTCCACAACGTGAAGTCGCCAGGGTGCCGCTTTCGGGGATCGACCTCGCCCCTCGCGCCGGCCAGCAGTGCTTCGGTGCGGTTGCGCGACAGCCGTCCATATGCCGGGAAGCTGGCGATGTCGTAGTACACGTTGCCGCCCACCTCGTATGCGTGGCCCTTGACGATGAGCGCCTCGATGATCTCGATCATCTGCGGTAGGTACTGCGTCGCCCGCGGATTGTGGTCAGCAGGGCGAATGTTGACCAGGGCGGCGTCGTCCATGAAAGCCTTTGTGTAGTAGGCGGCGATCTCTGCGGGCGATTTGCTCTCCAGTCGTGCTGAGACGAGCATCTTGTCCTCGCCGCGGTCGAAGGTGTCATCGGTCAGGTGCCCGACGTCGGTGATGTTCATCACCTGCTCGGTTTTGTAGCCGAGATATTCGAGGCTCCGGCGCAGCAGATCAGGGAGCATGAACGTGCGTAGGTTGCCGATGTGGACGTACCGGTAGACGGTCGGGCCGCACGAGTAGATGCGGATCGGCCCCTCCTCCGGCGGGCGCAGCTCCTCCTTCTGCCGGCTGAGCGTGTTGTAAAGGCGAACGGTCGTCACGGGATCGAATCTATCGTTGCAGTAATGCGAGCCCACAGGCTGGAGGGCCGGACCGCCGGAGAACACGACATAGAAGGACGCGTACTGGTCCACGATCTCGGACCAACCTTGCGCAAGGGCACGATGCTGACCCCCGAGCATCTCGACCGCGTTCGGCAAGCCGGAGAAGTTCACGTCGTCGAGCTCGAACCCGGCGATCTGCACGAGGACGCCGCCGCGAAGCGGCTCGCTGTGGCGCTCTCATCGCCGAACCTGGAAGCTCGACCTCCAGTCCAGAGCCAGGCCAGGCTGATCGCGACCCGGCGCGGCCTGGTCCGCGTGCGCGCCGACCTGGTCGACGCGATCAACGCTCTCGGCTACATGTCCGTGTTCACACTCATGGACGGCCAGGCGGTGGCGGAGGGCGAGGAGGTGGCCGGGTGCAAGGTCACGCCGGTGGCGGTGCCCGGCCGCCTCATCGAGGAAGCCGAGCGTATCGCTCGCGAGCAGGGGCCGATCGTCGAGCTGCTCCCGTTCCGCCCGCTGCGAACGTTCGTCGTCGCCACTGAGCGCCTGAAGCCGAAAGCCCGTGATCTGTTCCGCGCCGCGGTGACGGCGAAGCTGGGCTGGTACGGTGCGGAAGTGCTGGCCGTGCGCGAGGTCGCGCGCACACGGGAAGCTGTGGCCGGCGCCTATCGCGAGGCTGCGCGGCTCGATGCGGAATTGGTCCTGTTCGCGGGCGCTTCCGCCATCGACCCGCTCGACCCCGCGTACGCGGAGCTGACGGAGGCGGGCGGGCAGCTCCTACAGCTCGGCGCCCCCATGCACCCGGGCAGCATGCTCTGGCTGGCGCGCCTGAACCATGCGGCTGTGGTCGGCGTGGCCTCGTGCGCCGGCTTCGGCCGCTCGAGCTCCCTCGACCTGCTGCTGCCTTTCGTCTTCGCCTACGGCCGAGCGGACGCCAAAGACCTGCTGCGCCTCGGCCATGGAGGCTTGATCGAATCCGCTGCCGGGCGGCGGTTCCCGCCGTACTCGTGACCCCGGGCCTGAGGCGCGGTGTCGAGCTCTTCAACAGCGGGCGCTACTGGGACGCCCATGAGGTCTGGGAGCATGAGTGGATGCCCGACCGCAAGGGTCCGGAGGCCGGCTTCTACAAAGGCCTCATCCAGGTGGCGGCCGGCTGCCTGCACTACTCGCGGCGCAACCGCCGCGGGGCGGTCAACAAATGGCGAAGCGGGGCCGACTACCTGCGGCCCTACCTGCCCCAGCACCGCGGAATAGATCTGGCGTCGCTCGTGAGATCGGTCGACGGCTACCTTCACGCCATGGGCGAACGCGGATGGCCCGACCTGGTCATGCCGATAATCGCCTGATGCCCCCAGACGAGTATTCGCGCGTCAACCTATCCAGCGACCCGATCTACCGATACCTGCGCATCACCAAAGGTGGTCCTGGCGGCGTGCCGGGCAGGTCGTCCGAGCAGGACCTGGTCGACAGCCCGTGGCTACAGCGGCTCCGGCGAATTCACCAGCTGCAGAGCGCCTGGTGGGTATTCGCCACCGCCGAGCACTCGCGATTCCAGCACGCGCTGGGCGCCATGCACCTGGCTGGTGAATGGGCCCGCCACCTGCACCCGACGCTGTCGGCCACCTGCTCAGGCACGCCATCCATCGCGCTCGTCGAAGAGACGATGCGCATGGCCGGTCTTCTCCATGACGTCGGGCACGGCCCGTTCGGCCACTTCTTCGACGAAAACTTCCTCGACACTTGGGGAATCGACCATGAGGTCATCGGGCGGGCGCTGATCACGGGGCCGCTGGCCGAGCTGGTCGACGGACTGGGCGCTTCTCCAAACGGCGACTTCGAGCCTGGGGAGCGCATCGATCCGCGATGGGTGGCGTACTTGATCGCCGGCCCCGATCTGGACGACTTTGCAGCCCCAGCGTGGCTCTTCGCCCTCAAGCCGGCCATGGTCGGCGCGTACTCGGCCGACAACATGGACTACGTCCCTCGCGATTCCTATATATGTGGTGTCGCCGCGGGCCCCGTGGACGTTCAGCGGATTCTTCACTATTCCTTCGTCTCCGACCGCGGCCTGACGCTGCACGCCCATGCTGCCGAAGCGCTCTACATGTTCCTGAGCGCGCGGCTCTACCTGTACGAGCAGGTCTATTTCCATCGCACCGTCCGCCGGATCGACCTGCAGCTGCGCGAGGTGTTCCGTCCAACT
Source organism: Chloroflexota bacterium (assembly GCA_005883585.1). Taxonomy (GTDB): domain Bacteria; phylum Chloroflexota; class Dormibacteria; order Dormibacterales; family Dormibacteraceae; genus UBA10449. The sequence goes on from VBFD01000125.1 coordinate 3,377, forward strand.
GTCGAGCTGCTTCTAGGGGGGAACCCGCTCGAGCGGCTCGACGAGTACTTGATGTTCACCGAGTGGGCCCTGCTTTCGGAGGTCAACGGATGGGCGCTCGGCGAAGGGAATGCACGCAAGCGGGAGCTCGGCCAGGCATGGGCCGATGTCGTTGCCCGCAAGCTCAAGTGGCGCCTGGTCTATCAGGGCCACACCGACGCGGTGGACGTTTCGGGCGCAACGCTCGCCGCCGGCCGCGAGCAGTTTGCGCGGATGCTTCGTGAAAGGCTGCCGGCCAGGCTGCGCTCAATCGAGTTCGAGGTCGATGTCGCGGCCCAGGAGTCGCGCGCCTTCAACCCGCTGAACGAAACGTCCGACATCCTTCTCTACGATCCGCTCGAAGATCGATACCAGCAGAGCCAGGTGCTCGACCTGTTCCGGCGGCTCCCCGTCCGGATGACCCTGTTCCGGATCTTCGCGCGCGATTCTGAGCACAGCCGGGAGCTGATCAAGGCGGCCAACGAGGTGCTCGCGACTACTTAGAAATCATCGTCGCCGCCGTCGAACCCCCCTCCGGAGTCATCCTCGCCACCGAAATCATCGTCGGCGCCGCCCAGATCGTCGCCGCCGAAGTCGTCCCCGCCGTCGTCACCGGAGCGCGCCGTCGCGAATGTGGACACCAGACGCCGAAGCGCGGGCTTGCCGCAATGCGGGCACACTGGGTCGGGTGACGAGTAGCTCGGCAGCAGCGCCGACGAACGCTTGCCGCATTCCTCGCAGCGGTACTCGTAGATGGGCATCCCTACGATTATCGGAATGATTGGACTCGAACGCATCCGCGCTGCGGCCGATCGCGCGCGTCCTTATGTGTACAGGACCCCGATGGTGCCGGTCGACGGCGCGATGTTGAAGCTGGAATGCCTGCAGCCAACCGGCAGCTTCAAGGTGCGAGGGTTCTTTGCCGCCGCCCTCGCGCTGCCCGAGGAAAGCCGCAGCCGGGGCTTGATCACCGTCAGCGCCGGCAACGCGGCCCAGGCGTGCGCCTATGCCGCCAAGATGCTGGGGGTGCCCTGCAGGGTCGTCATGTATGACACCGCGCCGGCGACGAAGATCGAGGGCGTCAAACGATGGGGCGGCGTTCCAATGCTCCTGCCCAGGCCGAAGCTCCTCGACTGGCTCGCGAACGAAGGCTGGAAGTCCGAGCCCGAGACATTCATCCACCCCTTCGCGGACACGGAGGTGATGGCAGGCCACGGCGGCCTCGGGCTCGAGCTGGTCGAGGACGTCCCCGACCTCGCACGCGTGGTCATCCCGGTCGGCGGTGGCGGGTTGATCGGCGGCACCGCGTCGGCGATCAAAGGCTTGCGGCCCGATGTCGAGGTGGTCGGAGTTCAGTCCGACGGTTATCCGTTGTGGACCCGCGTACTCGAGGCAGGCGGCGCGGTCTCGATCACACCCAACACCATCGCTGACGGCACGACCGCGCCTTTCGACGCCCGCATGCTCGACCTGATGAAGGAGGTCGTCGACATCTGGATCACCGTGCCTGAGCCCAGGCTGCGAGTGGCGATCCCGAAGCTCGCGATCGCGGGAAAGGTCGTGGCCGAAGGCGCGGGCGCCCTCGCGTATGCCGCGCTCGAGCAGCTGCTGCCGGGACCGAGGACCGCGGTCGTGGTCAGCGGCGGCAACATCGATCCGAAGCTGCTGGCGACCCTCCTCAGCTAGCGGGTGCCGGCGAAGCCTTGCCGGGCGATTCCATTCGCCTGGTCATCGCCCACGGCCCATGGCGGATCACAGCCACCAGCATCCAGATGAACAGGGCGGTGCTGGGGATCCCGAGAGCCACGGAAAGCCACGTGACCCAGACCGGAAGGCTGTATGGGTTGAGAGGTGTGGATCCGGCCACCGCCCCGACGATGTTGAAAGGCAGGCTGATGGCGCCGAGACCCAGGAGCACGAGCACGACGTAAAACATCCACGTCCAGCGATTGAGCGCGCCGATGATGACGACCACGGAGATGGCGACCCCGAAGATCGCTCCGATCCACAGGAATCCAGACATCATCGTGGTGATGCTCGAAATAACCTCCGCCGGCGGCGGAGATACCTCTGGATTCTGGGCGGTAGAGCTCTGGATCGACTGGTTGATGATCTGCGACATCGTCCCGGACATCCAGAACGGGAGGCTCAGTGCGTAAATCCCGGACAGCGCGTACCAGGCCGCGACGGCGTACTGCATGGGCTTCGTCCAGGCCGTCGGCACACGGGGCGTTACGGGCTGCTGGTACGACGGGTACGGTGCGAACCCAGGAGCCACCGTTGCGGTCATCGGCACCCAGGCGGATCCGTTCCACCGCCAGTGCCCGTCGGGCGACAGGGTGCTGATCCACTGACGCCCGTCCCAGTAGTACAGCCCGTCGTCCGAGAGCCTCAGCTCAGCCATTTCCGTACTTTAGGCTCCGCGTGAAGGCTGATCTGATCCTCGCCCGTGGACTTGTGCGGACGCTCGGACGTAGCGGCCTGTCGGTTCACAGCCACCTCGCCGTCGCGGGCGGTGTTGTGGTCGCGGCCGGCGGCGCCGATGTGATGGGGCTGCGCGGACCTCGGACCCGCGTGGTCGACCTCGACGGGGCAGCCGTGTTGCCCGGATTCAACGACGCCCACGCCCATGTCGTCTATTACGGCCTGACGCGATTCGGAGCCGACCTCAGCGGCACCCACAGCGTGGCGGAGATACTGACGCGCCTGCGCGCGCATGGCCGCGGGCTCAAAGAGGCCGACTGGCAGCAGGGGATGGGCTATCGAGCCGTCGAGCTGGCCGAGAAGCGCGCCCCGCATCGGCTGGAGCTGGACCGCGCGACGCGACGGCGGCCGGCGTTCATCGACGAACGCGGCGGCCACGCCCGCGTCGCCAATTCAGCCGCTCTTGGCGCCGCGGGCATCACCGAAATCACCAAAGACCCGCCCGGCGGACGCATCGGCCGCGACACTGACGGCACCCCCAACGGGCTCTTGCTCGAGTCGGCGATGCGCCTCGTCGCCGACGTTCAGCCGCCGACGTCGATCCACCGCCGCACGCGCGGAATCCTGAAGGCACAGCGGCTTCTACTCTCGCGCGGCATCACCTCGGTTGGCGCGGCCGTCAACCGCGGCTTCCCGGACGACCTGCGTGCATTCCAACGGCTCGCCGAAAGCCGGCGCTTGAGGATGCGCGTCAACGAGTTCCTATCGTGGGAGCTGCTCGAGGCGTCCGCCGGCCTGGGGGTCAGAGCCGGCTTCGGCGGCGACCTGGTGCGGGCGGGGCCGATCAAGGTCTTCGTCGATGGCGGCGCCGAGCGCATCGCGACGCGCTCGGGCAAGAGCGTTTGGCGGACGCCGCCCGCCGAGCTGCGCGAGCTGGTCGGCATCGCGTCGAGGGCGGGTCTTCAGGTCGCTGCCCATGCCATCGGGGACGGCGCGATCGCCGCGATGTGTGACGCGGTCGAGTCAGCCGGCGCCAAGATGCTCCGGCATCGGGTGGAGCACTGCCTCATCTGCCCGCCCGATCTTCAGCGTCGTCTCGCCCGCCTCGGAATGGTCGCGGTGATGCAGCCGATGGCCGTTCGTTTTGCCCGACAGTTTCCTTCCGCCACATTCCAGGCTCACGATCGATGGCATTTCGCCGCGCACGGCCCGCTTCTCAAAGCCGGCGTGCCGGTCGCGTTCAGCTCTGATCTGCCCGTCGCGATCGATCCGAACCCATGGCCAGGGATTCGCGCCGCGGTCGAGGACCGGATCAACGGCATCAACGAGCTGGCCGCGCTGCGCGCTTACACCTCCGCGGGCGCATACGCGAGCTTCGAGGAAAACGTCAAGGGCACGCTCGATCCAGGGATGCTGGCCGACCTGCAGGTCTACGACACCGATCCGCTCGGGGAACCGCGGGCGAGGTGGGAGCGCCTCCGCCCGCGCGCGGTGCTCCTTGGCGGCGTGACCGTACTGGGGAAGCTGAGCTAACCCGCGGGTTCGCGCGGCGACGGGTCGGGGATCGCCATGGATGGCGACTCGACGGTCGGCGGGATCACGACCGGAGGCGCGGCCGCGCGGCGTCTTGGAGCCGCTCTTCGAGCGGCGGGCTTGCGTGCCGGCCCCTTGCTCGTGGCAGCTGCTTTGGGAGCCGCTTTGCGAGCAGGAGCTTTTCGAGTGCCCGGGCGACGTGTGGTACGTCGTGCCGCTGGCGCGGCGGCCCCGCGCGAGGATGCCGCACGTGCAAGCTGCTGCACCTGCTTGGTCAGCCCTTCGAGGCTCTTCAGCGCCCGCTCGAGGTCGGCCTGCCTCGCGGTACGGTCGACGCGCGTTCGCAGCTGCTTGATGGCGCCCTCGACCGTCTTCTGGCCGTCCTTGATGCTGCGCTCGATCTGTTTGCGGACGTCAGGCGGCAGGCGCCGCTCGGCCTGACGCAGATACGACCTGCCCGCCTTGACGGCTCGGTTCAAAAGCTTGGATCGCGATGACGCACGCTTCTTGGCTGCCATGCCAAACCTCCCCTGTGACGCCCCGCGGACGGCCATAACGCACCGCGTTAGTATTGGCTAGAAGTGACTGTAGCCCCCGAACGACACCTTATCAAGAAGTATGCGAATCGCAAGCTCTACGACACGCAGACCAGTCACTACATAACTCTCGAAGGCATTGCCGACCTGGTGCGCGACGGTCACACGATCCAGGTCGTCGATCGAGACAGCGGCCAGGACTTGACGCAGGTCATCCTCTCGCAAATCGTGCTCTCGGAAGAGAAGCGGGGGCCGGCGCGACTGATGGACGCGGGCGCGGACGCCCTCCACGATCGCGGGCAGGCGCTGCTCGATTACGTGCGCAAGACCCTCAACGTCCCCGGTGAGCTGGTCGGCCAGGTGGAGCGCCGACGTGGCGATGTCGAGGCGATGGTCGACGACGCCATCGAGCGCGCGCTGCGCAGACTGCGCATCCCCAGCCGGCACGACATGGATTCCATCAACCAGCGTCTCGATGAGCTGTCGGCGGAGTTGAAGAGGCTAAACGGCGGCGGGCCGGCTAAGAATCGTTCGCGCAAACGTCGCGTCTGACTAATAAGGAATTGCCAGGTGGAGCTTAAGGCCGGATTTATTCCGGCCGTCACCTGACGTGCAACATCCAATCGCCGCCATGCGTGGCCGAGGAGAGGTGGGTTTCCCGCAAGGGAGGACGACTGTCCTCCCTTGCGCTATGAAGAATTCGCGTAAACGAAAGGCCGTGCGGTGATTACCGCACGGATGTCGACAACAGCCTCGACGCGATAGCTCGCCTGCCGCACGCGCCGGTCGGCGCGCATCTGCTGCGTCATGAGGTCTGCAGCCTCCGCCAGCCGGTTGGCGTCACCGATGGCTGAGATCGTCCACGGCGGCATGATCTGCTCGCCGTCGACGGTGACGCCGCCGGACACCTGAACGATCGCAACCCCCATGCCCACCCTGTGGTCGTTGATCGCGATCGCCTCGGCGCCCGCGACGGCCAGGTTGTTGAGCGCATCCTGAAGGTCGAGCGCTTGCAGCCCGGAGGCTTCGACGACCATGACGATCCCCGGCCCGTGCACCGGGACCAGGCCTTCGATCGCGCGCAGGCGGTTGGCTTCGGCCGTCAGCTCCTGGTCGGCGGCCGGACTGCCGCCCGACTGCAAGGCGGCCTTCCTCTGCATGAGGTCGGCCGTCTCGGCCGAGAGCGCATCGTTGGCGCGGTGCAGGTCGTCGATCAAGAAGGCGAGCGTGGTGCTATCCGTCCCGACCAGGCTCTTCTCCACCTCCGCCTGGCTGCGGATCTGCACGGTCGCCACCAGCGCCACCAGCAGGGCGATGAGCCAGATCTCTATGGCCCGGCCTGGCCTACGCCGCGAAGGCACGGGGCGCCTAGGAGGTGCTGACATGGGGTATCTGCAGGCTCGAGTCGTAGGCGGGCAGCTTCAGGTCGGGGATGCCGGCGACTGTGAGCGCGATCTGGAACCGAACCTGACGGGTGCGCAGGTCGAGTAGAGATGCCGGATCGTCGAGGGCGGCCAGCAAACGATTCCGGTCGCCGATGACGAGTACCTTGATCGGCGCGGTGAGCGGCGGGCCCTGGTCGATGACGACCTGACCCGCCGAGCCTGAGAAGGCGCTCAAGGGGGTGATCCTCCGCCCGCTCACGGACACACCCTCGGCGCCGCGGGCAAAGACGAGGTTGACCACGTCCTGGACGTCCTGGTAGTTGATCAGGTACCCGATGCCGCCGGCCTGGTCGGGCGCGGGCGTGCCATTGCCGAGGTCGATCTCGACCCCTGGGCCGTGGACGGCCGTGAGGCCGGCGTGGGCCCGCAGGTCCGCGACCTGGTTCTGCAGCTCCCTCGTGGTGGCCGATTGCTGGGCCGCCGCACCTTCGAGGGCGTCGATCTCCGCCCGTAGCGCGGCGATCTTGGCGCGCGACGCCTCGTTGGTCTTCTCCAGGTCCTGAACGCTGCGCACCAGCGCCTGGTAGCGGCCGACCTCGTTGGAGGGGGTGAGGAGCTGCGCCTTGACCTGGCCCGCCAGCAGGAATCCGGTCGCCAGAGCGACCGCCGCCACGCCGACCACACCTAGAATCCGATTGCGCGCCATGACGCAATTCTCCTTGACCACATCAACGCGCAGCGTCCCGGGAGTAGTATCGAAAACCGCATATGGCGGTCGAAACGCGCGTCACCGCTTTCCAGACCGCCCAGCGTCGCTTTGATGCCGCGGCCGACGTGATCGGCCTCTCCGACGACGTTCGCCGGGGCTTGCGCGAGGTCAAACGAGAGCTCACCGTTCATTTCCCGGTCCACATGGACAACGGCTCCGTGCACGTGTACACGGGCTGGCGCGTCCAGCACAACATCAGCCGTGGACCCGCCAAGGGCGGCATCCGCTACCACCCCGACATCGACCTCGACCTGGTCAAGGCTTTGGCGATGCTGATGACGTGGAAGTGCTCGGCGGTGGGCCTTCCGTATGGCGGCTCGAAGGGCGCGGTCGCCGTCAACCCCGCCAAGCTTTCGTTGAGCGAGCTCGAGCATCTGACCCGACGCTACGCGACCGAGATCGCGATTCTCATCGGTCCGGAGAAAGACATCCCGGCGCCGGACATGGGCACCAACCCGCAAGTGATGGCGTGGATCATGGACACGATCTCGATGCACTCCGGCCACTCCGTGCCCGCTGCGGTCACGGGCAAGCCGGTGGACGTTGGCGGATCCGAGGGCCGCGTCGACGCGCCCGGCCGCGGCGCCACCTACCTCACCATCGAAGCCATCAAGTATCTGCACGTTGAGGATGAGACGCCCACCGTCGCGGTCCAGGGATACGGCCAGGTAGGGAGATCGGCGGCGCGCCTGCTGGCGGAGGCGGGATTGAAGATAGTCGCCATGAGCGATTCGAAAGGCGGGGTATACAACCCGAACGGTCTGGACCTCGAGGCACTGGACGAACACAAACAAGTCCGCGGCGGCGTCAGCGGGTTCAAGAAGGCCGAGAACATCACCAACGCGGAGCTCCTGGAGCTTCCGGTGACAGTGCTCGTGCCGGCCGCAGTGCAGGACGTCATCACGGCTCAGAACGCTCCGAGGATCCGCGCCCGCCTCATCACCGAGGGCGCCAACGCCGCGGTGGCGCCCGAAGCGGACCCGATCTTGCACGAGCGCGGGATTTTCGTGATCCCCGACATCATTGCGAATGCCGGCGGCGTGATCGTCTCGTACTTCGAATGGGTGCAGGACCTCCAGGCTTTCTTCTGGGAGGAGGAGGAGATCAACACCAAGCTCCACCACGTGATCACGCGTGCCTTCTACGAGATCCTGCATACGTCGGTGAACAGGCGCATCGACATGCGGCTCGCCGCCTACGCAATCGCCGTTCAGCGCGTGGCCAACGCGACGATGGTGAGAGGGATTTACCCATAATCAGGGGGTGACCCCAGCCCTCGTTCCTTCGCATCCTCGCCGCGTTCTCATCACCGGCGTGTCCAACCCGCTCGCGGCCGAGGTGGCGCGGCGGCTCGCCACCCAGGTGCCGGCGCTCTTCGGATGCGATGTCGCCGATCCCGTGAGCGCCATCGAGGAGATGGACTTCGTTCACGCCGACACCCGGCAGTCGGTCATCGGCAAGCTGGTTCGGCAGCTCCGCATCGACACCGTCGTCCACATGGCGGTCACCGTGGACTCCGCAGGCGAGGACAGGGCGGCGCACGAGACCAACGTGATCGGGACGATGAACGTGCTCGCTGGGTGCGCCGGCCCGTCGAGCCCAGTGAGGCGCCTGGTGGTGAAGTCGAGCCAGGCGGTCTACGGTGCGGCGCCGGGCGATCCTTCATTCGTGGCCGAGGATGCGGCCGGCTCGGATCGGCCCGCGTACGGCCTCAAGCGCGACCTGCTCGAGATGGAGCAGCTGACGCAAGAGTTTTCGTTGCGTACCTCCGGCTGTCGCGTCTCGGTCCTGCGCCTCGGATATCGCGTCAGCGAAGGCACCACATTGGGCCGCTACCTCTCGCTGCCCATCGTGCCCACGTTCGCCGGCTTCGATCCGCGTCTTCAGCTCTTGCACGAGGACGACGCGGCCGAGGCAGTGGTGCGCGGGGTGATCCAGGGTCACGAAGGAGTGTTCAACGTCGCCGCCGACGGCATCGTGCTCTTGAGCCAGGCGATCGCGATCATGGGCGGAAAGGCTCTGCCCATCCTGCCGCCGTACGGCCGGTGGCTTGGACGCCTTGCGTTGAGGGCGGCCGGCATCGATCTTCCGGAACACCTCGCCGACGTGCTGACGTTCGGATCGGTTGCCGACTGCTCGCGCCTGGCGGCCATCTTCGGATGGAAGCCCGCCTACACGACCAGAGCGGTCATGGACAGCCTCGCTCGAGGCAAGGACGTCGAGGTGATCGAGGCCCCTTCACCGCCCCAGGAGTACGAGCTCCAGGTCTACCTCCAGCGCCGTCGGAGGCTGGCACGAAACGGCCATCCCGGCGCTGCGCTCACGGTGCAGAAGTGATGGCTGAGCGCGCTACTTCCACAGACAGCAAGACCCTGCGACGCCGCAGCCGCAAGGCCAGGGTCGTCTCGCCTCCGCCCGCTCCGCGCCTGCGGCTGCCCAAGGAGATCCGCCGCCTGCAGCGCCAGGCGCCTATGTATGCGCTCCAGGGAATCAGCGACCTGTCCACGCGCCTGCGAGACATGACCGGGCGCGACGTCATCGACGTGAATCGGCTCATGGCGGTCATGCAGTTCGTCTACCAGCAGCGCGAGCTTGCAAGGCGGGGTCCCGACTACGCGGTCGACGATTTCGGCTTCGACGCCGAATGGACTGAGTCGTTTCTGGTTTTGTTCAAGGCTCTGTATCGCGACTACTGGCGGGTGGAGACTACTGGGATCGAGAACGTGCCCGCCACAGGTCGCGCGCTTCTCGTCTCCAACCACGCCGGCGTCCTGCCGTGGGACGGGACGATGATCAAAACGGCGATCTTCGCCGAGCACCCCAATCCACGGCACGTGCGCGCTCTCGTGGCGAGCCTGTTCATGGGCATGCCCGTCCTCAGCTGGTTCCTGCGGCGCACCGGTCAGACGGTCGGGCACCCGGACGACACGCGGCGCCTGCTGGAGAGAGACGAGCTGGTGCTGGTTTTCCCCGAGGGTGTGAAGGGCACGGGCAAGCCATTCAAGGATCGCTATCGCCTACGCCGGTTTGGCCGCGGAGGCTTCGTCTCGACCGCCATCCGTGCCGGGGCACCGATCATCCCCGTCTCGGTGGTGGGCTCGGAGGAGATCTATCCGATGGTCGCGGACGCCACGCCGGCGGCGCGGCTGTTCGGACTGCCGTATTTCCCCATCACCCCGACGTGGCCATGGCTCGGGCCGCTGGGGATGATTCCGCTGCCGAGCAAATGGCGAATCCAGTTCCATCCGCCGGTGCATACGGAAAGCCACTCGCCTGAGTCGGCCAACGATCAGCACCTGGTCATGACGATCTCTGACGAGGTGCGCGACACGATCCAGAAAGGCATCTACGACAACCTGAAGCTGCGCCGCGGTGTATTCGTCTAACCGCCGGCGATTGGCCGAACGTGGCTACGTGATGTGGAACGCCGTTGGAGTCGGTTCGGGCTCTTCGATGATGTCCAGCGCCGTGGCCTGACTGATCCAGTACTGAACATCGGATCGACTTGGCGCGCCGGCGAGCCCGACTGCATCGGCGAGCTTCGAATGCAGCGCATCGGCATCCTGGGCGCGCAAGTCCTTCAAGGTTTCGATGCCGAACCGGCGGACGGTCTGCAGGTGGTGCTCCATGCCCGAGACCTCCATCAGCGTGCATTGGTGCGCGAACCCGAGCAGCCGGTCAGTTGTTATCCCGGTGCGTTTCGAAAGGCGCTTGCGATCGATCTCGAGCGATGTGCGATGGAGCAGCTGATTGGTGTGCTTGATGCCGACGGCGCGCAAGCGATTCACGTCGGAGTCTGAGATTCCGCGAAGATATTCGAGTGTGCGGTACATACGGGTACAGGATATTGGGTCTCTGCTTCTCATATAATTCATCGAACCCCGCCGCCATTGGAGTAAACACAGCCTGAATCAGAGCCGGCTCGCAACCCGTGACGCGGTGACCCGGGAGCAGTCTGGCCTCGAGATCGGGATCGGGCGGCGCGCGCGACGCGCCTACGGTTTCGACGAGGTCGCGCTCGTACCCGGTGGCGTCACGCTCAATCCAGACGAGGTCGACATCTCGTTTGCGATGGGCGATCGGTTCCGGCTGGACATCCCCGTGTGGGGAGCGGCCATGGATGGCGTCGTCGACGTCGACTTCGCGATCGCGATGGGCAAGCTCGGCGGGGTGGCGGTCCTCAACCTCGACGGCGTCCACACGCGGTACGCGGATTCGAGGCCGATCATCGAACGCATTGCCGCGGCGGACAAGGCGACCGTCAACTCAATTCTCAAAGAGGTCTACCGCGAGGCGGTCAAGCCCCATTTGATCACCGACCGCATCAAGGCGATCAAGGCGGCAGGCGTTCTTTGCGCGGTCTCATCCGTTCCCGCCCGCGCCGACGAGCGCGCGGAACTCGTGCAGAAGGCCGGCGCCGACGTCCTGGTCGTCCAGGGCACCGTGCTCACCGCGCGCCACTCATCGAGGTCGTACCACCAGCTCGCGTTCGACGAGCTCGTCAACAAATGCGATATCCCGGTCGTCGTGGGCAACTGCGTTCACTACGAGACCGCGCTGGAGCTGATGGAGACGGGGATCGCCGGCATCCTGGTGGGGGTTGGCCCCGGCGCCGCATGCACGACGCGAGGCGTCCTCGGTGTCGGCGTGCCGCAGGTCACAGCCACCGCCGACGTGGCGGCGGCGCGAGACGAGCACATGCGCCGAGGCGGCATGCGTGTCGCGGTGATAACTGACGGCGGCATGCGTATCGGAGCGGACGTCTGCAAGGCGTTCGCGTCAGGCGCGGACGCGGTCATGATCGGTACTCCCCTTGCCGGTGCCGAGGAGTCCGCCTCCAAGGGCTACAACTGGGGCATGGCGACGCCGGATCCGAACCTTCCCCGAGGTACCCGCGTGCATGTGGGCACCAAGGCAACGCTGAAGGAGATCCTGGTCGGCCCCGCCCGCGTCGACGACGGCAGCCAGAATTTCGCCGGCGCCCTCCGGTCGGCGCTTGGCGTGTGTGGCGCGCACGACGTGGCCGAGTTCCAGCACGTCGAGATGGTCATCGCCCCGTCGATCACATCGGAGGGCAAGTCCCTTCAGCAGGCGCAGCACGTGGGCATGGGGAAGGGCTGAGCTGAGCCGGACCGCCACGGCTGCCCGGCCTGGCAAGGAATCGAGCCCTGCGATGCGCCAGCAAACCGTGCTCGTCCTCGACTTCGGATCGCAGTTCAGCCAGCTCATCGCGCGACGCGTTCGCGAGGCCAAGGTGTACTGCGAACTCGTGCCCGGGACGACTCCGTGGTCGGAGCTGAAGCGGCGCGACCCTGCCGGCCTGATCCTCAGCGGCGGGCCCGCGAGCGTCTACGAACCCGGCGCGCCGCAGGTCGACCCGGAAGCGCTGCGGGCCGGAGTCCCGGTGCTCGGCATCTGCTACGGCATGCAGCTCATCGCCCACCACCTCGGCGGCAAGGTCGACCCCGGCCGCGCGCACGAGTACGGTCCCGCCCTGCTCGCGGTGCGAGAGCCGGCCTCGCTGTTCGAGGGGCTGAACGGCGAGCTGCCGGTGTGGATGAGCCATGGCGACGCGGTGACCGAGATGCCGCCCGGCTTCCACGCCCTCGCCTCCAGCGGCAACTCTCCGGTGGCGGCTTTCACCGACGGCAACGGCATTTATGGGATCCAGTTCCATCCTGAGGTCGTGCATACGCCGAGCGGGCGCGAGGTCCTGCGCAACTTCCTCTTCCGCGTATGCCACTGCGACCCCTCCTGGACGGCGGGGTCGTTCATCGCGGAGGCGGTCGAGAGCATTCGCGCCCAGGTTGGCGGCGGGCGCGTGATCTGTGCTCTGTCCGGCGGCGTCGATTCCGCCGTCGCAGCGACCCTGGTCCATCGCGCGGTTGGCGACCAGCTCACGTGCGTGTTCGTCAACAACGGCCTCTTGCGCAAGGAGGAGGCCGAGCGAGTGCTGGCCGTGATGCACGGCAACCTCGACATGAACATTCGCTATGTCGACGCCACGGCGCGATTCCTCGAAGCCTTGCGTGGAGTCATCGACCCGGAAGAGAAGAGGCGCATCGTCGGCCGAGAGTTCATCACGGTTTTCGAAGCGGAGGCGGCGAACCTTGGGCACATCGACTTCCTTGCGCAGGGAACGCTGTATCCCGATGTGATCGAGTCAACAGCCCCCGACGTGTCGGCGACCGCGGTGAAGATCAAGACCCATCACAACGTGGGCGGCCTACCCCCCGGCCTGCGCTTCCAGCTCATCGAGCCGCTCCGGTATCTGTTCAAAGACGAGGTGCGCGCGGTCGGGCTGGAGCTCGGCATGCCGGAGGAGATGGTGTACCGGCAGCCATTCCCGGGGCCGGGCCTTGCGATCCGCTGCCTGGGCGAAGTCACTGCGGAGCGCCTCGAGATTCTCCGCAACGCGGATTGGGTGGTCGTCGACGAGATCAAGCATTTCGGCCTGTATCGCCAGGTATGGCAGTCGTTCGCCGTCCTCACGCCGCTGTCCACGGTCGGCGTGATGGGCGACTACCGAACGTACGCCAACGTCGTGGCGGTACGGGTCGTGACCAGCGAGGACGCCATGACTGCCGACTGGGCCCGCGTGCCTTACGAGGTGCTCGCGCGCATCAGCAACCGCATCGTCAACGAGGTGAAAGGCGTCAACCGGGTCGTCTTCGACATCACGTCGAAGCCGCCCGGCACCATCGAGTGGGAATAGGCGGCCTCGGCGCCGATCTTATTCCGCGCGTTTCGATCAAAACGCGCGCATCGCAATCATGAATTCCGCACGTTTGGCGCAAAACACGCGAATCACATGAAAGTTCTCGTAGTTGGATCGGGGGCGCGCGAGCACGCGCTCGTGTGGAAGTGCGTCCAGTCCGACCTGGTCGAGCGCGTCTACTGCGCGCCCGGCAACGGCGGCACGGGCGGTATGGCGCGAAACATTCCCATCGGCGCGGCGGATGTGGTGCGGATCGTCGATTTCGCCAAGCGCGAACGGCTCGGTCTCATCGTCCTCGGACCCGAAGCCGCGGTGGAGGCGGGCGTGGGGGACGCGCTGCGCAAAGCTGGATTCAACGTGTTCGGCCCTAATCGAGGCGCCGGCCGCATCGAGTCGAGCAAGTCGTTCGCCAAACAGCTGATGGTCCGCGCCGGCATCCCGACCGCCGAGTTCGCCGTCTTCACCGAGGCGGAGCGGGCGCGGGCGTGGGCGCGCGAGCGCAAGGGACAGGTCGCGGTCAAAGCGGACGGGCTGGCGCGCGGCAAGGGCGTCATCGTTTGCGCCAGCGTCGAGGAAGCAAACGGGGCCATCGACGCGATGCTCGTCGAGGGCCGCTTCGGACGCAGCGGCGCCACCATCGTGCTGGAGGAAAGGCTCGAAGGACCCGAGCTCTCGGTCCTGGGAGTCACCGACGGCAAGGACGTCGTCGCCCTCGCGCCGGCCCGCGACTTCAAACGCGCCCACGACGGCGATCGCGGGCCGAACACAGGAGGCATGGGCGCGTACTCGCCGCCGGTCGGAGTAGATGGAGCGGTGCTCGACGAGGTCGTGGAGAAGGTGCTGCGGCCGGCGGTGCGGGAGCTGGCGGCTTCGGGAGACGAGTTTCGAGGCGTCCTCTACGCCGGGCTGATGCTCACCCGCGCCGGCATTCGCGCGCTGGAGTTCAATGCGCGCTTCGGCGACCCTGAGGCCCAGGTCGTCTTGCCGCGTCTGGAATCGGACTTCGTCGCCCTCGCGCTGGCGTCCGCCAAGGGCACGCTGGAAACCCATCCCGACCCGTCCTGGGACCCGCGCGTTGCGGTTGGCGTGGTCGTCGCGTCCGCGAACTACCCCGACGACGCACTCGTGAAGACCGGCTTCCCGATCCACGGCCTGGCCGAAATGCCCAGGGGCGTCCAGATCTTCCACGCGGCGACGAAGTTCGAACCCGGCCGCGGACTGGTCACCGATGGCGGGCGCGTCGTCACCTCCGTGGCGCTGGGCGAGACGGCGGCCGAGGCCCGCGAGAAGGCGCTCGCCGGCGCCCGGCAGGTACGATTCCAGGGGGCTTTCTTCCGTTCGGACATCGCTCAGGAGGCCGTCTAGTGCAGCCTGTCGTCGGCATCATCCTCGGCTCCCGCTCCGACCTGCCGCTGATGGAGGCGTGCGTCAAAGTGCTCGACGAGCTCGAATTGACGCACGAGCTCAAGGTTTGCTCCGCGCATCGCAACCCTCGGGGCGTGATGGAGTGGGCGACCTCCGCGCGCGAACGCGGACTGAAAGTCGTGATCGCGGCGGCCGGCGGCGCCGCCCACCTTCCCGGTGTCGTCGCGGCCTGGACCGACCTGCCGGTGATCGGAGTGCCCGTGCCCACCCAGCACCTGGGCGGGGTCGACTCTCTGTATTCGATCGTGCAGATGCCCGCCGGCATTCCGGTGGCGACCGTAGCCATCGGCGAGGCGGGCGCGAAGAACGCGGCGTGGCTCGCGGCGCGCATCCTCGGCATCACCGACAGCGCGGTTGAGAAGCGCCATCTCGAGAAGCGAGCGGCCCTCGCGACGTGACCGCAAGGAAATCGTCGCGCCTGCGCCTGCTCGACACGACGTTTCGCGACGCGCAGCAATCCCTGCTCAGCGGCAGCCTGCGGGGCGACGAGATCGTGCCCGTCGCGGCCAAGATGGATGCCATCGGGTTCGTCGCGATGGAGGCCTTCGGCGGCGCCACCTTCGAAACGCAGGTGCGTCGGCGCGAAGATCCCTGGGCCTACCTACGCAAGCTGAACAAGGCCACGCCGAACACGCCGCTGCAGGCATTGATCCGGGGCCAGAACCTGGTCGCCAATCGCAACTTCGCCGATGACGTCGTCGAGCTCTTCATCAAGCATTCCGCCAAGAACGGTGTGGACGTGTTCCGCGTTTTCGATCCGCTCAACGACCTCCGCAACATGGAGGCCGCGATCGGCGCGGCGTTGAAAGCCAAGAAGAAGGTGCAGGGCACGCTCTGCTACGCGGTCTCTCCCGCGCACAGCCTCGAGCTCTGGTGCTCGGTGGCGAAGGGATTGGTCGACATGGGCTGCCACGAGGTCGTCGTCAAGGACACCTCGGGGCTGCTCAGCCCGCAGGCGACGTGGGAGCTGGTGACCGCGCTCAGGGAAGTGGCCAAGGTCCCGATCGACGTCCACTCGCACTGCTCCAGCGGCATGGCGCCGATGGCATACATGGCCGCGGTCGAAGCGGGCGCCGAGATCCTCGACGTCGCCATGTCGCCGCTCGCCTGGGGTACCTCCCAGCCCGCGGCCGAGAGCGTCATCGCGGCGCTGCAGGGCGGCGAGTACGACACGGGTCTGGACCTCGACAAGATGTGGGACGTCCAGCACGACGTCGAGTCGCTCAGGCGAAAACATGCCGACGAGCTGAGCCCGGTGGCGGATCGCGTCGACGCGAGCATCCTCCGCTACCACATGCCCGGCGCCACCCTCGAGGACATCCACCACCAGCTCGACGCGCATGACGCTGCCGGCCGCCTCGCCGAGGTGCTCGAAGAGGTCAGCCGCGTCCGCCTCGAGCTCGGCTACCCGCCCCTGGTTGCCCCCATCCGGCAGATGATCGCTACGCAGGCGGTCTACAACGTCATCGGCGGAGAGCGCTACGCGACCGTGACGCAGGAGCTCAAGGACTACCTGCAGGGTCTTTACGGACGGCCGCCTGTCCCCGCCGACCCCGAGCTTCGCCGCCTGGTCCTCGGCCGCGAGGAGCCTATTACCATCCGGCCGGCTGACCTGCTCGAGCCTCAGGTCGAGGCGGCGCGTCAGCATCTGAGGAAGATGAACCTGGACACGAGCGACGATTCGGTGCTGATCCAGCTGCTGTTTCCGAACCTCGCGATCGACTACTTGCGCGATCCGACGCCCGCCCGTGAAAACAAGCACCCAGCTGCGGTGACCTCGGCAGACCCGCCCGCGCCTGCCCCAGGTGCGGCGCCGGCGCCCGCACCACCGCCTGCTGCCGCGGCGCAGTCGCCCGGCGCGGAGTTCGAGGTCGAGGTGGAGGGCGAAGTGTTCAAGGTGCGCGTCAGTGGCGCCGGAATGGTCGTCATCCCCGCCATCGGATCGGCCGCGCCCGCCACGAACCCCGCGCCGCCCAGGACCGGAGAGGGCACCGTGATCGCGCCGATGCAGGGTCTGATCGTCAAGATCCCGGTCAAGCCCGGCGACGCCGTCAAGCTCGGAGATGTTGTCGCCGTCCTGGAGGCGATGAAGATGCAGAACGACATCGTCACCACCGTGGCCGGAACCGTGCGCGAGGTTTACGTAAAAGAGGGCGAGGTCGTGAGCCCGTCACAGCCTTTGCTCGCGGTCGGATGAAGGGCAAGCTTTTTACCAAGGTCCTCGTCGCCAATCGAGGCGAGATCGCGATTCGCGTCATGCGGGCGTGCCGCGAGCTCGGCATCGCGACCGCGGCCGTGTATTCCGACGCGGATCGCAACGCGATTCACGTGCGCTATGCGGATGAGGCGCATCACATCGGCGGCGCCGCGCCATCCGATTCGTACCTGCAGCTCGATCGGATCGTCAAGGTCGCCCACGACTGCGGCGCCGAAGCCATCCACCCGGGCTACGGTTTCCTCTCTGAAAAAGCGGCCTTTCCAGACGCCTGCGACGCGGCGGGCATCAAGTTCATCGGGCCCCCCGGCTCGGCGATGCGCGCACTCGGTTCCAAGCTGGCGGCGCGCAAGCTGGCGGTCGAGAACGGCGTCCCCGTCACCCCTGGAAGCGGCGCGATCTCTGACCCGGAGGCCGCGCTTGCGGCCGCCAGGCAGATTGGACTCCCCGTAATGGTCAAGCCCTCCGGGGGCGGCGGAGGCATCGGCATGAAGGTGGTCGAGTCGGAGGACGAGCTGGCCGGGGCGATCGAAAGCAGCGCGCAGGCGGCGCGATCCGCCTTCGGCGATCCGACGATCTACATCGAGCGCTATGTGCGCAAGCCAAGGCACATCGAGATCCAGGTCGTCTGCGACAGCCACGGCAGCGCTGTGCACCTCGGCGAGCGCGAGTGCTCGATCCAGCGCCGCCACCAAAAGATCATGGAGGAGACTCCGTCGCCTGCGATCACGCCGGAGATCCGCTCCGCGATGGGCGAAGCGGCCATCAAGGCGGCCAAGGCCGCGGGCTACGTCAACGCCGGGACCGTCGAGTTCATGTTCAGCGACGGCGAGTTCTTCTTCCTCGAGGTCAACGCGAGGCTTCAGGTGGAGCATCCGATCACCGAGGCAGTCACGGGCATCGACCTGGTCAAAGAGCAGATCCGGGTCGCAGCCGGCCTCCCCCTCAGCTTCGCGCAGGACGACGTTTCATGGACCGGGCATGCGATCGAGATGCGCATCAACGCCGAGGATCCGGCGCGCAAATTCATGCCCAACCCGAAACGGATCGCGCGCTGGGTCGCGCCGGCGGGACCCGGCGTTCGCGTCGACTCAGGATTCGGACCCGGCTCCGACGTGCCGCCGAACTATGACTCGCTGGTCGCCAAGCTGATCGTCCACGGATCCGATCGCGCCGAGGCGATCGCCCGCGCGACCCGGGCTCTGCGCGAGTTCGTGGTCGTTGGACCGGCGACCACGATCAGCTACCACCGCGCCATCCTCGACAGCCCAGACTTTCGCTCCGGCAACCTGAGCACTCGATTCATAGACGATCATCCCGAGCTGGTGGAGAAGGCGAAGCAGCTCGCCGGCGAGGTGTCGCCGTTCGATTACGGCCCCGATCCCCGGCACATCGCTGCGGCCGCCGCTGCGGTGGCTGCGGTGGTCAACAGAACCTGAGCAAGCTCTCGCATCCGTCCGGCGGCCGGCCGTTCGAGGTCGTGAGCACATCGATCGCGGGGCGCTCTGGGCCGTTCGTGCTGAGAGAGGACATCATTCGGTTTCCGGACGGCACGGAAGCGACCTATTCCGTCGTCCGCAACCCGGACTCCGCGTTCGTCGTCCCCTACTTCGACAACGCCGACACCGTGCTCGTGCGCCAGTGGCGCCACGCATGGGACGAATCGTCGTGGGAGGTGCCGGCCGGGACCGTCGACCAGGGCGAGGATGCGATGACATGCGCGCGTCGTGAGCTGGCCGAGGAGACGGGCCTCATCGGGACGCGCTATACGTCGCTCGGTGTGGTGCACGGCGCGGCGTTCCTCACCGGACTCGCCCACATGTTCCTTGCCGAGGGGATCACGGCCACGGATCGCAATCCCGAAACCTATGAGCAGGACATGGAGGTGCTGAGGCTGCCTTTCGTCGAAGCGCTGCATGCTGCTCTCGACGGTGGCATCGCCCACTCGGGTTCGGTCACCGCCCTCGTGCGAGCGGCCCGCGCGCTGAACCTGCTCTAGCTCGAGGGTGTCGGGCTGGGCGAAGCCTGCGGCTCCGGCGACGGGCTCTCGCTCTGACGCTTGTCACCGGCTTTGGAGGCATCCGGGCCCACGAAGGTGAGGTCGTACTCCACGGCGATGTTGTTGCCGCCCACGTCCTGGACTGTCGACAGCACCACCAGCTTGTAGGTCTTGCCCGGCTTGAGGTCGAGCCCGCTGATCGAAACGGTGCGGCTCACGTAAACGGGAGTGGTACCGATTTGCTTGCCCTTGCTGTCGAGGATGATGACGCCGGCCGGCACTGTGGCCGCCTGCAGGTCGCTGTCGAACGTGATCTTGACGATGCCCGGCGAGACTTCGACGCTCACGACCTCCGCACCCTTGCCCAGTGTCAAAACGGGACCGGTCGTGGAGTTATGGACAAGGAACTGCTGGCTGCCTTCGGTACGCACGAGGGTCAGCGTCTCCTCATACGTGCTGACGTCGCGCTTTTCGTGGGAGAAAACGAGCCGCACGACGAACTGAGCCGTGTCAGGTTGGGTGCCCGTGATCTCTTGAGTCAGCAGGTAGTAGCGGGAGAAGCTGGGGTCGCCGCCCACGAGCAGGTTGAGCGCCGGACTCGAACCGGAGTACACCTTCTTGCCGTTGTCGTCTAGCAGGGCGGTGGCCTTCTCGAGCTGGCCCGCCTTGCGGGCCTGCATGAAGGCATTCACGACCGTTGCGGCAGCATCGAGCGCCGTTGGTCTGGGGGGCGGAAGAGGCGCGGAGGCGGTGTAAAGCGCGCCTCCCCGGAAGTATGTGAAGGCAGTTCCGTTGGGCGCCCAGACGGGAAATTGGAATGTGCCCTCGGCCAGCTTGGTGAGGCCGCTGCCGTCGGGCCGGACCTCCCAGAGATCCGCGTCGCTGCCGAGGATGATCTCGTCCAGGCTCGACCAGCTCGGCGCACCGGTCGGAAGGGTCGTAATCGATTTCCCAAACAGGTCGGATGTAACCACTGCCTGCGGGCCCGAGTACATGACGCCGGTTCCGTCTGGCGACCAGCCCAGGAACTGCGCATTCGGAACGCCGAGCGCCACGCTGTTCCCCGTCGCCACGTCGAGCACCTTCAGCGATTGGTCCTGAAAGAAGGCGAGGTGCGAACCGTCCGGTGAAAGAGAGATGACAATGACCGTGCTCACCCCGCCGATTGTCGGGAGCGAGATCACCTTGACCTGGCCGCCTGCGCCCTGCGTGTACACGCCGTCCGCTGTAGTCCACTCCACCGCGCCCTTCGCCCATCCGACGACCAACGGCGCAGGCACCGGCGCGACCTCTGTCGTCGTCGCCGAGCCGAGGGTGAGGATCTCGATCTTGCCGTTGCGGATGTAGGCAAGCTGGTCTCCGGCCTGGGAGATGGCCGCAGAGGTGACCCCGTCCGGAACGATGACCGTGACGTCGCCGCCGGCGGCTGGCACAGAGTCGAGAGCGCTCTTGCCGCCGATGAAGTAGACGGTCGACGAGTCCGGCGACCACAGGACGTTCGAGATGCCGCCCTGCACGTTGGCGAGCACGTGCTGGCCTGTGAGCACCCCACGTGGTGTCGGGCTCGGCGAAGGTGACGGCGATGGAGACGGCGACGGCGGCGGCTGCGTCACGAACGTGATCGTCTTCGGTGCGCTGAGGAGCTGGCCGGACGCGGTCTTGGCACCGGGGCCGATCGTCACCTGGTACTGGGTGTTGGGGGCCAGGCCGTTGCTGGCCGGGAGGACGGCGAGCGTGTTGGCATCCCACGAGTAGGCGGAGACCGTCGTGGCGGGCGTGATCTGGACCGCCGCCTCGGTGGACGGATGGTCCATGGGCTGGTTGAACTTGACGAGGATCGGCTGCCCAAGCCTTACCGCGCTCTGGTCCGACATCGGGCTGCTGACGATGACCTCGTTGAACCCTCCCGTCGACGGGTTGACGGCGTTGAAGATGACGACGGCGGCGATGAGGACGACGCCCGCCGCGGCTCCCGCCCAGGCCAGGCCCGTGGGCCCGAATGCCCTCTGCCACCAGGGCGTTCCGCCCCCGCCCATGCCCCACGCCCGATTCATGAGCTGGCGCCGCAGGGCGGAACGGAACGCGTCGTCGAGCGGAGGATCGGACATGCGGCCCTCGCGCAGGAGCCCGGCCAGGTGCATCAGCTCCTGGTCCTGCAGGACGTCGTCGAGCTCGGGATCGTGCTGCATGCTCATTCCGCGGGCCTCAAGCTGTCGGCCTCGTCGCGAAGACGGCTGACTCCGCGGTGGATGAGGAGCTTGACGGCGCCCGGGGTCTTCCCCATGGCGACTGCGATGTCCTCGATCTTCATGTCCTCCTGGAACTTGAGCACCAGCGCGGTCTTCTGCTGCACCGGCAGAGCCTCGACGAGCGCCCAGATCCGGCGGATCTCATCGCGGTGGGCCGCCTGCTCCTCGAGCGGCGGGCCGGCGATGGAAAGGTCGTGGAAGTCTTCCAGCGGGGACGAAGGACGCAGCGTTCGGTACCGATCCGCGATGGCGTTGACCGAAATCTGGTACAGCCAGGCAGCAAAAGGACGCCCCGTGTCCTGGTATCGGGGCATGGCCTTCAGAGCCTTCATGAAGATCTCCGAAGTGACGTCCTCTGCCGCGGTTTGCTCCCTCACTCTTGAATACACGAACCTGTAAATCTGCTGAAAGTGCCGGTCGTAGAGCGCCCCGAACTGACGGGGATCCCGCTTTGCGCGCTCGACAAGCTCGCGCTCTTCGTCGCGGAGCGGGTCGCTCACTGGCACTTCAGCCTGCTCCGGTTCAAACGGGACGCCGCTCGAACTGGTTACAGGGCATCGGCGGGCGCAAAAGGCTGCACGGAAGGCATTTAGCTGTCGATTATCGGTGGGTGCGTCGTTTCATCTCATACGCCTCTGGGATCCCACAGCATCTTGTGGGCACTTCTGCCCGATGCACAACATCTGCCGGAGGCTGGGTGGCCGGTATAATCGCGCTGTCCCCAGTGTTCATTGGGAGCCGGCGCCTTAATTGATCGAGCGATACTCTCCGCCTGCTATTCGGGCGGTCTGGGCCGACCAGCACCGGTTCGAGCTGTTCCTTCGTATCGAGATCCTGGCGTGCGAAGCCTGGGCCCGGCTGGGCCGGATCCCGGAGGCGGCGCTCCCGAAGATACGCAGGGCAAGCTTCGACGCAGCCAGGATCGCCGAGGTCGAAGCCAGCGTCGGCCACGACGTGGTCGCCTTCCTGACCGTGGTCAACGAGTCGATCGGCCAGCCCGAGGCGCGCTACGTGCACCTCGGCATGACCAGCCAGGACCTCAACGACAACGCGATGGCTGTCCAGCTCGTGGAGTCGTCCCGGATCATCGCCGGCGACTTCGGAAGCGTGCGTGAGGCTGCGGCGGTGCTGGCGGTCCGTCATCGCAAGACGTTGATGGCCGGCAGGACTCATGGCGTCGTCGCCGAGCCGACGACGTTCGGTTTCAAGGTCGCCGGTTGGGTGGCCGAGATCGACCGTGCTCTTGCGCGCTTGAAGTTCGCCACCGACGAGGTCGCGGTCGGACGTGTCAGCGGCGCCGTGGGCACGCATGCGACCGTCGACCCCCGAGTCGAGGATTACGTGTGCGACGAGCTCGGACTGAAGCCAGATCCCGCTTCGACGCAGGTGATCGCCAGGGACCGCCACGCAAACTTCATGTCGGCGCTTGCGCTCGCGGCGGGGACCCTGGAGAGGATCGCCACCGAGATCCGCCACCTACAGCGCAGCGAGGTGGGAGAGGCGTTCGAGCCCTTCGGCAAAGCGCAGAAGGGAAGCTCCGCGATGCCGCACAAGCGCAACCCGGTCATGACCGAGCGCGTGTGCGGTCTTGCGCGTGTCGTGCGCGGCCATCTCGTTACCGCGCTCGAGAACACGGCACTCTGGCACGAGCGCGACATCAGCCACTCGTCCGCTGAGCGGATCATCTTCCCCGACGCGTGCGCTGCGATCGATTACATGGCGCTCGAGATGACCAAAGTGCTGGCAGGTCTGGAAGTACGGCCCGAGCGCATGCTGCGCAATCTTCAGTTCGGTGGGGGCGTCGCGTTCTCGCAGCGAGTCCTCCTCGCACTGGTCGAGAGCGGAATGTCGCGCGAGGATGCGTACCTGGTGGTGCAGAAGGCTGCGATGCAAGCCCTCGAAGGCGACGGCCCGGGTTTCCGTGCGCTGCTCGAGAAGGACGCCGAGGTCATGGAGCGCATCGGTGAACGCCTCGATGAGGTGTTCGATCCCTGGACGGGCCTGGAGCACACCGACCTGGCATATGAACGACTTGGCTTGGGCGTGAAGGCTCGATGATCGCTGGGCCCGCGGTCACCGAGACCGACCTTCCACTCAAACTGTTCTCTCGCGGCAAGGTTCGGGATACGTATGAGCTGGGCGCGGACCGGCTGCTGATGGTGGCGACGGATCGCATCTCCGCTTTCGACCATGTCCTTCCCAACGGAATCCCGGACCGCGGCAAGGTCCTGACTCAGCTTTCGATTTACTGGTTCTCACAGACACATTCGTTTCAGGAGAACCACCTGGTTTCGGGGATGGTCCCCGACCTCCCGGCGGCGCTGCGTGACAGGCGCGCCGACCTCGCCGGCCGATTCATGATCGTGCGCAAAGCGAAACGCATCGACTTCGAGTGCGTCGTGCGCGGATACCTGGCCGGCAGCGCTTGGAAGGAGTACCAGGATTCGCACACGCTGGCCGGCGAGGAGATGCCGCCGGGCCTTCGCGAGAGCGAGCGGCTCGCCTATCCGACGTTCTCGCCGGCAACGAAGGCCGCAAGCGGCCACGACGAGAACATCACTTTCGACCAACTGAAGAAGGAGGTCGGCGACGAGCTGGCGAAAAAGCTTCGCGACGCGAGCCTGGAGCTGTACAAATTCGCCTCCACGCTCGCCGAGCGTCGCGGACTGATCCTGGCCGACACGAAGTTCGAGTTCGGGACGATCGACGACGACCTGGTTCTCATCGACGAGGCGCTGACTCCGGACAGCTCGCGCTACTGGGAGGCGGCGACTTACCAGATCGGCACGTCGCCGCAGTCGTACGACAAGCAGTTCGTTCGCGACTGGCTCACGCGGTCTGGCTGGGACAAGGAGTCCGAACCGCCCCGGCTGCCGGACGACATCGTGGCGCAAACACGCGAGCGGTACCTCACCGCCTACCATCGGTTGGTCGGCAAGCCCCTGTTCCCACCCAAGGCGCGCAACGAGTGAGGGCGACAGCCCGGGTCATCGTCACACCCAAACCTGTCGTCAACGACCCGCAGGGACTCACCGTCAAGCAAGGATTGGTGACGCTCGGTTTCCGCGAGGTCGAAGACGTCCGCATCGGCAAGTACATCGAGCTGAGCCTGGAAGCGGAGACCATGCACGAGGCACGGGAGCGTGTCGAAGCGATGTGCCGCCAGCTGCTGGCCAACCACGTGATCGAGGACTTCCACTTCGAGCTGGATCACGAAAGGCATCACCTATGAGTGGCCCGCCCCCGAAGTTGCACGCATCTTCGCGTCCTAGTCGGTCGGGCGCCGTCTCACCCCACGGAATCTGGCGATTCCGCGGGGACCCCGAGAGAGGCGCTGAAGCCTGCGTCGCCTCCTGCGCGCGTTCGGTCAGCAGCCCCGCACGACGATGCGGGGGCCCCAGCAGGTATGGGCTCCCTCGCGTGCTCGTCGGCTCCTTGGCTCCGGCCGCCGAGGCCGCGAATCTGCGGCAAAGCTCGAGGTCGGGCCACTCATGAAGTTTGGCGTGGTTGTTTTTCCAGGCACGTGGTCGGACCGCGACTGCGGTTGGGTTATCGACCAGGTCGTCGGTGCGCAGCTCCAGTACCTGTGGCACAAGGACGCCGACCTCAAAGGCTGCGACTGTGTCATCCTGCCCGGCGGTTTTGCTTACGGCGACTACCTCCGCACGGGAGCGATCGCGAGATTTGCCCCGGTCATGGAGCAGATCGGAGAGTTTGCGGATCGCGGCGGGCTCGTGTGGGGCATCTGCAACGGTTTCCAGATCCTCTGCGAGGCGGACCTCTTGCCCGGGGCGTTGATACGCAATGCCTCGCTCGAGTACCGCTGCGAATGGACCAACCTCGTGGTCGAGCGCACTGACCTGGCATTCACGTCCAGCTGCGCGGAACGTGAGGTCATCCGCGTACCGATCTCGCATGGCGAGGGCAGCTACTTCGCCGAACCTGCGGTGCTGTCACGACTCGAGCAGAACGGCCAGGTGGTCTTTCGTTACTGCGATGCCGGCGGCCGCGTCGTACCCAGCGCCAACCCGAACGGCTCGCTGCACAACATCGCGGGCATCATCAACAAACGCGGCAACGTGCTCGGCATGATGCCCCATCCGGAGCGATGCGCCGAACCCGAGCTTGGCGGCGCCGACGGGCTCAAGCTGTTCCGCTCAGTCGCGGGCAGTGCGTTGAAGGTCCTGGTCTCTTGAGCCTGGATACGGTGGATGCCCGCCGGCTCAGGGAGGTGGCACTCACGCCCGAGGAGTATCGCGTCATCGTCGAGAAGCTCAGGCGCCCGCCGAATGCGGTCGAGCTCGGCATGCTCGGGGTTCTCTGGTCGGAGCACTGCTCGTACAAGTCGTCGAAGGCCTTGCTGCGGCGGCTGCCGTCGACCGGAGATGCGGTGCTGCAGGGCCCGGGGGAGAATGCCGGCGCAGTCGAGATCGGGCAGGGCTGGGCCGCGGTCTTCAAGATCGAGTCTCACAACCATCCCTCCGCAATCGAGCCCTACCAGGGGGCCGCGACCGGGGTGGGTGGCATCATCCGTGACGTGATCGCCATGGGCGCGCGGCCCATCGCGCTGCTCGACTCGCTGCGTTTCGGCCCGCTGCCGGCCTCGCGGCATCACTTCGAAGGTGTTGTGGCCGGCATCGGCGGTTACGGCAACTGCATCGGCATCCCGACCGTGGGCGGCGAGCTGTATTTCGACGAGTGTTACGCGCAGAACCCCCTCGTGAACGCGATGTGCGTCGGGCTCGTGCGGGTCGACCGGCTGATGCGTGCGCGTGCCGAGGGCACCGGCAACAGCCTGATGCTGGTCGGAGCGGACACCGGGCGCGACGGCATTCACGGCGCCTCGTTCGCCTCGCTCGAGCTCGATGAGTCGAGCTCCGAGCGCCGGCCGGCGGTGCAGGTGGGCAACCCATTCCTCGAGAAATGCCTGCTCGAGGCCTGCATGGATCTCGCGCACACCGACGCGGTGGTCGCGGTGCAGGATCTTGGCGCGGCGGGACTGACATCCTCCGTCGCCGAGTGCGCAGGTCGCGTCCCCGGAGCGGGTGCGCGCATCGACATCTCCCTTGTCCCGCGGCGAGAGCGAGGCATGACGCCGTACGACGTGATGCTGTCGGAGTCTCAAGAGCGGATGCTCGTCGTGGTCCAGCGCGGCCGAGAGTCCGAGGTCGAGCGGATCTTTCAGACCTGGGATCTCACGTCCGCCGTGATTGGCGACGTGACCGATGACGGTCATCTGACCGTCTTCGACCAAACCGACATGGTGGCGCGGCTGCCCATCGACCTGCTCACCGAAGGAGCTCCGCTCCGCCGCCTGACGGGGACATCGCCAGCGCCGCCACCCTCGCTGCATCTCGACTCTCTACCGCCGCTTGCGGATGCCGGCCAGTCGCTGCTGCGTCTGCTCGCGAGCCCGAACCTGTGCAGCAGGCGGCCTATCTTTCGCCGCTACGACCACATGGTCGGCGACTCGACCGTGGTCCCGCCCGGCGGCGACGCGGCGCTGCTGCGCATCAAGGGCACAAAGCTCGGGGTGGCGATGACCACGGACTGCAATGCCCGCTATTGCCACCTCGACCCCAACCTCGGCGCACAGCACGCGGTCGCGGAGGCGGCACGCAACATCGTCGCCACCGGGGCACGCCCGGTTGCGGTCACCGATTGCCTCAACCTCGCCAACCCCGACCGCCCGGAGGTGTACTGGCAGCTCGAAGAGACCATCGCGGGCCTCGCGCACGCGTGCCGCGCGCTGGAGGTGCCGATCGTGAGCGGGAACGTCAGCCTATACAACGACTCGGAGGGAAGCTCCCCAATCCATCCGACGCCGGTGGTCGGCATGATCGGCGTCATCGAGGACTACGGGCACCGCCTGGAGGCGGGTCTGAAGAACGAGGGGGACTTCGTCCTGCTCGTCGGCTCGAGCCACAACGACCTCGGCGGCAGCGAATACCTGAAGGTCGAGCACGGCACGGTCGCAGGTCGCCCTCCCGCTCTCGACCTGGCGCGCGAAGGGGCTGTCAATCGGCTGATCCTGGCGGCGGCCCGCTCAGGCCTGCTGCGCTCGGCGCACGATTGCGCGGATGGCGGCATGCTCGTCGCCCTCGCGGAGTGCTGCCTGCTGGGAGGCCTGGGCGTCCGGTGCCCGGCGCTGCGGCCTGAAGCCCCGCTCCGGCTCGACGCCGCGTTCTTCGGCGAGACCCCGGGCCGGTTCATCGTGAGCGCGCCGTCGCGGGCGATGCCGGAGCTACAGACGCTGGCGCGCCGGCACCACCTCGAGATTTCGCTGCTCGGAATGGCCGGTGGCCAGACCATCGAGTTCGAGGGCCAGTTCAGGCTGTCGCTGGCCGAGATGCGCCAGGCTTGGGAAGGAGGCCTTGCGTAAATGTGCGGGGTCTTCGGGATCTGCGCCCCGCGCGGGGTGGACGTCGCCAACATCACCTACTTCGGCATGTTCGCGCTCCAGCATCGCGGCCAGGAGTCGGCCGGCATCGCCGTCTCCGACGGCACATCGGTGCGAGTGCATCGCGACATGGGCCTGGTGGCCCAGGTGTTTTCGCCCGCGATTGTGAAGGAGATGGGCGCAGGATCGATCCTCGCGCTCGGCCACACCCGATACTCGACCACCGGCTCGAGTCGCGCCGAGAATGCCCACCCGCTGCCGTTCCATCACCCTCAGCTCGGCCCAGGTGCCATCGCGCACAACGGCAACCTGCTGAACGCGGACTCGCTGCGCCGCCAGCTCGAGGAGGAGGGCGCGACCTTCGACTCGGCGCTCGACACGGAGGTCATGGCACGGCTCATCGAGCACACGCACGGCCGCACGTGGGAAGAGGTCATCCGCAAGACGTTCGCCCGGGTCGTCGGCGCCTACTCGTGCGGGATCATCACGCCCACGCAGCTGATCGCGCTGCGCGACCCATACGGTTTCCGGCCGCTGTGCATCGGCTTTATTCCGCTACCGGGTCAGCCCGCACACATCGTGGCTTCGGAGACATGTGCGCTCGACACGGTCAACGCCACTTTCGTGCGTGAGGTACAGCCGGGCGAAATGGTGGTGATGGACGAGCACGGCGTCCACAACCTGACGTTCCAGACTTCGAGCAAGCACGCCATGTGCGTGTTCGAGTTCATCTACTTCGCCCGCCCGGACTCCATCCTCAAGAACTGCGAGCTGGAAGAGGCGCGCATCCGCATGGGCAACGAGCTCGCCAAGGAAGCGCCCGTCGATGCCGACATGGTGATCGCGTTCCCTGACTCGGGCACGCCGGCCGCGATCGGCTATGCGGAGGCTGCGGGCATCCCGTTCCGCGAGGCGCTGATGAAGAGCCGGTACATCAATCGCACGTTCATCCAGCCCGATCAGACGCTGCGCGAGGCAGGAGTGATGCTCAAGCTCAACGCGCTGCCGCGGTCGATCAAGGGCAAGCGCATCATCGCGGTCGACGACTCCATCGTTCGCGGCACGACGTCGCGCCGGATCATCGAACGCCTGCGCGCGGCCGGCGCCAGCGAGATCCACATGCGCATCTCCAGCCCGCCCATGCGCTTCCCGTGCTTCATGGGCGTCGATATCGGCTCGACCAAGGAGCTGATCGCGGCGGGGCGCACGGTTGACGAGGTGCGCACCCACATCGGCGCCGACAGCCTCGCCTATCTTTCGATTCCGGGCCTCATGAGAGCTATCGGCCGCGGCACCGCCGAGCAGTTCTGCCGCGCGTGCTTCGACGGTTCCTACCCGGTGCCGGTGCCGCAGCAGCTCGAGATGGACAAGATGCAGTTCGAGCCGCAACTGATACCGGACCCCGTTCTCCTAGACACCAAGGGCTGATGGCCGGCGAAGGGCTCTCGTACGCCGCCGCCGGCGTCGACATCGAGGCGTACGAGCGGATGCTGGAGCGCGTGAAGCCGCTGATCGCTGCCACGCACGGCGAAGAGGTCGCTCGCGGGGTGGGCCCGTTCGCCGGGCTCTATGCGCTACCCGGTGGTGGCCATCTCGCCGCCAGCGCCGATGGCGTCGGCACCAAGATCAAGGTGGCGATCGCTGCATCCTCGCATCGCGGCATCGGCGTCGACATCGTCAACCATTGCGTGAACGACATCGCCACGGCCGGCGCCCGCCCGATGTTCTTCCTCGACTATTTCGCCACCGGCAAGCTCGACCCGGACGTTTTCACGCAGGTCATCGAAGGCATCACCGCGGCCTGCCGTGAGGCAGGCTGCGCGCTGCTGGGAGGCGAGACCGCCGAGATGCCGGGCGTCTACGCGCTCGGGGATTACGACCTGGCCGGGTTCATCGTCGGCATGGTTCCGCCGGGACTCGTGCGAGACCCCAAGGAAATTCGCGCGGGCGATCTGTTGATCGGTCTGCCTTCCAGCGGCCTCCACACAAACGGCTTCTCGCTGGTGCGCAAGGTCTTCGAGGACGTGCCGCTCAGCAGCGTTTTCCCAGAGATCGGCCGCCCGCTGAGCGAAGAGCTGCTCGAACCGCACCGCTCGTACCTGCAGGAGCTCGGTTCGATCGCCTGGAAGGGTGCTGCGCACATCACGGGTGGTGGCATGTTCGGCAACCTGCCGCGCTGCTTGCCCGAAGGTCTGGGCGCACGACTGGGCCGTCGCTCGTGGGAGATCTGTCCGATCTTCGAGATGATCCAGTCTCGGGGCCGCATCGCCGACCACGAGATGTTCGGGACGTTCAACATGGGGCTCGGCATGATCCTCGTTGTCGACCCGGACGAAGTCCCCCGCAGCGCCCAGGTGGTCGGCGAGGTGGTCGAGCACAAGGGCGGCGAACGCGTGGTGATCACCTGAAACTACACCCCACAAAATCTGCGATTTTGCGGGGACCCCGATGAAATTAGGCGTCGTCGTCTCGGGGAAGGGCTCCAATCTCCGCAACCTCGTGGATCGCGGTTTCGAGGTCGTCGCTGTGGCCACCAACAGGCCGTCATGCGGTGGAGCGGCGTTCGCCCGCGAGCGCGGCATCCCCGTGGGTGAGCTCTCGCTCAAGCGGTTCGCGTCCGAGGAGGAGCGGGATGCCGCTATGCGTGACTTCTTCCGGTCACATCGCGTCGAGCTTGTGGTCGACGCCGGCTACGACCGAATTCACACCCGGCCGTTCCTCGAGGCGTTCGCGGGGCGTATCGTCAACGTGCATCCATCGTTGCTGCCTGAGTTCGGCGGTGGCATGGACGCGGTCGAGCAAGCGCTCCGCAGCGGCGTGGGCAAGACGGGTGCGACGGTGCACCTCGTCACCGAGGACCTCGACGCGGGACCGATCCTGGCCCAGGAATCCGTTCCGGTGCTGAAGGGCGATACCGTGGAGACCCTTCGCCGGCGCATTCACGAGGCGGAGTACAGGATTCTTCCCACGGCCATCCGATTGTTGGAGGCGAGACTTGCCGAGAGCCCTGCTGTCGGTCAGTGACAAAACCGGGCTGACCGGGTTCGCCCGCGGACTCCAACGCCTCGGTTTCGAGCTGTACGCGACCGGCAACACGCTGAAGGCGATCCTCGATGGAGCGATCGACGCGCGCCCGGTCACCGACCTCACCGGCTTTCCAGAGCTGATGGACGGCCGGGTCAAAACCCTGCACCCGGCTGTGCACGCCGCGTTGCTGGCTCGGCGCGACAAGCCCGAGCACATGGAGGCGCTCGAGGGACTCGGGATCACGCCCATCGACCTGGTGTGCAGCAACCTTTACCCGTTCATCGAGACCGTGAGCCGGCCAGGGGTCGCCTTCGACGATGCGATCGAGCAGATCGACATCGGGGGTCCGGCGATGATTCGGGCCGCCGCCAAGAACCACGAAGCGGTCGTCGTCGTGGTCAGGCCGGAACGGTACACAGAGGTGTTGGGCGCCCTGCACGGAGTGGGTCCCGACCTGGCGATGAGACGCCGGCTCGCCGCCGAGGCTTACGCGCACACGGCGGCTTACGACTCGTGGATCGCTGCGTACATGCGTGCCATGGGCGGCCGCGGCTTCCCACCTGAGCTAACCATCGCCGGCCAGCTGGCCCAGCCGCTCAAGTACGGCGAGAACGAGCACCAGGAGGCTGCCTTCTACCGATTCGGTCCCGATCCCGGCGGGCTCGGGGGCGCCAAACAGCTTCAGGGCAAGGAGCCCGGCTTCAACAACATCCAGGATGCAGCCGCTGCCCTCGCGCTCGTCAGCGACTTCGACCGGCCGGCGGCAGCCATCATCAAGCACATGAACCCCTGCGGCCTGGCGGTCGCGGAGGACATCGCGACCGCTTATCGGATGGCCTACGAATGCGACAAGGTGTCGGCTTTCGGCGGGGTGGTCGCGGTCAACCGGCCGCTGGATCGCTCGACCGCCGAGCTGATCGTCCAGATCGTCACGCACGTGGTCGTGGCTCCGGCGGTGCTTGATGAAGCTGTAGAAGTGCTTGCTCGCCGCAAAGGGATGGTCGTTCTCACGGCGGAAGCGGACCGGCGCGGGCTGTTCGATTACGACGTGCGCACGGTCGCAGGCGGCTTTCTGGTTCAGGAGTGGGACCGAGCGCCCTTCGATCGCTCGTCGAGCACCGTGGTCACCCGGCGGCAGCCAACCGAGCAGGAATGGGAGCAGCTGGGTCTAGCCTGGACCGCTGTGAAGCATGTGAAGTCCAACGCCATCGTCCTCTTCAAGGCTTGTGCCGCGGTCGGCGTCGGCGCCGGGCAGATGTCACGAGTGGAGGCGGTGCAGATCGCAGTTCGGCGCGCGGGCGATCGGGCGCGGGGCGCGGTGATGGCGTCCGATGCGTTCTTTCCGTTTTCTGATGGGCTGGAGGAGGGGATCCGCGCCGGCGTCACAGCTGTGATTCAGCCCGGCGGTTCCCTGAAGGACGATGAGGTGATTGCGTCCGCCAACGCGGCGGAGATCGCGATGGTGGTAACGGGCCGCCGTCACTTCAAGCACTGATGTCTCGGCAGTTCGGCGAAGAAGGACGCAGGCTCTCTTACGGCTCCTACCTGAGGCTCCTCGAGCTCCTGCAATTGCAGACGGGCCTGAGCGAGGAGCACGACGAGCTCCTGTTCATCGTCGCCCACCAGGCATACGAGCTGTGGTTCAAGGTGGTGCTGCACGAGCTGGTCGGCGCTCGCTCTCGCATCGACGCGGACGACATCTTCTACGCCCGCCACCTGTTGCGCCGCGTATGCGTGATCGAAAAGCTGCTGGTCGAGCAGATCGAGGTCCTCGAGACGATGTCGCCGCAGGACTTTCTCGCTTTTCGCTCGCAGCTTGCCCCGGCGAGCGGCTTCCAGTCGGTGCAGTTCCGCGAGATCGAGTTCGTATCGGGGTTGAAGGAGCCCGCGTATCTCACGCGCATCGAGGCGACACCGGACGAGATGAACCGCCTGCGCAGGCGCCTCGAGGAACCGTCGCTGGCCGACGCGTTCCGGATGCTGGTCAGGCGGCGGGGCTCCCCGCCGCTTCGCGACATCTACACGGATCGCGAACGTTACCCCGACCTGTTCGATCTATGCGAGGCGTTGCTCGACCACGACGAAACCTTCGCGCTCTGGCGCTCCCGGCACGTCCTAATGGTCGAGCGGCAAATTGGAGGCAAACCTGGGACTGGCGGCAGCAGCGGAGCCGAATACCTGAGGACGACTTTGGGCAAACGCTTCTTCCCGGAGCTGTGGGACGTACGCACGACGCTGTGAAGGCCGGTTTCTCAGGCGAGCGCCCCGAACATCACATGAAGAAGACGCCGGTCGAGCACCCCCGGGTGACATGCGGCACATGCCGCATGTTCGACGGCCTCGCCTGGTGCCGGCACTGGAATTTCCACACCACGGCGGAGTCCCCGCCCTGCAAGTTCTACAAGCAGAAGAAATGAAGGCGCCGCGCAAATCGCAGCGCCCTCAACTTGGACAGGGGTTTTAAGCCGCCTCGGATTCGTCCTCGTTCGCCGGCTCAGGATTGGTCATCGGTCGCTGCACCCGAACCGGGACGGGGGATCGGAGCGCCACGATCACGATCAACAATGCGGTCGCCACGCAGGCGGCGGCGATCCCAAAACCCAGCTGGTAACCGCCAGTCAACGCGCTTACGACGGACTCGCCTTGAGCGGCAAGCGACCGGCTGTGGTCGGCGGAGATCGTCCCCAGCCCCGCAAGACCGAGGGCGGCGCCAACCTGCATGGTGACGTTGGCCATGCCCGATGCAACACCGGCATCGGCCATCGGAACTTCGGCCATCATGATCGTCATCAGCGGCATGAACGACATGCCGGCGCCGATTCCGAAGAGCAGATACGCGCCGAAGATGCCGGGGAAGTAGCCGGCGTGCGCGTCGGCGGTGGCCATCAAGGCCAGCGCGGCGGTGATGGTCGCGAGCCCTGGAATGAGCAGCGCCCGCGGCCCGAAGGTCCGCATCAACCTCGCGGTGATCCCGGTCGAGAGCACGCCGAGCGCGAGGGTCGACGGCAGGAACGCGAGGCCGGTGCCTAGCGCGGTGTAACCCTTGACGTGCTGCAGGTAGAGCGCGCCAAGGAAGAACGTCGAGAACATTCCCGTGGCCAGCATCGCCCGCACGGCGCTGGCGCCGGTCAGGCTCCGGAGCCGCAAGACGCGCAGGGGCAGGATCGGATTCTCGAGACGTGCCTCGAGCCAGAAGAAGACGATCAGGAGAAATATCGCAGCGGAGCCAAATCCGATCGTGTGGTCCGAGGTCCAACCGAAGGTTGCGGCGGTCACGATCGCGTACACGCCGAGCACTGTCGCCGCGGTCACGAGGATGGAGCCGATGACGTCCACTCCTCGCCCCAGGCCGATGCCTTCCGTCTCGTCGATCAGCACCGCTCCGGCCACGAATGTCGCCACACCGATGGGAAGGTTGATGAAAAAGATCCAGTGCCAGTTGATCGATTCCGTCAGCAGCCCGCCCGCGAGCAGGCCGATGGAGCCGCCGCCGGCGATGACGAAGGTGAAGATGCTCATCGCCTGAGCGCGCTCGACCGGCTTGGGGAAGCCGGTGACGATGAGGGCGAGGATGACCCCCGCCGAGAGCGCACCACCGGCGCCCTGAAGGAAGCGGGCGACCACCAGCGACGAGGCGTCGGGGGCGAACCCGTTGAATACTGAGGCGATCGTGAAGACCACCACCCCGGCGAGGAACACCCTCTTGCGGCCGATGAGGTCGCCGGCCCGTCCAGCCAGTAGGAGAAGGCTCCCGTAGGTGATCAGGTAGGCGTTCACGACCCACGTGAGGTCGGCCTGGCTGAAGTGCAGGTCGCGCTGGATCGAAGGCAGCGCGACGTTCACGATCGTCGAGTCGAGAACGATCATGAGCTGCCCGAAACAAACCACGATCAGCGCGAGCCAGCGCCGGCTATCGGGTCGCAGTGCCGAAGAATGTATTTTCATGACGCCTCCACAGACGAACCAACTGACGTGACGATCACTATAACAGGATCATTACGATACTTATTGCATGGATTATCTGAAGAGTGGGAATGATTCTCATCTGGTGGTAGGATCAGAAGTGGTCAAGATGGAAAGCGGTTCGAATACGGGGCTGGTGGCGTTGATCACCCAGATCTCCAAGGCCCTGCACCGGCGCACCTCGGAGGAGCTGCTGGGCATGCGCCTCAAGCAGTTCCTGCTCCTCGGCTACGTCCGGGACCATGGCAATGGCGGGGTCTCCCAGCAGGAGCTGGAGACCGCTCTGCTGATCGACGCGAACAGCGTGGTGCTGCTTCTGAACGAGCTCGAGGCGGCCGGGCTGTCAGTCAGGCGCCGCGACGCGCACGATCGCCGGCGTCACCTGGTGGAGATCACCCCCGCGGGCCGCGTCGCGGTCGAACGCGCCGAGAAGGCGCGTGAATCCCTGGAAGACGCGATCCTGACCGACTTCACCGCGGAAGAGCGAGCGGCCCTGACGAAGGTTTTGCGCAGGCTCCTCGACGCTTTGAGCCAGGCTGCGCCGGAGCCCGCGAAACTCTAAGAGGGCCCGCGTGGCTAGGGCGATCGGGCTTTGCCCGGTCGCGACTTTGTTCTATAGAACTCCCAGTCGTGGTGGGGAGACAGCTTCTAGAACAATCCCATCGATACACCGGAATGGGCGCAGCTCCCTCATAAATCTCTAGTTCAGGCGCTCCACGATCATGGCCATCCCTTGGCCGCCGCCGACGCACATTGTCTCCAGCCCGTAGGTCTTGTCCTTCTCACGGAGGCCGTTCAGGAGCGTGCAGAGAATGCGAGCCCCGGTCATGCCGAAGGGATGGCCGAGCGCGATCGCGCCGCCGTGCGGGTTGAGCTTGTCGCTGAAGGGGTCGACGCCGATCCCCCGCGCCGACGGGATGACCTGCGCCGCGAACGCTTCGTTGATCTCGACGATGTCGATGTCGTCGATCGTCATCTTCGCGCGCTTGAGCGCCTGCTTCGAAGCTTCGATCGGGCCCAACCCCATGAACTCCGGCTCCAGTGCAGTCAGCCCGGTCGAGACCACGCGAGCCAGCGGCTGGATGCCCAGCTCCTTGGCCCTGCGCTCTGACATGACCACCACCGCCGCGGCCCCGTCGTTGAGCGGGCACGAGTTGCCCGCCGTGACCGTGCCGTCCTCGCGGAAGGCCGGCTTGAGGGTCGCCAGCACCTCGACGGTCGTGCCCGGACGCGGGCCGTCGTCCTTGGTGAACATCTCGCCGTTCGGCAGCGGGACGGGGATGATCTCCCGGTCGAAGAAGCCGTCGTCACGGGCCTTGACCGCCGCATTCTGGCTCTTGACCGCGTAGCGGTCCTGCTCCTCACGGCTGATCTTCTCGCGCCGCGCCACGTTCTCGGCCGTCTGGCCCATGGCGATGTAGATCTCGGGGTACTCCTCGGCGTTCCCAGGCACCAACCGCGAGTTGTACGTGTCGGGCGCATCGGGATAGCCGCTGCCATAGCGAGACACGCATTCGACTCCGACGGACAGGAACACGTCGCCTTCACCGGCCTCGATGGCATGCGCCGCCATCCGCGTGGTCATCAGCGAAGACGAGCAGTACCGGTTGACGGTGACGCCTGGGACGTCGAGCCGGCTCAGTATCGAAACGACGCGTCCGATGTTGTGCCCCTGCTCGCCGCCGGGCAGCCCGCAGCCGCAGATGAGGTCTTCGATCTCCGAGCGCTCGAGCTGTGGCAGCTGGTCGAGCACCTTCGTGACGACGTAAGCCGCGAGGTCGTCGGGCCGGACGTCGACGAGGGAGCCTTTGCGAGCCCTGCCGATCGCGGAGCGGCCCAACGCAGCGATCACAGCTTGAGTCATGCGCGAATTATTACCCCTGACGGCCGGTGGCTATTTCAGGGGCTACTTGCGCTCGCCGGACATGGCGAACGCGACAAAGCCGATCAGGAGGATGGCCAGGACGGCGAGCACGACCGGCCCGTTTACGTTTGCCCATCCGGCCAGCACGAGCACCGCTGCGAAAACCGGCAACCACAGCGCTCCTGCGAGCTCGCGCCTGCCGAGGGCCCGGTAGCGGCGTGCCTCCTGGATCAGCTCGCGCGGCAGTGGCTCGTTGTCGTCCAGGGGAGCAAAGATCGTCTCCATGCTCTTGCGCTCCAGGCTGCGAGGTCGATCGTCCCGCTGCATCCAGGTTCCTCTAAACACAGTCTGCCACGCGGCCGACATCTAGGACCGCGTTAAAAGAGCTTCCCGGGTGAAAAGCCGGAGCGCCGCATACCACGAAAGAGCGCCGGTCCCGACCAGGCTGATCGAGGTGACCGCGAGCGTAGGCCACACCACCGTGTTGTGGACGATTGCGTCCCGCAGGACCAGGACCGCGTTGAGGATGGGGATCAAGTAGTACGCCAGGCTGGGATTGAAGTCCGGGATGAACAGGATGATCGACGCCGGGAAGATGGTGATGAAGTACAGCGGAGTCACATAGGCCTGGCCCTGGCGGAACGACTTCGCAAGCGTCCCCAGCGCAAGGGTGACCGAGCTGAAGCTGATTGCGATCAGGAGCGCGACCCAGACCATGATCGGAATGGCAACCGGGCTGAGGCTGATGTGCGTGGACCCGGAAGGCCCTGGCAGCGAGACCTGAGTGAGCGCGAGGAACATCGACCCGATGGCCGCCACCGCCGCCACGAGGCTGATGGTGGTGACTGCCCCGATCTTTCCCAGCAGCACGCGCGACCGTGGGGCAGGGGTGAGGAGCAGGCTCTCGAGCGTCTTGCGTTCGCGCTCGCCGGCGGTGCTGTCGAGTGCGGCCGAGAAGCCGCCGGTGAGGATCATCGTGATGAGGATGTACGGCAGGAAGAAGCTCAGGAAGGAGTTCGAAGCGGCCTGGACCGGCGAGCTCAGCGGGTGGGCGACCAGGTGGAGCGGGGTCAGGATGCCCGGGTCGATGCCGCGGGTCCTCAGCGCCGCGGCCGCCTGCGCCGCGTCGTACTGGCCGAGGATCGTCTCCAGTCGGGTGGACGCGATCTGCGCGCTCTGCCGGCTGGGGTCGTAGTACTCGTCGATCTCGCCGCCGGGCAAGAAAGCCACCCCGATGTCCACCTGCTGTTTGGCGGCGGCAGCCGGATCGGCCACAGGCACGAGCTTCAAGCTCGTCGCCTCGAACAGCACGTCGAGCCCGACCGGGATGTCGCCGGTGTAGCCGATCGTGTACACCTGGGTCGCGGTTCGGGATGCGATCTGAGAGATCACGCTCAGCACGACCGGCGTCGCGAGCGCGGCGATCCCGATCGCCATCAGCGTGCGGCGGTCGCGCAGGATTTCGATCAGCTCCTTCCTGTAGACGATCCAGGCCGCGCGCACTACTTCGCACCCACGAGATCGAGAAACGCGTCTTCCAGCTCAGGCTCGGCGCCTCTAACCTCGGTGGTCGTTCCACTTGCCACCACCTGACCCTCGTGGAGGATCGTGATGCGGTCGCACAGGCGCTCGGCGTCGTGCAGGA
This sequence comes from Chloroflexota bacterium, assembly GCA_005883585.1. GTDB lineage: Bacteria > Chloroflexota > Dormibacteria > Dormibacterales > Dormibacteraceae > UBA10449. Next base: position 41,547 of record VBFD01000125.1, read on the forward strand.
CGTGGGTCGAGAAGATGACGCATTTGCCCCGGCCCTTCGACTCGACCATGAACTCGCGAACCTCTCTCGAGGCGAGCACGTCGAGGTTGGAGGTCGGCTCATCGAACATGAGCACCTGAGGGTCGTGCACGATCGCGCGCGCGATCGCAACTTTCTGCTTTTGCCCCGATGACAGGCTCTCGGCGCGCTGGTCGGCAAACGAACCGATGTCGAGGCGCTCGATGACCGCGTCGACTCGGCGCCTCAGGTCCGTCTCCCGCACCTCGCTCAAGCGCGCGAAGTAGACGATGTTCTCGCGCGCCGAGAGTCGTGGATACACGCCGATGTCGGCCGTGACGACTCCGATACGACGGCGGACCTCTTCGGGTGCTTTCCGGGTGTCGAATCCGAGGAGCTCGACCGTTCCGCTGTCCGGTGACAGCAGAGTGCTGATGATGCGTAGCGTGGTGGTCTTGCCCGCACCGTTCGGGCCGAGCAGGCCGAAGATCTCGCCGGGTTGGGCTGAGAACGAGATGCCCCGAAGCACCCTGTTCTTTCCGAGCGTCTTCTCGAGGCGCTCGACCGCAACCGCCGCCTCGGTCACTTGGGCTTTTTAGTTGCTCGGCTCTTCGGAGCAGCCGCCTTCGCGGCCGCCGGCTTGCGTTTGGCGGTTGGTTTTGATGTCGGCGTGGCCTCGGCTTGCACCGCAACAGGCTCTACCGCGGCGGCCTCGGCCGGCTCGGCCGTTTCGGCGGTCGCGATTCCGATCGTGCTCGAAAGCGTGCGGTGGCATGTCTCGCACGTGACGAGCGTGCGCACCAGCGTGCCGAGCTGGTGCGCTTCCCGGCGCAGGGTGCGCGGGCGGCCGCAGAACGAGCAGAAGCCGACCTCGGTCGTCACCTCGACGTGCCCCGGGCGTTTGTTCATGTTCACCTACGGTAGCTGATAAACTTCGCCGAACGGCGCGACGCGCCGGGGTTCCTTTAAGTCCGATCCAAGAGAGGTCGGGAAGGAGGATTTTTCATGGCGATCGGAAGTCGCCTTCAGCACGTGATCGAGAGCCAGCAGTTCTCGAGGCCTCTCCTCGAAGAGCTCCTGGATCGAGCCGATGACATCAAGAGCCAGCCTCATCATTTCTCGGGGCGCCTCAACGGCCGGGTGATGGCGGCGCTGTTCTATGAACCGTCGACCCGTACACGCCTCTCGTTCGAGGCCGCGATGCTCCGGCTCGGCGGTGACACGATGGGCACCGACAACGCGCGCGAGTTCTCGTCCGCGGCCAAGGGCGAGACGCTCGAGGACACGATCCGCATCGTCAGCGGATACGCCGACGTCATCGTCCTGCGACACAACGAGCAAGGCGCGGCCCGGCGAGCGGCGGCGGTGAGCCTGGTGCCGGTCATCAACGCCGGCGATGGGCCAGGCCAGCATCCGACACAGGCTCTGCTCGACCTCTACACGATCCGAGACGAGCTTGGACACATCGACGGCATCCGCATCGCCATGGTGGGAGACCTCGCCAACGGGCGCACGGTCCGCTCGCTGACCTACCTGCTGAGCAAGTTCCGCGACATCCGCATCTGCTTCGTCGCGCCCCCGCAGGTGGCGATGAGGGAGGACATCAAAGAGCACCTCGATGAGCACCACGTGCCGTGGGTCGAAACCCAGGACCTCGATCAGGTCCTGCCGCAGGTGGACGTCATCTATCAGACCCGCATCCAGAAGGAAAGGTTCAGCGACGAGGCCTCCTACCTCGCGCTCAAGGGCGTCTATCGCATCGACGCGTCGACGCTTGCCCAGATGAAGAAGGAGGCGATCGTGATGCACCCGCTGCCCAGGGTCGACGAGATCGCACCCGAGGTCGACGCCGACCCGCGTGCGGCCTACTTCCGCCAGGCCCGCAACGGTTTGTACATCCGCATGGCACTCCTCGACAAGTTGCTGGCATGAGCGCAATACAGCAGGGACGGCTCAAGGCCACGGTGATGGACGCCGAGCAGATCCGGCGTTCGCTTTCGCGCATCGCGCACGAGATCCTCGAGCGGAACCGTGGCGCCGGCGACCTGGTGCTGGTCGGCGTCATGGCCAAGGGAGATCATCTCGCCCGCCGGCTTGCGGACAGCCTGATGGAGCTCGAGCGGGCGCCGGTGGCGGTAGGCGCGCTCGACATCAGCAAGCACCGCGACGACCGCCATCTGCGTGTACCCGCGCACAGCGGCCCGTCCGACGTGCCCGACATCGACGGCAAGGTGGTCGTCCTGGTGGATGACGTCATCCACCACGGACGGACCGCGCGCGCGGCGATGGATGCGCTGATGGACTTCGGACGACCGAGGGCGATCCAGCTGGCGGTTCTTGTGGACCGGGGCCATCGCGAGCTTCCGATACGGCCCGACTACGTCGGCAAGAACGTCCCCACGTCGGACACGGAACGGATCGAGGTGCTCGTCGCCGAGGAGGACGGCATCGACCAGGCGGTGATCGTTGCCATCTAAGAATCGCCACGCCGCGCTGGTCCTCGAAGACGGTCGAGCCTTCGTGGGCGAGGCGCTGGGCTTCGACGGTCTCGGCGAGGGTGAGGTCGTCTTCAACACGGCCATGACCGGCTACCAGGAGGTCCTGACCGATCCTTCTTACGCCGGGCAGATGGTGTGCATGACATACCCGCTGCAAGGCAATTACGGAGTCCGCGACGCCGATGCGGAATCGGCGCGCCCGTGGGCGCGTGCGCTCATCGTGCGCTGGGCGTGCCCGACGCCAAGCCACCACTCCAGCGAGGCGTCGCTGGATGAATACCTACGGCGATGGCGCGTACCCGCGATCACCGACATCGACACGCGCGCCCTGACCCGGCACATACGCAAGCACGGAGCGCTCCGCGCCGTCCTCACGCATGAGGAGTCGCGTCCGGATGCACAGCGCCTGGACGGCCTGGCCGCGGCAGCGCGTCGAGTGACCCCGCTTTCCGAGCAGGACCTGGTCGCGGAGACGTCGCGCACCACGACCGAAGAGTGGCTCGATCCCCTCCCGCCCGAGCTTCGCCCGTCGCACACGGCGGACGGAACAGGCCTGACGATCGCGGTCGTCGACTACGGCGTCAAGCTGAACATCCTCCGCTCGCTGCGGGAGCGCGGATGCCGCGTGATCGTGCTTCCACACACCGCGACCTGGTCGGACGTTGCCTCTGCCGGTGTCGACGGCCTGGTGCTCTCGAACGGGCCCGGTGACCCGGCGGTTCTCGAGGGGCCGGTCGAGCTGGCGCGCCAGGCGCTCGGGCGCATCCCGATGTTCGGAATCTGTCTGGGCCACCAGGTCATGGGCCGCGCCGCCGGGGCCAGCACGTCGCGCCTGCCTTACGGCCATCACGGCGCCAACCACCCGGTCAAAGACGTGGAAACCGGTCGGGTGCACATCACCAGCCAGAACCACGAGTTCCAGGTCGACGCGTCCTCGCTGCCTCCCGGTGACTTCTTCGTCTCACAGCGGAACCTGAACGACGGGTCGGTCGAAGGCCTCGGCCACCGCGCGCTGCCGGCCTTCAGCGTCCAGTACCACCCGGAGGGCTGCCCGGGGCCGCAGGACAACCAGCACCTCTACGACCGGTTTGTCGAGATGACCCGCGAGCGACGGCCAGTGATGAAAGCGGTCGGCGGGGCATCGCAACCGGAACGGCCGAAGAAAGTTCTCATCCTCGGCTCGGGACCAATCGTCATCGGCCAGGCCGCGGAGTTCGACTACGCCGGCACCCAGGCGTGCAAGGCGTTGCGTGAGGAAGGCATCACGACCGTGCTCGTCAACTCCAACCCGGCCACGATCATGACCGACGAGGAGGTGGCCGACCGCGTCTACCTCGAGCCGCTTACCGTCGAGGCGGTCGAGCGGGTGATCGCGCGCGAAAAGCCGGACGCACTGCTGCCCACGCTCGGAGGCCAGACAGGCCTCAACCTCGCGACCGAGCTCGCCAACGCCGGCGTGCTCGAGCGGCACCACGTTCGCCTCCTCGGCGCCGGCATCGAAACCATCCGCAAGGCCGAGGACCGCCAGGCATTCAAAGAGATGCTCGAGAAGATCGGAGAACCGGTTCCGCTATCGCGCGTTTGCGGTTCGATCGATGAGGTGATCGGGTTCGTGGCCGAGAACGGCCTGCCGGTCGTAATCAGGCCTGCTTACACGCTGGGCGGGACCGGAGGCGGTTTCGTGACCAACGACGCGGATTTGAAAACCATCGCGCAGCGCGGACTTGAAGCGTCCCCTATTCACCAGGTGCTCATCGAGCGCTCCCTGTGGGGCTGGAAAGAGATCGAGTATGAGGTCATGCGCGATGCAGCCGATACGTGCATCACGGTCTGCAACATGGAGAACCTCGACCCGATGGGCGTCCACACGGGCGACTCGATCGTGGTCGCGCCGGCGCAGACCCTCACCGATCGAGACCACCAGATGCTCCGCTCATCTGCGATCCGCATCATCCGGGCGCTCGGGATCGAGGGCGGATGCAACGTGCAGTTCGCGCTGGATCCGACCAGCTCGACCTACTACGTGATCGAGGTCAATCCGCGTGTGAGCCGGTCGTCGGCGCTTGCATCGAAGGCGACCGGCTATCCGATCGCGCGGGTCGCGGCGAAGGTGGCGGTCGGAAGGCGGCTCGAGGAGATCCGGAACGAGATCACCGGGCGCACGTTCGCCGCGTTCGAGCCGGCGCTCGACTACTGCGTGGTGAAGATCCCGCGATGGCCGTACGACAAGTTCCCGGCCGGCGACCGGCGCCTGGGCACCCAGATGGCTTCGACCGGCGAGGTCATGGCGATCGAGCGGACCTTCGAAGCCGCGCTGGTCAAGGCAATGCGCTCGCTCGAGCAGCAGCCACCGGCAGCCGCGGACCTGGAGCGCCCCCAGCTCATCGACGAGCCAAACGACCGGCGTCTCTTCGCTCTGCTCCACGCGCTTCGGAACGGAGCCGAACCCACTGAGCTCGCCAGGCGCAGCGGAATCGATCGCTGGTTCATCGACCGGCTCGCGACGATCGCGCGGCTTGAGAAAGAGGGCGACGTGCGCGAGCTTCGCCGAGCCGGCTTCTCCGACGCGATGATCGCTGGCCTGAGAGGCGACACCGTGGAGAAAGCGGCGCCCACCTACAAGCTGGTCGATACCTGCGCGGCGGAGTTCGAGGCCGCGACTCCTTACTACTACTCCTGCTGGGAAGAGGAGACGGAGAGCGAACCGGTCGACGCCCGCTCCGCGCTCGTCGTCGGCTCGGGTCCGATCCGCATCGGTCAAGGCATCGAGTTCGACTACTGCTCGGTCCACGCTGCGTGGTCGCTGCGCGAAGCCGGAGTTCGCGCCGTGCTCGTCAACTCGAACCCCGAGACGGTGTCCACCGACTTCGACACCTCGGATCGACTGTACTTCGACCCGCTGGACATCGATGGCGCGGCGCACGTTGCCGAAGCCGAGCACGTCGCCGGTGCATTGGTCCAGTTCGGAGGCCAGACCGCAATCAACCTGGCCGAGCCGCTCGCGCAGCGTGGCGTTCCGGTGATGGGCTCCGCGGTCGAGGCCATCGATCTCGCCGAGGACCGCCGCGCCTTTGCGGCTGCACTCGATGCGATCGGGATCCCGCAGCCGGTGGGCGGGACGACCACGACGGTCGAGGAGGCGGTCCTCATCGCCGAGCGCGCGGGCTACCCGGTCCTGGTGCGCCCCTCGTACGTCCTCGGCGGCCGCGCGATGGAGATAGTTCACGACCGCCGCGAGCTGCAGCGCTACATGGTGTGGGCGATCAACGCGATGCCTCGCGGTACGGTTCTTGTCGACAAATACCTCCAGGGGGACGAGGTCGAGGTCGACGCGGTCACCGACGGCGACACGGTGGTGATCCCGGGTGTCATGAAGCACGTCGAGCGGGCGGGCGTGCACTCGGGTGACTCGTATGCGGTGTATCCAGCACCCGGCCTCGAAGAGTCCGAGCTCGACGACATCGTCGATTACACGGTCCGCATCGCCCGCCACCTGCGACTGCGCGGCCTGGTCAACGTGCAGTACGTCGTCCATCGAGGCAAGGTGCACGTGCTCGAGGTGAACCCGCGCGCGTCGAGAACCGTGCCATTCCTATCGAAGGTCACCGGCGTGCCGATGGTCCAGATGGCGACAAGGGTAATGCTCGGTGAGAAGCTGTCGGCCATTGGCTGGAGCACAGGGCTGGTGCCGGCGCGCGCTCTCGTTGCCGTCAAAGCCCCGGTCTTTTCCATGAACAAGCTGCCGGCGGTCGATTCGTACCTCGGGCCGGAGATGAAATCGACTGGCGAGGCGATCGGGATCGATCGCACGCTCGCGGCCGCGATGCGCAAAGCCTTTGCCGCCTCCGGGGTTCACATCCGCCCAGGCGGAGCCGCGCTGCTCACGATCGCGGACGCGGACAAGCCCGAGATCTTTCCGATCGTTTCGCGCCTCGTGCAGATGGGATGCACGTTGGTGGCCACAGAGGGGACCGCGCGGGCGCTGCAGGCGGCCGGCTTTTCGCCGCGGGTCGTGGCCAAGATCGGCGAAGAGGGTCCGACCGTGCTCGACGCGATCACGAGTGGCCAGGTCGACCTCGTCATCAACACCATGTCGAACATCTACACCGACGGCGGTGACGCAGGCGGGCCGGTCTTCAAAGATGGTTTCGAGATCCGGCGCGCCGCCGTCGAGCGGCGCATCCCGTGCCTGACTTCGCTGGACACCGCCGCCGCGCTGGTCGAATCGGCCGCGACAGCACCAGACGAGATGGAAGTGCGCACGATCGAGGAGTGGAGGGCCGGTGTTCCTGCTTGATTCGCGGCTCGTCGCGCGCCGCGAGGTCGCGCGCGGGATGTTCGTGATCACCATGGACGCGCCGCAGATCGCCCACCTGGTTCGCGCCGGCCAGTTCGTCAACCTCGGCTGGGCGGGTGGGCCCCTGCTGCGGCGCCCGTTCTCGGTCTACAAGATCGATGGCGACCGAATCGAGGTGATCCTCAAAGCAGTCGGCACTGGCACCGCGCAGCTTCTGCAGATGAAGGCGGGTGAAACGATCAGCTGCCTTGGCCCTCTCGGGCACGGCTTCGACCTGGCGCCGGGCCCGCGTTCGGTGGCGTTGGTGAGCGGGGGTCTGGGCGTCGCTCCGATGGCGCTGGCGGCTCGCGACGCGCGGGCGGCGGGGATGCAGGTCACGTGGGTGCATGGTGCACGCACCGCCGACGAGCTTTGCTCGGAAGCTGACGGCGACGAGGTCATCTGGGCCACGGACGATGGCTCGCGTGGCTTTGCGGGCACCGCGGTCGCGGCCGTGCCCGACGTGGACCTGGTCCTGGCGTGCGGCCCCAACCGGATGCTCGCTGTCGCCGCATCGCGGTGGCCCGACGCCCAGGTCGCGGTCGAGACATACATGGGCTGCGGCACGGGCGTCTGCCTTGGCTGCGCGGTGCCCCTCGTGCGCGGCGGGTACGACCGGGCCTGCAAGGACGGACCTGTCTACCGCGCGGCGGACATCGAGTGGGCGATGCTGCCGTCGCACCTCCCGTACGCCCTGACAGCATGACTCTCGACATGTCAGTCGAGGTCGGCGGACTCAGGCTGCGTGGACCGGTGCTGGCCGCCTCGGGGACGTTCGGCTATGGCACCGAGGTGCCTCTGCTCGAGCGGCGTGCTCTCGGCGCGATGGTCTCCAAAGGCATCTTCCTGCGCCCTCGAGCCGGCACGCCACCCCCGCGAATCGCGGAGACGCCTTCCGGGATGCTAAATGCGATCGGTCTACAGGGCCCCGGCGTCGAAGGGTTGATCCGTGACTACGCCCCGCAGTGGGCGGAGTGGGATTTCCCGGTCTTCGTGAACGTCAACGGCGAGAGCGCTGCCGAGTACGGCGAGTTGGCGGCGCGGCTGGACGGCGTGCCTGGTGTCGCGGGATTCGAGATCAACATCTCGTGCCCAAACGTCGAGCAGGGCGGCCTGTACTTCGGAAACGACCCCCGAGCCGCGGCCGCGGTGACCGAGGCGGTTCGAAAACGTACCGACCTCCCGGTGTGGGTGAAGCTCACGCCGATGGTGACCGACATCGCCGTGATCGCGCGCGCGTGTGAAGCTGCCGGCGCCGACGCGCTGTGCGCCGTCAACACGTTCGTGGGCATGTCGATCGACCTCAACGCGCGGCAGCCGAGGTTGAGCTTTGGCACCGGCGGCCTATCAGGCCCTGCGATCCGCCCTTTGGCGGTGCACCTCGCGCACCAGGCGGCCCGCGCGGTGATCATCCCTGTGATCGGGATCGGCGGGATCATGGGCGCCGAAGACGCGCTCGAGTTCCTGGTCGCGGGCTGCGCCGCGGTGCAGGTGGGGACGGCGACGTTCGTCAATCCGGGCGCCATCGCCGAGGTCCACGACGGCATCGCCGCCTACCTCGCCGAGAACGGCTTCGCATCGCTGGCGGACTTACCGCGCTACTTACCGCGCGATTGAAAGGAGAGACGTCCACATTTCGCACGCCTTGGTCAAAAAGCGCGAAATTCCTTGACCTGAAACGCGCGTTTGGCGCCAAACGCACACAAATAACTGAACGATCCGCCGTTCAGAATCCATAGCGTGCTCGAGGTTGATCGGCTCGCCAAGCGGTACGGCGAGGTGCTGGCTCTCCGCGACCTGACGGTGCGGGTGGGCGAAGGCAGCTGCCTGGTCCTTCTCGGTCGCAACGGCGCCGGCAAGACGACCGCCCTGCGCTGCATGGCCGGCGTGCTGGTGCCGACGTCGGGCTCGGTGAAGGTCGACGGCACCGACGCCGCAACCGACCCCGCCGCGGTGCGCGCCAAGGTGGGGTTGATGCCCGAGGTCCCGGGTCTGTACGAGCGCATGTCGGCTCGAACCTACCTCGATTACTTCGGCGCGATCTACGACCTCGAGCCTGCCCTGCGGCGCAGCCGAATCGAAGACCTGCTCGGAAAGTTCGACCTGCTCGACGCCGCCGATCGCTGGCTGGGCACGTACTCGAAAGGCATGCGTCAGAAAGTCGCTCTGATCCGCGCCACTCTGCATCGACCACGACTCGTCCTGGCCGACGAGCCGACGTCCGCGCTCGATCCCGACAGCGCCCGTCGCGCGTGGGATTACTTGAAGGGCCTGCAGAAGGACGGGTGCGCGCTCGTCATATGCACGCACAGCATGGAGGAGGCCGAGGTCCTGGGGGAGCAGATTGGAATCATGTCGTCGGGTCGCGCGCTGGCGGTCGGCGACATGGCCGAGCTCCGCCGCCGCTCCGGTCTCAAGACGCGCCGAGAGCTTCGCGAGCTGCCGACGCTGCAAGACATCTACCTCGCGATAGTGGGCAACCACCATGAGCTTGCTGAACCTCGATCGGCATAAGGCTGCGCTCGTGGCGCGGCGCGACTTGCGCGACGCGACCAGCGAGCTGCGCCTCATCCTGGCCATGGTCGCGCTCACCGTGGCGATACCGATCGCCAGCGCGATCGGCATCCGCGCCCTTGCGTATTTCGGTGGCGGTACGGCGGTCGTCAACCGGCTGGCTGTCGTGGGCGCGTTCTTCGTCGTCTTCATTCCGGCGAGCTTCTCGTTGGTGCTCGCGCTGGAGGCCTTCGTGGGAGAACGCGAGCGCACGACGCTGGAGGTGCTCCTGTCGACGCCGCTGAGAGAGGCGGAGGTCTACGCAGGCAAGGTCGCGGCCGTGCTCGTGGTCTCGCTCGGCCTGTGCTACGGCGGCTTGATCGTCTACTGCTTGGCGGTCTTTCCGGGCCTTGGTTACTTCCCGCTCGGTGTGCTGGTGGCGCTGGCGGTGTCGACGATCTGTCAGGTGGCGGCGATGGTCGCGGGCGCGGTGATCATCAGCCTCAACGCGCGAACGATGCGGGCGGCCAACGTGATGGCCTCCTTCATCATCCTGCCGATGTCCGTCGTCCTTCAGGTCGAGGCGGCGCTCATCCTCATCGGCCGGCCCGAGTTCCTGTGGGGATTCGCGGCTCTGATGATCGTCCTCGCCGTGGTCCTCTTGCGGATGGGACTCGCCGGATTCTCGCGCGAGGCGTTGCTGGCGCGTGAGGTCGGGTTGCGTAAACCGCTCCGGCGTGCGATGGCGGCGGTGAAATGGAGCTTTGGTGGCCGGCCGGGAATCGTCCGCCTGGTGTGGCTGAGACGCTGGCCGGTCGGGCTTGCGGCGGTCGGCTTCGCCGGCGGTGCGGCAGTCGGTTTTCTTGCCGGCAAGACCGCAGCCGTACCCGGCGCGGTGGTCAAGCCCGTGCTTTCGAGCCTTATAAATGCATCCGGCGGCGCGACCCAGGGCCAAGAGATCATCGGCATCTTCGGCCACAACCTGCTCGCCTTCCTGCTCGCGGCGGTGTTGGCCGTATTCACCGCCGGTCTGAGCGGCTTCGCACTCACATTCCTGCCCGGCTTCCTGCTCGGCTACGCGGCTGCGCTTACGTCGTGGAGCGTGGCGCTCGGCGGCGTCGTTCCGAACGGCCTGCTCGAGATCCCGGCCGCGATCGTGGCCGGCGGGCTGGTGATCCAGATCGGGGCCTCGGCCATTCATATGGAGCCCGAGGGAGGATGGACCGCCCGCATCCTGGCCGCGGTCGCCGATTACATGCGCTCGCTTCGATGGATCGTCCCGGCCCTCGCGCTCGCAGCGATCGTCGAGGTGCGCTTTGGCTAGGTAGGAGCGAAGACCTCCGGGCGGTAGAGCCGGATCCAGACGATCACCGCCCCGGCGACAACAGCACCGATCGCCATCGCGCCCGGGGCCCCTAGAAGCGTTGCGAGCGCGCCGGCCTGCAGGCTGCCGATCGGCCCGACCCCGATCAGTGCTTGCGCGTACAGGGCCATGACGCGGCCGCGAAGGTTGTCCGGTGCGATGGTCTGGATGCGGTTGTTGGCGGTGGCTACGAACGAGATCTGGCAGTAGCCCGCGACGAACAGGGCGATCAGCGAGAGCCCATAAACCCTCGACACCGAAAAGACGAGCAGCGCCCCCACCCAGATCATGGCCATCCAGAACTGCCGCCGCGGATTTGCGCCGAGCGACGATGAATACGCCAGGGTCAGCGCACCAGCGAGTGCGCCCAGGCCCATCGAGCCCAAGAGGAAACCGAAGCCCCGAGCGCCGACGTGGAGCACCTGGTCGGCGAATAGCGGGATCAGCGTCAAGCGATTCATCGCAAAGAGCGAGAAAACGGCGACCGCGACGAGCAGCATTCCGACCACAGGTTCCTTTCGCGCATACGACGCGCCTTGCGCGATTCGTTCGAGCCAGGGTTGGGCCGGCCGCTCGGGGACGACCGCCGGCAGGTCCTTCATCATCAGGAGCGCGCCCACCGCCGCCAGATAGCTGACCGAGTTGGCCAGGAAGCAGAGCGGAACGCCGACCGCGCCGATTATCAGCCCCGCGATCGATGGACCGATCACGGCTGCTGCGTTGAAGACCGACGAGTTGAGCGCGATGGCATTCATGAGGTCCTGGCGGCCGACCATCTCGATCACGAAGGACTGGCGCGCCGGGACGTCAAAGAGGTTGATCGTGCCCGTCGCCGCCGCTGCCACCAAAACCATCCAGTACTGCGCGTGGCCGGTGGCGGAAAGTGCAAATAGAGCGAACGACGGGAGTGTGAACAGCGACTGGGTGGCCAGGAGCACATTGCGCTTGTGGTACCGGTCCGCCACGATTCCTCCGAGCTGGCTGCCCAGGAGCACGGGCGTGAACTGGGTGGCGAGGACGAGCCCGACCAGGAGGCCGCTGTGCGTGAGCTCGAGCGCGAGCCACGGCATGGCGACGCTCTGCATCCAGGTCCCGACCGTCGAGATGATCTGTCCGGTCAGAAACAGCCGGTAGTTTCGGTGCCGGAGCGCTCCCAGTCCTCGTGCCCTTGCGGGTCGGGGAGGGATGCTCACCCGGTTGATAATCGCAGGGTGACGAGGCTGCGAGAGGAAGTCGACATCGATGCGCCGGCGGAACGTGTCTGGGCGGTGGTGCAGGAGGATGCGACCAACGCGCCGAAGTGGTCGAGCTACGTAGCGAAGATCGACAAGCTCGACAACGATCCGCCGGGAAAGGGCACGCGCTACCGCTATCACCTCGCGCTCCCCGGCGGGTTCAAAGAGACGCTCGAGGTTGAGCAAAGCGTCTACACCAAGCCGAAGAAGTGCGCGGGCACGTTCGTTCGCGGGCCGTTGAAGGGCAAGTGGTCCTACACGTACACGGAGAAGGATGGTTGGACCCACGTCGTGTACGAGATGGATTACGAGCTGACCGGGTTGCTGCGCTTCACGGGCGGCTTGCTCTCGGGCCAGTACGCGGAGGGCATTCGTCAGAACATGGCGGCGCTGAAGAAGTACATCGAGTCGGGCAAGGGACCGAAAGCTTCGCGAGCCACCAAGCCGGTCAAACGCTGATGCTTGCCTACGTCTTCAGCCATCGACCAGCGGACGGCGTCGACGTCGCTGAGTACGAGGCCGTGCTGAAGCGCTTCCACGTCGCGCTCGCGAGCTCGCCGCCTAAGGGATTCATCAGCTCATCGACGTTCAGAGTCGGCGACCGCTACAGCGACTGGTACCTCGTCGACAGCTCGGCCGCCCTGGATATGCTCAACGAGGCGGCCGTCACCGGCGCTCGGACGCCGTCCCACGACGCCGCCGCCCGGATGGCAGTCGACTTCGCCGGCAAGCTGTACAGCCTCTCGGGCGGGGAGCCCCTGCCCGGGTCCGGCTTCGAGATCGATTTCTCGAAACCCCACGGCATGGGCTACGCGGATCTTTACGAGCAGATGAAGCAGTACACGAGCGGGCCGAAGACCAGCCTTTGGAGGCGGATGATGGTGCTTGGGCCGCCGCCCGAGTTCTGCCTCATCGCACCGTCAGAGCTGGAGCTGGGGCGCGAGTTCCGGCCTGAGGTCCTAAACCGCGACCCGATCTGACGGAGCGAAGCTGGCGTGCGAGCGCTGGGGGAGACCCGGGAAAACGTTCAGATGAGGAGTGCTGTGACCGCTCGCACACAGATGTAACGCCGCACGGCCCGGTAAGGCTACGGTCGGCGGAAGGGCAGCAGCTCCAGCTGCTCGAAACGATCCTGCACCGCCTTGCGAAGCTCGTTCGAAAGGCCCTTCAAGCGCTCCTGCGCGGCGTGATCGTCGAAGCTCAGCGAGCGCAGGCGGCGCAGCACGGTCTGCATCGCATAGAGGCCCGCGGGCTCATCGGTTGTCAGCCGCCCGGCTGCGTTGCGAAGTTCGCGCGAGAACTCTTCGTGGTTGTGCGCGCGCAGCCAGCTACCAAGACGTGAGGCCGCTTCCAGCACGCGCTGGGTTTTGGGATTGAGGCCGGAAGCCGTTATCTCGCGCGTCCGCGTCGGCTGGAACACGGAAAGCGATGGATGGCGCCGCCGCAGACCGCTCACGCGCCGGACAAGCCTTTTCGCGTTCGGCCCGAGCATGACGACGACTCCCGCCAGCACGAGCAGACCGGCGACGAGCCCCACCAGCACCTCGAGCATTGTTCCTAGCGTACATTCTTGGCGGCGTCGCGACAGCCGTTCAAGCGGAGAGAAATGATGGCGAGCAATTACAGGCCGGTGGCGGTGGTCACGGGTGCTTCGTCTGGGATCGGCGCCGCGACCGTCGTGGCCCTGGGACGCCTCGGTTATCGGATCGTGGCTGGCGCGCGCCGCGTGGAGCGGGTCCAGAGGGTGGTGGGGGAGCGCGGCCTGGCCCTCCCCCTGGATGTGACGAACCTCGACAGCATCAATGCGTTCGTCGGGGAGGTACAGAAAAAATTCGGCCGCATCGATGTGCTTGTGAATAACGCGGGCCTCGCCAGGGGCCTCACGCCAATCGCCGAAGCCAGCGATCAGGACTGGATCGAGATGTGGGAGACCAACGTGCTCGGCCTCATGCGGGTGACCCGCGCCTGCCTACCGCTGCTGCGCAAGGCCAGGCACGGACACATCGTCAACCTGGGATCGATCGCCGGTTTCGAGACGTATGTGGGCGGTGCGGGCTACACCGCGAGCAAGCACGCGGTGCATGCAATCTCGCGGACGTTGCGGCTGGAGCTGAATGGCGAGCCCATCAGGGTCACTGAGGTCATGCCCGGAATGGTCGAAACCGAGTTCAGCATCGTGAGGTTCCACGGCGATCGTCAGGCGGCGAAGAAGGTCTATCAGGGCGTGAAGCCACTCGTCGCCGCCGATATCGCGGACTGCATCGTCTACGCGGTCACGCGCCCGGCGCACGTCGACATCGACGAGATCGTGGTCCGGCCCATCGCGCAGGCGACGGCCTGGAAGGTCGCGCGCAAGACGTAGCTATTTATTGCTTGATCAGGCCGGCCGCACGGGCCTCGGCGACGGTCATTCAACAACCGGGATCGCCGTAGTTCCCGCAGCAAGCTGACCGTCGCGCGACTTTTCGCCCGACGTTGCTGAACAACTTTCCGGTCCTTTCGAAGAAGCCATAGTTGCCCGCTCGGAGGTTCACTAGAAAGCTGGATCGGGCCGGCTCTTTACTCGTCGTCATTCGTAGTAATTATTGGCGAACTCGATCCAGCCTGGGTTCGGGCAGCCGCTGGACGTGTGCGCGTGCGTGCAGTGAACTCCGATGCGCGGGCCTGGATCGATGTACAGCTCCCCGTGAACGATGATCGCATCGCCCGCATGGATGGGAACCGACGGGGCGAGGGTCGTGTTGTGGTCGATCTCGAGCGACTCGCCGGTAGCGGCCTTCACTTCGAAGCGCTCGTGTCCTCCCGACTCCATCGGGTCCGTCAGCACGGTCGCGTCAAACGTGACCTCAGCACCGTTGGTGGCGTTGACGACGTCCTGGTGAAAGCCGTTGTCGTCCGGGCTCTCGCGGCCACCACAGGCGCACACGACAAGGGCTGCGAGCGCGGCGAGGGCGCAGGTCCGCCGAATGGCGGTCACAGCGCCAGGGCTTGCTCCAGGGAGAGCTTGCCCTCATAAAGAGATCGTCCGAGGATCACACCTGCCGCGCCGGTTTCGCGAACGTTGCGGATGTCGTTGAGCGACGAGATGCCGCCGCCGTACTGAACGGGCAGGTGCGTCATTGCCAGCACACGCGAAAGCGTCAACAGGTCCGGACCGGCGAGCGTGCCGTCGCGCTCCGTACATGTGAGGATCATCCCGGCCAGCGGGAGGACGTTCCAACGCGGGATGAGCTGGGCGATGTCGAGTGGTTCTGTCTCGGTCCATCCGCTCACCGCCGGCATGCCGTCGCGCACGTCGAGCGCGGCCATGACATGGCCTGGATAGCGGCGCGCGCACTCGGACAGCAGCTCCGGCTCACGGACCGCAGCCGTCCCCATCACAACCGACCCGGCACCCGCACCGATCCACGTCTCGACCTGCTCGATCGAGCGAACTCCGCCGGCGACCTGCACAGCGAGACCGGCTTCGATCACCGCTTCGATGACGCTCCGGTTGTCCTTCTCGCCACGAGCCGCGTCGAGGTCGACGACGTGAAGGCGCTCAGCGCCCGCGCGGGCAAAGTCGACCGCGATGACGGCTGGGTCGTCCGAATAGACCATTCGCTGGTCGAAGTCACCACGGACCAGGCGGACGCATTGGCCGTTGATGATGTCGATCGCGGGGATGACCAGCACGCCTCTATCCTGGCGCCCGAGACGAGATCTGGGGCTACCTGTAGTTCGTGAACTGAAGCGGAACCGGGATGTCCTCGGCCTCGCGAAGGTTCTTCATCACCAGCTGAAGGGTGTCCTTGTCCTTGCCGACCACGCGCAGCTGGTCGCCCTGGATTCTCACCTGGACCTTCTGAGTCACGTTCTGGATGCGCTTCCGGAGGTCGCGAGCGATCTCGTCGGTGATGCCGGCGTTGAGGTGCACCTCGATCTGGCCGCGGCCCTTGCCGACGGTCTTGGGGTCGTCCGCCTTGAACAGCTTGGGCGACAGCTGGCGCCGGGCCGCCTTCTCACGCAAAACCTGCAGGGCCGCCTTGGCGCGCTCTTCGCTCGCGGAGTCGATCAGGACCACCTGGTCCTGGCGGTCGAACGTCGTCTGCGTGTCCTTGAAGTCGTACCGCGTGCTCACCTCGCGCCGAGCTTGGTCCAGCGCATTCGTCAGCTCCGCCGGATCGAACTCCGAGACGACGTCGAACGAGAACTCAGCCACTCGAATGCACGATCGCGTTGATGCCCAGGTACACCGCGGCGGCGGCGAGCAGGATGCCGATGAGAGAGGTCCCGACCAGGATGGCGCCAATCCCGGCCGTGCCTTCATCCAGCGGCTCGAGCGGCGGCTTGTCGTACGGGTCGGGCCCATAGTCGAGGTCGTAGACGCCGTCGGCCCGGGCGCGCCCCACCAGCTCATCCAGCACCGGCTTGCCGCCCGGCGGCAGTTGTTTGGTCGAGAGGTTGGTGGCGGCCTCCCTCAGGTTGTCGCGCGTTCTTCCGAGCTCGGCGACGACCATGTCAAGGGTCTCGGTGCCGGCCGTTGTGGGGTACTTCCGGCGAAGGTCCGCGACAATCCCATAGAGGCTCACATCGGCGATTCTTTCAGAAGCCAGGCCACTCGTGCAGGTCGCCTTACACTTAGCCCGAGATGAGTGTGGAAACGAAATCTAAAGCCGCGATGAAGAAACCAGCGACCCATCCGAACACGTGGGTGTTCTTTGACGGTGAGTTCGGCCGGTACCACGACATCAAGCTCGGCCTCATGACGCATGCGCTCCACTACGGGACCGGGTGTTTCGAAGGCATTCGCGCCTACTGGAACCAGCAGCAGGAGCAGCTGCATCTGCTGCAGGCTCCTGCGCACTACGAGCGGCTGCGGCGCTCGGCGAACGTCATGCGAATGACCGTGCCCTACTCGACCGAGGAGCTGGTCAACCTCACGGTCGAGCTCCTGCGCCGCAACCAGTTCAAATCCGACGTCTACGTACGCCCACTTCTATATGCGTCCAGCGAGGAGATCGGCGTCCGCCTCCACAACCTCCAGCACAGCTTCTTCATCTACGCGATCCCGTTTGGCAACTACGTCGAGGTCGAGTCGGGCATTCGCTGCATGGTCAGCTCGTGGCGGCGCACTCCCGACCAATCTCTGCCGGCGCGGGCAAAGATCACGGGTTCATACGCCCAATCGGCTCTGGCGAAATCGGAGGCTGTCGAGTCGGGTTTCGATGAGGCGATCGTCCTCACGGTCGATGGGCATGTGTCAGAGGGTTCGGCCGAGAACCTGTTCATGCTCAAGGACGGCGTCTTCGTCACGCCACCCGTCACCGACGACATCCTCGAAGGCGTCACTCGCACCCTGTTGATGACGGTGATCAAGGAAGAGCTTGGCAAGCCGGTCGTCGAGCGCAGCATCGACCGCACCGAGCTCTACACATGCGATGAGCTGCTCCTCTGCGGCACCGGCGCACAGATCTCGCCGGTAGTCGAGGTCGACCGCCGGCCCGTCGGCACGGGCAAGGTCGGCGAGTTCACGCAGGAGCTGCAGAGCATCTACTTCGGCGCGGTTCGCGGCGAGTCCCCAAAGCACAAGGACTGGACTATCCCCGTCTATTAGTCCTACCGTGACGCGGCGATGAAGGTCGTCGTCGCGCCCAATTCGTTCAAGGGCAGCCTGTCGGCATCCGAGGCCGCTGCGGCGATCGCGAGGGGGGTGCGCGCAGCAATACCCGACGCCGAGGTCATAGAGATCCCAGTCGCCGACGGCGGCGAAGGCACGGTTGACGCCCTCGTTTCGTCACGCAAGGGCACATACAAGGATGTCGAGGTCGAAGGGCCGCTGTCGGATCCCGTTCGAGCCACGTACGGCCTGATCGACGGCGGCCGAACCGGGGTCGTCGAGCTCGCATCGGCGAGCGGCCTCACGCTCATCCCAATCGAGAAGCGCGACCCTCGCCAGGCCTCCACCTATGGGTTCGGGCAGCTGCTCGAAGCGGTGCGCAAGCAGGGGGTCGCCTCCATCATCGCCGGGATCGGCGGCTCGGCGACCAATGACGGCGGGGCCGGGATGACCCAAGCCCTCGGCTATCGCCTGCTCGACGCAGCGGGCCGCGACCTGCCTCGTGGCGGAGCCGCTCTCGCCCAGCTCGCTCGGATCGAGTCCTCGGGTTTCGATGCCGGCTGGCGAGCGGTGCGCGTGATGGTCGCCTGCGATGTCACCAATCCGCTGACCGGCCCGGAAGGAGCGAGCTACGTCTACGGGCCGCAGAAGGGTGCAGACCCGGACGCCGTCCGCGAGCTTGACCAAGCCCTGGCGAACTTCGCCGGCGTCATCGAGCGCGACCTTGGCAAGCAAGTGGCCGATATTCCCGGCGCAGGCGCAGCCGGCGGGGCCGGGGCGGGGCTGGTGGCCTTCCTCGACGCCCGGCTGGTCGAGGGGGCGCCGCTCGTGGTCGAGGCCAGCGGCTTCGACGAAGCTCTGAAAGGAGCCGACCTGGTGATCACCGGCGAAGGGCGCGTCGACGGCCAGACCGCCTTCGGCAAGGCCCCGGGCGAGGTGGCCAAGAGGGCCAAAGAGGCGGGTATTGCGACCCTGCTGCTGGCGGGCAGCAGGGGTCCTGGATGGGAGTCGCTGAGATCGATGGGCGTCACTTCTGTGGTTACGCTGGCTGAAGAAGGCGATCCAGAAGGGCACAATCTGCAGGTCCTCATGCGCGAGGCCGCCCCTGCACTGACCCGGGCCGCCGCCCGGGCCGTTCAAGAAATGCTGTGACACAAGAACCCGAAGAAGCATCCAAGGTCGGCATCGAGCCGACCGACGTCGAGCTCGTCAGGGCTTATCGCAATGGCGACATACAGGCGTTCGAGGAGCTTCACCGACGGTACGTGGCTTCGATCTACCGGCTCGTTCGCCGCAAGCTGGGTGATGCGCTGCTCGCCGAGGACATCGCTCAGGAGACCTTCATGAAGGCCCTCAAGATGATGGACCGCGTCGACGACTCGTTCAACTTCGGCGGCTGGGTGCACACCGTCGCCCGCAATCTCTGCTTCGACGAGCTCCGCCGCCGCCAGCGTGACCTGAGGGCGGAGGGGTCCGACGAGGACGACGACGAATTCCTCGCCAACCTCCCATCCACCTCACGCAGCTTCGATCCCGTTGACGTGCAGGAGTCGAACGAAACTCGGAGGCGGGTGTGGTCGGTCGCTCAGCGGCTGCCCGAGAAGTACCGCCTTGTGCTCACCCTTCGCGAGCTACAGGACCTCAGCTACCGTCAGATCGCGCGGACGTTGAAGATGTCCGAGAGCGCCGTCGAGACGCTCCTCTATCGTGCCCGCCTCCGGTTCAAGGAGGAGTACCTCGCGGCCGAGGGTGCGGCCGAGCTGACGCATGAGGAGGTGGCCCCATTGCTCGCTCCCTACCTAGCCGGCAAGCTTCGCCGCAACCAGGCCGAAGCGGTCCGCAGGCACGTCGCCACGTGCGTGAAGTGCTCGCGGCGCCTTGGCCGCCGTGCCGTCCGCAGGACTCCCGCAAAATGAGGGTTAGTAGAGTAGGTGATGGCATGGCCAAGGTAGTCGTCCGCTTTTTCGATGATGAAACCCTCGAAGGGGTCGCTCGCGATCTCGATTTCGACGAACCTGACTTCCTGGTCGAGGTCGACGATGCCGGCGGGCTCGAGAACAACGAGACGGCCTGGATCCCGCTTACAGCCGTGAAATGGGTCGAGCTGCCCCGCGATCCGAACCTGGCTTCGGAGACTCCGACCCGAAAGGTTGCGATCCGCTTCCTCGACGGCGAGGTGCTGCGCGGCCACCTCGACGGCACGCTCGAGCGACACCGCTACGGCGTGGTCCTCCATCTCCATGGTGAGCAGGCGGACAGCCCGATTCGCAAGCTCGGGATCCCCTTCTCGGCTGTCAAGGCGCTGTTCTTCATCCGCGAGTTCGACGCGCGAGGCGAAGACGCTGGCACGGCTTCCGACGCGTACCTGGCCAGGCGAACCATGGCGCCGCTGCTCGACGTGCTCGAGGAGATGGACATGCTCACACGCCTGCACCGGGATGGGCTGCTCTCGGACGACGAGTACGCCAGCAAGCGGACGCTGGTACTCGAAAGGCTCTAGCTCCTCTCGGGGAATCCACACGTTTTGCGCCAAACGGGCGGATCGCGTGCGTTGGAACGGCTTCGCTGGCGCCAAACAGGCGGAATTCCCGTACTGGGGTTGACCGTTACACCCCGGCGTAGAATGCGATTCGTGGCCGAACGCAACGGATCGCGCAATGGAAACCGGGCCGTGAAGGGTTCCTTCAAGGTCAAGGCGGGCCTCGCCCAGATGCTCAAGGGTGGCGTGATCATGGACGTGGTCACCCCCGAGCACGCGCGCATCGCCCAGGATGCCGGCGCGTGCGCCGTGATGGCGCTCGAGCGCGTGCCTGCCGACATCCGCAAGGAAGGCGGAGTGGCGCGAATGTCCGATCCCACGCTGATCCGCTCGATCATGGAAGCGGTGACGATCCCGGTCATGGCTAAATGCCGCATCGGGCACTTCGTCGAGGCGCAGATCCTGGAGTCGCTCGGGGTCGACTACATCGATGAGTCAGAAGTGCTCACGCCCGCCGACGAGGAGAACCACATCGACAAGCACCCGTTCAAGGTTCCCTTCGTCTGCGGTTGTCGGGATCTGGGTGAGGCGCTCAGGCGCATCGCCGAGGGCGCGGCGATGATCCGCACCAAGGGTGAGGCGGGAACTGGAAACGTCGTGGAGGCCGTGCGCCACGCGCGCGCCGTCAACGCCGGCATCCGCAAGCTGCAGGGCATGAACCAGGCGGAGCTCGTCCACGAAGCCAAGCAGATCGGAGCCCCCGTCGAGGTGCTGTCCGAGTGCCAGCGACTCGGGCGCCTGCCCGTCGTCAACTTTGCGGCTGGTGGCATCGCAACGCCCGCGGATGCGGCGCTGATGATGCAGCTCGGCGTCGACGGCCTGTTCGTGGGCTCTGGCATCTTCAAGTCCGAGGACCCCTTGAAGCGCGCCAAGGCGATCGTCGCGGCCACGACGTATTTCGAGAAGCCCGACGTCCTCGCGGAGGTCTCCGCGGGATTGGGAAAGGCGATGCCCGGGCTCGAGATCCCAGCCATCCCGAAGGAAGAGCTGCTCGCTGCCAGAGGCTGGTAGACGCCGGGCGCACGCTACTAGTGCTCCTGTGATCGGGGTCCTCGCGATGCAGGGTGCGTTCGCCGAACATGTCCAGGCGCTCGGGGCCGTGGGCGCCAAGACACGCCTGGTCAGGACCAACGAGGATCTCGAAGGCCTCGACGGCATCGTGCTCCCCGGCGGTGAGAGCACGACGATGACGATGCTGCTGGAGCGGGTCGGCCTGCTCGAGCCGCTGCGCGCCGCCATCGCGAGCGGCCTGCCGACGCTGGCAACCTGCGCCGGCATGATCGTGCTTGCGCGCGATGTCAGCGACGGTATGGTGGACCAGCACGGCTTGGGCCTGCTCGACATTTCGGTCAAGCGCAACGGCTACGGACGGCAGGTCGACAGCTTCGAAGCGGCCCTCGACATCGCGGGCCTCGACGGCAAGCAGTTCCCTGGCGTCTTCATCAGGTCGCCGCTCGTGGAGTCAACAGGCACAACCGACGTCATCGCCACGCACGAAGGCCGGGCCGTGGCGGTGCGCCAGGGCCGCATCCTCGCCCTTTGCTTTCATCCTGAGCTGACCAGCGACCGCCGGCTGCATCAGGAGTTCGTGAGGATGTCGACACAATGAGATTGCGGGCCGCGAATCTGCTCGACCTCACGCGGATCGAAGAGATGCACCGGTCCGTGGACATCAAGCTCGACGGCACCGCGCCGCCCGCGGCCCGGCTGTGGTCGCTCCTCAGCTCGACGCTCTCGGCATTCCTCTCGCTTTCACAGGAGACACTCATCTACGTCGCGGACGATGGCGGCAAGGTGGTCGGCTACGTGCAGGCCTCGGGGCAACAGCGCGGCCTCGACCTGTCGCGGGCGAAGGTCCTGCAGGTGCTGAACCTGCAAGTCGCCGAAGGCACGGATACGGACGAGGTCGCGCCGGCGCTGGTCGAGCACCTTTGCAACGAGGCGCTGGCGCGTGGGGCGCAGCGGTTGTTCGTGCGGATCCCGGACCACGACCCCCTGCTTCCCGTGTTCAGGATGCGTGGCTTCAGGCAGTACGCGACCGAGGTGGTCGTTTATGCCGACAAGCCGAGCCGGCGCCTTGCTCAGACACCCGATGGCTCGCGCCAGGTGCGTCGCGGGGACGGCCGCATGCTCTATCAGCTCTACAGGAAGCTGACGCCACAGGGGGTATCGCAGCTGGAGGCGCCCACCTATCGCGATTGGCGTGCGCTGCATGGAGAGTGGACAGGACGCCTCACCGCTCGCGGTTCCAACAAAGAGGAGCTGGTGGTGGATCGGGTGGAGCTGGTGGGTTGGGTCAAGGTCGAGCGAGGCTCGGGCGCGCGGCCGAGCACCCTCAGCTTCATGGTGCTGCCGGAACGGCCGCTTCCCGAAGAGCTGGCCGACCTCGGCATATCGCTTCTCGGTGACACCGACGCGCCGGCCTGGTCGAGCCTGCGCCACTATTCGACCGCCGCCAGCCGCGCGCTGAGCGCAAATTCGAACTGGGAAGAGATCGAGCTCCTCGCCCGCGCGCTGCCGCCGGACCTGGCGCGTGCGCTTCACGAGCGCACCGATCCCAACGAGCTGTTGGAGATCGTGCTCGACCTCGGCCGCGAACCCGAAGCGCGCGTGCCCGGGCGCGAGGTCCTGCTCGCGGACCGCCCCGTGTCGGCTTCTGATCTCGATCACGTGGCCAACAACGTCGGGCAGTTCGGCGACGACAACCGCGCCGGCATCGAGCGCACCCTCCATCGCGTGTCCGCCATTCGCAATCGATCGGGGCGGATCACCGGGCTGACGATGCGCGTCGGCCGCGCGGTCACGGGCACCGGCGAGATCATCCGGGACATCGTCGTCAGCGGCCAGAGCATTCTTCTGCTCGGGCGGCCCGGCATCGGCAAGACCACCATGCTGCGCGAATGCGCGCGGCTGCTCGCCGACGAGCTCCGCAAACGGGTGGTCATCGTCGACACCTCGAACGAGATCGGGGGTGACGGCGACATCCCGCATCCGGGCATCGGGCGCGCACGCCGAATGCAAGTGAAGACGCCGATGCTGCAGCACGCGGTGATGATCGAAGCCGTAGAGAACCACATGCCCGAGGTCATCGTCATCGACGAGATTGGCACGGAGCTCGAGGCCGCCGCGGCGCGCACCATCGCCGAGCGCGGAGTGCAGCTGATCGCCACCGCGCACGGGCAGACGCTCGAGAACCTTCTCGTCAACCCGACGCTGAACGACTTACTCGGGGGCATCCAGAGCGTCACGCTTTCGGATGAGGAGGCGCGCCGCCGCGGCACGCAGAAGTCTGTCCTCGAGCGCAAGGCACCGCCGACGTTCGATGTCCTGGTCGAGATCCAGGACCGGGATAGGGTGGCCATTCACCTGCCGCTCGCGGACGTCGTCGACACCGCGCTTCGTGGGCCGATGCTCACGCCCAAGATCCGGATGCGCACTCGGGAAGGTCGCGTCATATCCAATGTGGACTCGCCCATCGTTGTCGCGCCCGAGCTCCCCGCGGCGACAACGTCGAACAGCAAACCGCTCGGGATCTTTCCATACGGCGTGAGCCGTCACCATGTCGAGCAGTCGATCCGCGACCTCGACCTGCCGGTACGCGTGCTCGGCAACCTGGACGGCGCGGGAGCGGTGCTCACACTCAAGAACCACTACCGGCGGCGGCCTGACAGCCTGCGCCAGGCCGAGAGCCGCGGGCTGCCGATCCACATCCTGAAGAGCAACTCGGCGACCCAGGTGCGTGACGCCCTCTCGCGAATCTATGGAGTCGACAAGCACGACGAGGCCACCACGCGCGCGCTGGCCGAAGCCGCCGCTGCGATCAAGACGGTGAAGACGACGCTGCGGCCTGTGGAGATATCACCGCAGAACGCATACCTGCGCCGCCTGCAGCATCAGCTCGTGGCCGAGAACGAGCTCTCGGCTCGCAGCACCGGAAAGGAGCCTCAGCGCAGGTTGCGTATTTCGCCGACCCCCGAAGACCCGATCAGCTAGGTGGGTCCGGGACTGTTCATCACGTTCGAGGGGCCCGAGGGGTCGGGCAAGACCACGCAGGTCGAGCTGCTGGGCGCGGCGCTGGCGAACCGCGAGCCGGTGCTGGTGCGAGAGCCTGGCGGCAACGAGCTGGGTGAGCGCATCCGCGAGATCGTGCTCTATGGCGCGCTGGAGCTCGACGCCGAAGCCGAGATGTACTTGTTCATGGCCGCGCGCCGGCAGCTGATCGCAGAGGTGATCGCCCCCGCGCTCGCGGCGGGCCAGATCGTGATCGCCGACCGGTACCACGACTCGACTCTCGCCTACCAGGGTGGCGCTCGCGGCGTGCCGACCACATGGCCATCGACCTTTCCCCGCCCCGACGTGACTTTCCTGCTGTCGGTTCCGGTCGAAAGCGGGCTCGCGCGACTCGCGCTGGCGGGCAAGAAGCCGGATCGGGTGGAGAGCGAATCGGTCGAGTTTCACAAGCGCGTCGCCGCCGCCTACGAGCGGCTCGCCGCCGCCGAACCAAACCGATTTGCGCGCCTCGACGCGACCGGGTCGAAGGAGCACATCCACCAGGCCGTCATGGACCGCCTCCAGCCTCTTCTCGACGCCGCCGAATAGGCGTCGATTTTCGGGCGAGCACGCATATACTCGAATTCGGTTCAAGGTCCATGAAGACGACGCTCCAGGCGAGCATTAGCATCGAAGCGGCGGCGTGGAACCGGGTCCGCAGGCTGGCCGCTCGGAAGCAGCGCCCGCTTCCGGATGTGATCGGCGACCTCCTCGACGAAGCCTCGGCCGAGCCCGAGCCCGACCTGCCGAAGGTCGACGAGCCCTACGAAGCGCCTCCACTGCTCCGGCTTTTCCTACGCCGGCACCCAGAAGTGAGGCCGCCCGAGGACTAGCGTCCTAGACTCCACGGCTGGTGTCCTGTCCCCGAAGCTCCTGGCATCTTCGCGGCCTAGGCGGCCGGGCGCCGTCTCACCCCGCGGAATCTGACGATTCAGCGGGGACCCCGAGAGGGGCGCTGAAGCCGGCGTCGCCTCCTGCGCGCGCTCGGTCAGCAGCCCCGCCCGACAATGCGGGGGCCCCAGCAGGTATGCGTTCCCTCACGTGCTCGTCGTCTCCTTGGCTCCGGCCGCCGATGCCGCGAATATGCGGCGGATCTCGGAGACAGAACACCTAGTGATCCGGGTCGAGGGCCTTCGCAAGAGCTTCGGTGACGTCCACGCCGTCAGAGGTGTCGACCTGCGCGTGGAGCGTGGCCAGGTCCTCGTGCTCCTCGGTCAGAACGGTGCGGGCAAGTCAACGACCCTGCGCTGCCTGGGCGGCATCCTGCGCCCGGACGCCGGCCTCATCGAGCTCGACGGGTTGCGGCTGCCGGAGAAGCTGGATGAGGTTCGCGCCCGTCTAGGCGTCGTTCCCGACCAGGCGCGGCTGTACGGCCGCAATACCGCCGTCGAATACCTGGACCGATTCGGCTACCTGTACGGGGTGCCGGCGGAGATTCGCCGGCGGCGCATCGCGGAGCTGCTCGAGCGCTTCGAGCTTGCCGACCGCGCCGACACCATCCTTGCCGCCTATTCACGCGGCATGGCCCAAAAGGTGGCACTGATCCGGGCCACGCTCCACGAGCCCGACTGGATCTTCTGCGACGAGCCGACTGCCGGCCTCGACCCCGTGGCGGCGGCGGACATGCGCCGCTATCTCGGCGAGCAGCGGGCGCGCGGCGCGGCGCTGATCGTCACGACTCACGTGCTGAGCGAGGCCGAGCTGATGGCGGATCGGATCGCGATCATGCGTCGCGGCCTCATCGTCACCCACGGCACCCTGGACGAGCTGCGCCGGGAGGCTGAGGCAGGAAGGCGTTTTTCAGTGCGCCTCAGCCGCATGCCGGCGAAGCCTGAAGAGCTGCGTCAGTGGCTGCGCGAGCAGACCGTCGCATTCGAGATCTCCGACGATCGCATCACGTACAGCCTCGGCTGGCACGAGTCGATCGGGGACCGCGCGGATTTCGCGGCCGAGCTCCAGCGCCGGCTGGCTGCCGCGGGCGCGCCGTATTACGAGCTCGAGGAGCAGCAAGTGAGCCTCGAGTCCGTCTATCTCGACGCCATGGAAGAACCGCTTGCCGCAAGCGTTGACGTCGCAGCTCCGGCGGCACGAGTCGTATCCGGGATCAGCGCCCCGCGGATGTTCGGATCTCTGCGCTCGCAGGGAAACCTGCTGCGGAACTCGCTGCCCTTTTATGTGAGCTCGTGGTGGCGTCGGGGCGATCTGAGCTGGGTCATGTACCTGAACGCATTCGTGCTGCTATTGGTGGCGGGCACCTCTCTTTTCGGGCAGCTGCCCGGTGTCGCCGGTCAGTTCGCGCAGCGTTTGACCGGCGGCGCGGCGCTGCAGGCCGGGCTCCTGTTGCCGCTGTTCTTCATGTCTTTCGCGCTGCTCGAATCGATCAAGAGCTCGATCGGGATCTGGTGGGAGAAGGCTCAGCAATCGCTCGAGGTTCTGCTCTACACGCCGATCGACGACCCGTCGCTCATCTGGCTCGAGGTGCTTCCCGGCGCCGTCGTCAGCACCGTGTGGGTGACGCTGTGGATGGGCGCGGGCATGGCGCTTCTTTCTCTGTTCGGCGTCAGCGCGCCGTGGGACCTGCTGCCCGTTTTCGCATTCGTGGCCGCGGTGACCGCGTACTGGGCCGCGATGGGACGCATGCTCGGCTTCATGCTCTTTCCGCGCGAGGGCGCGGCTGGAGGGGCGTGGTCGTTTCTGCTGTCACCGGTGTCGGCGGCCGTCGCGGATCTGCCGTTGGCTCTGTTCGTTTTCCGCTCGCCGCTCGCGGTCGGATCGCTCCTACTTCCACTCACAGCGTGCTTTGCGCTCACCGTTCTTTGCGGCACAACTTTCGATCGCGAGCGCTTGATGGAGACCGGCATCGGTACAAGGCGGCGCCGCCGCGTGTGGCTGCCTCTGGCGGTTGTTCGTCGTAACGCGGCGGCCATCACGGCGGGGCTGCTGCTCGCGGTGGTTCCGGCGGGCGTTGCGGCGGCGGTGACATCGAACGCCGGCTTGCATTCGTGGAGCGAGGTGATCGGGTCCGCTGGGCTCAGTCATGGCGATCAAGTCAGAGTCGTGGCTTACGCCCCCGTCGACTCCAGGCCGGCCCAGGCAGCCACCGGCACCACCATCGCGGCCGCGGGATTGGCTGGCATTGTGGCCACGCTGGCCCTGATGCTGGCGCTGGTGGTCGTGAGCTTCGCGGCCTTCTTTCTCTTAGGGGTGCCCGCGATGCTCGGGCTCGTCGTGGCCGGGCTCGTGTGGGGGATTCAACTCGGCTTCGGGACCTCGGCGCCACTGCAGGTCTGGCTCGCCGGGGCCGGCGGGGTCGCGCTCCTCGCCCTTGCGCTCAACACGGGGGCGGCGCTGCCAATCTACTGGTCCCTTGTTTTCGGCTCGGGTCGCCGCCTCGACCGGCTTCGGGAGGCGTGGTCGGGCTACTGGTCGCTTTACCGAGGCATCGTGATCCCGTCGTGCGCGCTCTTCGGGATCGTCGTCTTCCGTTTGCTTTCGGGCGGCTGAGGGCGGTTAGCCTCAAGATTGCAGGCGGCGTGAAGGGTTTCCTCCTCGTGTTGCTCCTGCTGGCCGTCGCGTGCGGCAACAGCACGCCACCCAAGGCGTCGAAGTCATCGCCGTCGGCAGTGGCAAGCCAGGCGCCGGGCCCATCGCCGCTGCCGCCCTTTCCGAGCCCAACCCCCGGCGGCCCGGCCGCTCCACCGGCCGTTGCGGTGGTGTGCACATCCCAGATTCCCGCGGGCCACCAGCTCGCGCTCGTCACCCTGCGGGGTGTTCAGGGGATCGTCGTTCGCGACGTGACCGACATCCAGCACCCAGTCACGCGCTGCGGATTCAGCGGGGGTGCCTACTTCCGCTTCGTCAGCGCGACGCGCGTGTCGTACATCGTGACCTCGAGCGGCGACCTCGGTGCCTCGGGGGCTCTCTACATGGTCGATCTGACCTCGAGCACGACATCGTTGGTGCGCGCGTGGACGGCCGGAGGATATGCAAGCTGGGTCTACGCATGGAGTCCCGATGGGCAGAGGCTCAGCTATCTGAGCTCCGACGCCACCGGCGTGAAGTGGCACCTACTTTCCGCGGCGGGCGACAAGACGCTTGCCAGCCTGGGAACGGTCCCGGGGCGTGGCGTCAATCTCGACAACGACGACGCGATGGTCGGTTTCTCAGCGGACGGACAGTACGTCGCGGTGGAAGAGACGTTCACCGCCCAGAAGGGCGCCACCACAGGGACGCCGCCGATCCAGATCGTCCGCCTCTCGGACTTCAAGCAGATCTATCTCCGGTCGGACGGCACCATGGGAGCGTGGGGAGCCACCGGCGCGCGCTTTTACTTCAGGACCACTGCCGGCGTCATGGTGTGGGATGCGACCGGCAAGGTGCAGACCGTCCAGGCCGGCTTGCAGTGGATCCGCCCCTTGCCGAGCTCGGACGGGAGCCACATCACGTTCTCATCCCTCAATGCGCAGGGCAATCATGTCGTCGGCATCATCGACACCACCGGCGGGGCAATCGCCCCTGCGTCGACGGAGCCGCGCGCGAATCCGGGTTTCCTGACCTCGACTCTCATCTGGTACCAGGGTGAGGTGCGATGCACCACGACCACCCCGTGCGGGTTCGGCGGTCCGGCACTGACGGGTCAGACATACGTGTACGACATCGCGGGAGTGGAGAACGGCTCCGTCGACACGGCTTTCTACGACTCCTGGCCGCACCTCCCCGGCCAGTCGTAGCGTCTATGGGCCGTTAGAGGTCGAGGGCCTGGGCGACCAGCTCCCGATGGTAGGTCGCGTCACCGAGAGTCACCTCTGAGGCCTTTGCCCGCTTGAAGTACAGGTGCATGTCGTGCTCCCACGTGAAGCCGATGCCGCCGTGCACCTGGATTCCATCGCCCGCCACCTTGCGATAGGCATCGGACACATAGGCCTTCGCCATCGACGAGGCGAGCGACCGATCCGGTGCGTCCGCGTCCACTGCCCACGCAGCGTAATAGGTCGCCGACCGTCCACTTTCGGACAGGACCAGCATGTCGGCGAGCTTGTGCGAGACGGCCTGGTAGATGCCGATGGGCTTGCCGAACTGGTGTCGCGTTTTCGCGTAGTCGGTGGAGGTCTCGAGGACCTTCTGAGCCCCGCCGATCATCTCGGAGCAGAGCGCAGCGGTCCCCCACTCGAGGGCTCGCTTCAACGCCGGCCACGCTTTGTGCGGCGGACCCATGAGCGAGTCGGCGCTGAGCTCGACGCCCTCGAAGCGCACCTCGCTCCAACGCCTGGTCATGTCCAGCGTCTGGAGCTGATGCACGGACGTGCCCTTGGGCTTGCCTTCGACGAGGAACAGTGAGATGCCGTCTTCACCTTCGCCGCGCGTGCGAGCCGCCACCACCATGTAGTCGGCGCTGCCTGCATCGGGGACGAACAGCTTGACCCCGTCGAGCTTCCAACCGCCGCCGGCCGGCGCCGCCGTGAGGGCAACGCCGCTTGCATCCCAGCGCGCCGAGGGCTCGGTGAAGGCGAGTGTCGCGCGCGCGTCGCCGGACGCGATGGCGCTCAGAACGGTCTTCTTGTGCGCCTCGGTGCCGGCCTCGATGAGAGCGGGGACCGCCAGCCCCATGGTCGCGAAAAACGGACCGGGCATCAGCGCGCGACCTGCCTCTTCGAGAACGACAATCAGGTCGAGGAAGCTGCCGACTCCCCCGTACTGCTCAGGGATTCCCAGTGCAGTCCAGCCAAGTCCGGCGATCTTCGACCAGAGCGCCGGGTCGTATGCATCCGATCCTTCCATCAGCTTGCGCACGACCTTCGGCGGGCACTCCTTGGCGAGGAAATCGCGCGCGGAGCGCCTGAGCATCTCCTGCTCTTCGGAAAAAGCAAAATCCATGGTGGGCTTTCGAAGTGTAAGACCGGCTGTCAGGCGGGCGGGGGCAGCTCCTTGGGCTCCTCGGGCGCCGGCAGCTCTTTGAGCTCTTCGTCCGGCTCTGCCACGGGGTCGGCATCGAATCGCGCTGGGGATTCGCGCGCCGCGGGTGCAGGCTGCGTCTCGGGTGGGGTCGTTGAGGTCGAGACGGGAGGCTGCGCCGGCCATAGGCTGGGCTGGCGTCGGGCCACGATCGCTTGGCGGCGGTAGAACAAGAGCAAGCCATAGAAACCGGTCAATATCGCCAGCACCCCGCAAAAGGTGGCCACCCCAAGTCCGTTGTTCTCTCCGCTGGTCATCGGCTGCTCGAAGCCGACAGGACAATGGGCAGGGGCCGGCGGACACGTGCCGACGACGGCGAGGCGAAGGGGAACCGCCAGCAGCGCCAGGATGCCGTACACGATCGCGAGGCCGGCGATGAAGAACAGGGTGACGGCAAGCGGCCGGCCCTGCTGGTACATGAAACCGTTGATGATCAGCGCGGCGGCGGCGATCGCGAACGGGATGAAGACGCCGGCGATGCGGCTGTGGATGCCGCCACCGACGACCACCGGTGCAACGGCGCCGATCGCGACGAGCCCACCTGCTACCCAGAACGCCAACCTGACGCGCTGATCCTGTTGGACGTTTGTTTCCATTTGCGGAATCTAGCCTTTATCCCGCGGGCTTTGCTCGTCCGCGAATGTGCCCTGCGATTCGCCAGAGCCGCCGATGAGGGCTGCCGAGAGCTGGTTCAGCCGCTCGGCGTGGTAAGGGTCGGGCTGGCCGAACAAGCTCTGGGCGGTGGAAAGGCGAATGCGAAACAGGACGACCATCGCCATCACGCCATCGCGCCAGGTGAGCTTCTTGCCCTGTGCCCGGGTCCGGGCTGAATAGTCGATTGGAACTTCATAGATCCGGTAGCCAAGGCGCAGCACGCGGCCGGTGATCTCGGGTTCGACGTCGAACCGATTGCCGCGCAAGCCGAGGCGGCGCATGAGCGAGGTCCGCATGACCTTGAAGCCCGTTTCCATGTCCTGGATGTAGCAGTTGAAGAGGATGTTGGTGGCGGTGGTGACAAGGCGGTTGCCGACCACGAACCAGTACGAGTACGCGCTGTGGCCGGCGAAGCCGCGTATGCCGTACACGATGTCCGCACGGCCACGCAGGATGGGCGAGACCAGCTTGCCGTAATCCGCGGGATCGTACTCGAGGTCGGCGTCCTGGATGATCACCAGGGGGGCGGTGATCGCGGCCAGCCCGGTGCGGATGGCTGCGCCCTTGCCCTGGTTGGTGGGGTGATTTTTCACCGTGACCCGTGGATCGCCGGCACACCGCCGCGCGGCGGCGAGAGTGCCATCCGTCGAGCAGTCGTCGACGATCACGACCTGCTGAACGCTCGGCTCCTGCAGAACCCTGCGCACGACGAGCTCGAGCGACCGCTCTTCGTTGTAGGCGGGGATGATGACCCCAAGGACTGGACGATCGGGGTCGGTGCCGGCCACGGTCGGCTAGTTTAGACGGCTGTCTCTGCTTCCTTGGCCGATTTGGCCTTGGATCGTCCCGCCGCCACATGTGCGGTCTGGCGCAACGGCACCTCCGGGATGAAGAGGGTGGCGATGAACGCGACCAAGATCATCGCGAGGCCCGCGACGAACACCGGGTGAAGCGCGTCGGACAGCCCGTGCCGGATGCCGGCGGCGAGCACCGGCGGCAGGTGTGCCAGCTGCGCCGGGTCGAACACCGCGCCGGCGGTTGCCGAGTGTCCCGACGACTGGAATTTCTGCAGCACGTCCGGCGGGATGTACTTCGCGATCGACGTCGCCATCCCCTGCGTGAGGATGGTGCCCATGATGGCGAGGCCGAGCGCCGATCCCATCGACCGCGAAAGCTGAGTGGCCGAGGTCGCCACCGCCATGTCGGCGCGGCCGACTGAGTTTTGCACGACCAGCGTATAGGTCTGCATGGTCACCCCGAGACCGAGACCGATCAGGATCATGGCTTCGACCAGCGTTTGATTGGTGGTGTAGATGTCGAAGTTCGCGACCATGTAGTAGCCGACACCCATCACCGCGAGCCCGACCAGGATGGGCACCTTGTAGCGGCCGGTTCGCGATATGAGCTGCCCGCTGCCGATGCTGCTCACCACCATCGCCAGGAGCATGGGGATCAGGATCTCGCCGGAGTTGGTCGCGCTGTTGCCGATGACACCCTGAACAAATACCGGCAGGAAGAAGATCGCGCCGAACATCGTCATTGCGACGCCGATGCCGGCGAGGTTCGAGAACGTGAAGATCCGGCTCTTGAACAGGTGCAGTGGAAGGACCGGTTCCGGAGCCTTCCTTTCGACGAACACGAATGCGACCAGCAGGAGTGCCGCCGCCGCATAGAGGCCGACGATCTCCCACGAGCCCCACGCGTACTGCCCGCCGCCCCAGACCGTGGCCAGCAGCGCGCAGGTGATGCCGAGGGAGAGCGTGATGCTGCCGAGGACGTCGATCGTGTGCTTGCGCCGCTCGTTGGGCACGTGCATGTACAGCGCGACCACCACGAGCGTGAGCACCGCGAATGGGAGGTTGACGAAGAAGAGCCAGCGCCACGAGTAGTGGTCGGTGATGAAGCCGCCGGCGGCGGGACCCACGATCGAGGCGAGCCCAAAAGAGGCGCCGAGCATCCCCTGGTACTTGCCGCGCTCGCGCGGCGAGATGATGTCGCCGATGATCGCTTGCGACAGCGGCATGATGAATCCCATGCCGGCACCCTGGATGAAGCGGGCGAAGACCAGGAACCAGAAGTTGGGCGCGAAGCCAGACATCGCCGACCCGACGGCGAATACGACGATGCCCGTCATGTACAGCGGCTTGCGTCCGTAGATGTCCGACAGCTTGCCGGCGATCGGGACGACGATCGTCGAGGCCAGCATCGCCGAGATCGGGATCCAGCTGTAGTCGGCGATGCCGCCGAGCTCCGCCACGATGGTGGGAAGGGCGGGCGCGACCAGCGTCATGTTCAGCGACGCGATGAGCGAGCCGAGCATCAGGCCCGCGAACACCGCGAGGACGGCCCGGTCGACGCCTTTCTTCTCTTTCTTCTCGGCCGGGACCGTCTCTGCGCGAGACGCCACGGCGGTCATATGGCCTTGCTCTCCACTGGTTGGTGCCGGTGCGATGCAACCTCGGCAAGGGATCGCCAGCCTCGGGTGAGGGCGGCGAGGTCCTCGGGTGACAGCTGGGACATCCAGCGGCGGAGGTGCTGGTGGCTGCCTTCGCGCAGCTCGGTCACGAGTAGGACGCCGGCGCGCGTGAGCGTCAGCAGCACCCGGCGGCGGTCGGCGGTGTCCTCACGCCGCTCGACGTATCCGGCGCGGACGAGGCGGTCAGCGAGCACGCTCGCCGCGGGGAGGCCGATGCCGAAGAGCTCGGCTAGCCGGCCGACCGTGGCCACCTCCTCATCTCGAAGGAGATAGATCGCGCGGAGCTCCCGCATGGAGATGTCGAGGTCGCGCCAGCGGCTGGCCGTCGAGGTCAGCAGAGCCCGGTGCATCTTCTTGTATGCCGCGAGCGCTTCGTCGACTGAGCCGTAGGACATAGTTGCATTTTACCAAACTATTCGGCAAGACGAAACCTTTTGCGGCGAACAGAAAGCTAGCGGCTGCGCGGGAGGCCGAGTACCCGCTCGGCGAGAATGTTGCGCAGCACCTCGGACGTTCCCGCCTCGATCGTGTTCGCGCGGGAGCGCAGGAACTGGTACTTCCAGCCGTCGCCATCTCCGACCTGTCCCGCCGGCCCCGCCACGTCAACGGCGGTCTCCGCCATCTGCTGGTTGAGCTCCGACCACATGAGCTTGAGGATTGAGCCCTCCGGACCAGGGATTCCATTTCGCTTCATCGCGGTGAGCGCGCGATAGCCGTTCAGCTGCAGCGCTCGAGCCTCGATCGTGTACTTGGCGATTTTCTGCCGCACCAGCGGATCTGAGCCGCGCCCGAGCTTACGCGCGTGGTCGGCGAGCTCGGCCGCGGTGATCTGCGCTCGCGTCGCAAGGGCCATGCCCAGCGTGCCGCGCTCATGCAGGAGCGTGGTCATGGCCACAACCCAGCCCTTGCCGGCCTCGCCCAGGATCTGCGACTTCGGAACCTGGACGTCCTTGAAGAAGATCTCGTTGAACTCGGCGTCGCCTGTGATCTGCACCAGCGGGCGGACCTCGACGCCTGGGCTCTCCATGTCGACAAGCAGGTATGTGAGGCCGTCGCGTGGATTCGCCTCCTTGCGCTCGCGCGTCACCAACATGCACCACTTGGCGACGTGCGCCAGCGTCGTCCACACCTTCTGCCCGTTGACCAGGTAGTGGTCGCCTTTGTCTTCGGCGCGCGTCTGCAAGCCCGACAGGTCGCTGCCGGCGTTGGGCTCACTGAAGCCCTGGCACCAGATCTCCTCCGCCGACAGCAGGGGTGGCAGGTAGCGCTTCTTCTGCTCCTCGGTCCCGTGCGTGATGACCACCGGGCCGCCCATGCCCAGCCCGATCACGTTGATGGGCTCGGGCGCCTGCGCCAGGATCATCTCGTCGTTGAAGATCAGCTGCTCCATGAAGCCCGAGCCGCGCCCGCCGTACTCCTTGGGCCAGGTGATGCCGACGTAACCGGCGTCGTACAGCTTCTTCTGCCACGCGCGCCGGCTCTCGATAAAACTCTTCTGGCCTTCCGCCATCGAGCCGTTGGCGCGCGGTTTGTTGGCCTTGAGCCACCCACGGACCTCGTCGCGGAATTTCTTCTCGGGCTCGCTCAGCTCGAAGTCCATTTCCTTACCTTAAGCCACTGCCGGAATGACGTCCGACGCCAGCAATTGCAGCGCGTCGTGGTCGTCGAGCAGGAAGTGCTGAAGCATGAACAGGTCAACTCCAAGCGCCGCATAGCCGCGTATCTGCTCGACAATCTCCGCAGGCGTTCCGACCAGTCCTCTCCTGCGCACTTCGGTCATTGCCCCGTCGATGTCGAACTTGCGCAAGCTCGGCAGGAAATCGCGGAGCTTGGCGGTCCTCTCACGGAGGTCATCGTGGTCGCGACCGATGATGTACGTGGCCATCACCGAGTGGCGGATCGTCGCCGGATCGCGCCCGATGGCGCGACAGTTTTCTTCGAGCACTCCGCGCTTCTGTCGATACTCGGCCGCGTCCATGTGCGAGAGGTTCCATTCGGACGCTTCGCGCGCGATCATGGGCAACGCCCGTTTCTCGCCGCGGCCGCCCATCAGAAGAGGGATCGGGTCTTGAGCCGCCTTGGGATTTGACTTCTTCCACGTGTCGCGGATGTGCACGATGCCGTTCTCGAGGAGGTCCATCCGCTCTTTCACTGTGAAAAACGGAACGCCGAACATCTCGTGCTCACGCTCGTTCCATCCCGCGCCGACGCCGAGGATCAGCCTGCCTCCACTCAGGAGGTCCACCGCGGCTGCCTTGCGCGCAAGGATCGCGGGATGGTGAAACGTCATCGGGCTCACCATGGGCCCGAACTGGATCGACTTGGTCCACTCCGCCGCCAGCGCGAGCGACGTCCAGCAATCGATGCAGTCGCGGGTGTCGTCTCCCATCAGTGAGATGAGGTGCTCGCTGCGACGGAGCGATGCGAAACCGAGGGCATCGACGTCGTGGCACAACCTGCGCCACCGGTCCCAGTTGAGGCCCTCCTGGCCCTCGATCATGATCCCGATCTTCGCCATTACGACTGGATCGTAAGGCGGGCCGGGTGATTCAGGCTTCCGGCTCGGTCAGCTGAGCCATCTTGGACTCGATCAGCTCTCGGGTCGCTCCAAGGTCTTTGAGCACGTGAGCAGCAATTCCTTCTCCTTCGACGACAAGGCCGAGCAGGAGGTGGGCGGTGCTGACCTTAGGATCGCCGGCCGCGCTGCACAGCTTGAAGGCCTGTTCGATGACGATCTTGACTCGAGACGTGGGAATGATTTTCGTTGGAATCGGCATTTTCTTCGTGCCGAGAAGATGTTTGATGGCGGAGCGCACCGTCGCCTCTTCTACGCCGAGCGCCGCCAATACATTTGCCGATTGGAAATCAGGTTCTCCAAAAGCTGCGAGCAACATGTGCTCGGTGCCGATGTATGAGTAGCCCGCGTTCAAAGCTTCGGTCTGAGACAGCGTCAGAAGGCTCTTCGCCTTTGAGGTGAAGCGTTCGAATGGATATAAGGATTGAGACGCGCGCTTTCCGACTGCCACCTCGACGGCCCGCCTGAGAGTCGCCCACCTGGGCGGAACGGATAAACGCTGGAGATAGGGCGAAGACTCAACGTCGAGTCGCGGCTCACCTGGAGCGGGGGTGTGACGTTCCATCCACTCCAACACGGCGGCGATGACGATCGAGTTGACGGGCATCCCTGTTCGTGCCGAGGCCTGATCGAGCCGCCCGAACATCTCGTCCGTGAATCGCACCGTCGTCGCTTTGGGCATCATGCCAATTTGACGTCACTTTGCAATCATTGTCAATGCTTCGAGCGGCTTGAAGTTCAAAATGCGGTCCATCGGGATGCCGGCGCGCCTCGCCATCCAGGCCCCCATCGGTACGTACGCGAACTCGGCCGGAGCGTGAGCGTCGGCGTCGAGTGCGAAGGTGCATCCCAGCTCGAGCGCGAGCCGGGCGTGCTCGGGCGAAAGGTCCATGCGCGCCGGGTCGCAATCGATCTCCAGCGCGACTCCATGACGTGCCGCCTCGCGAAACACCCGCTCGAAGTCATAGCTGGCTCCCTCTCGGGATCCTGGCCTCCGGCCGGTGGGGTGACCGATGACGTCGACGTTCGGGTTGGAAACTGCGCGCAGCATGCGCTCGGTCATCGCGGACGATTCCTGCCGCAGCTTTACATGTGGCGAGGCGACCACGACGTCGAGCAGCTCCAGCACCGCGTCGGGAAGATCCAGGGCGCCGTCCTCGAGGATATCGACCTCGATCCCTTGCAGCAGAGCCAGGCCGTCGACCTCTTTCTCGACCTGCTCTCGCTCGCGCGATTGCGCGAGGAGCCGTTCGGCATCCAGCCCGTTGACGACCTTGATGCGCGGCGAGTGGTCGGTGACGCCGAGGTACTTGTATCCCAGCGCCTTCGCGGCGCGTGCCATCTCCACCATCGTGGCGCGGCCGTCGCTCCAATCGGTGTGCGAATGCAGGTCGCCCTGATACGCGCCGAGATCGATGCTTGACTCGTCATCGCGTGCAGGCTGGCCGGTCTCAGCGCGAAGCCTTTCGAGGTACGTGCTCTGTCCGCTTTCGATCAGCCCGGCCAGCACCTTGGCAATGCCTTCACCCACCCCCTCGATCGAGGTGAGCTTGTTGTCCTTGAACAGCGCGTCCAGGTTCGGCCGCTCGAGCGCCAGCGTCCAGGCCGCCGCCGAGAAGGCTCGAGCTCGATAGACCTCCTTGGGGTTCTGCCGCAGCAGATATCCGATCTCCGAAAGCACCTGGACGGCCGCGATCGCATCCACCCAGCAATTGTGTGACCATCTCGGCATGGCCAAGCCGAAGCTCACCCAGCGCGATCCCATCCCTGAGCTGATCGAATCGCTGCTGGCCGATCTCGGCGAGGATCCATCGCGGCAGGGACTGAAGGCGACGCCCAGCCGGGTGTCTCGAGCGCTCCGCGAGCTGACCGACGGCTACGGCGTCAGCGCGGCGGACATCATCGCCGGCGCCGTTTTCGACCAGGACTACGACGAGATGGTGCTGGTCAAGGACATTCCTTTCTATAGCCTCTGCGAGCATCACATGCTGCCGTTCTTTGGCAGCTGCCACGTCGGCTATCTGCCCAAGGGCAAGGTGGTCGGGCTGAGCAAGATCCCGCGGATCGTCGGCGCGTTCGCCCACCGGCTCCAGCTGCAGGAGCGAATGACCAAAGAGATCGCCGAAGCTCTGAACGAAGGGGTCGCGCCCAAGGGAGTCGGAGTCGTCGTCGAGGCGCGACATCTGTGCATGGAGATGCGCGGGGTGCAGAAGCCTGGCGGACAGCTGATCACCTCGTGCATGCTCGGCACATTCCGAAAAGACGCGCGCACGCGCGCGGAGTTCCTGGACCTGATCCGCCGCCCCTAGGGCACGCATCCGAACCTAAACCAAGCTCGTCGCACACATAAACGGTCCTTTATGCTTTAGACTTCGATAAAGGAACCTTTATGTTTCTCCAGAGTCCGCGTCACGAGCTTCCGGACCACTTTCGGTCCTTCGCCAACCCCACGCGCCTGCGCATCCTGGAGCGCTTGGGCAAGGTCGGCGAAGAAAACGTCAACGATCTCGCGCTCCACATGCGCATGAGCCAGCCGAGGATCTCGTGGCACCTGCGCATGCTGCGCGTCGGCGGGGTCGTCCGGACGCGCCGCGACGGTCGTCAGGTGTACTGCTCGTTGGACGTCGAGAACATCGCGCGCGAGCGCGCGCGACTGGATGAGTTGCTGGGCATCACAGAGCAAATGAAAGTTCGCGAGGAGGTCGGGGCATGAAGAACGGCCAGAAGAACGGCCACAGGAACGGTCAGCACAACGGCAAGGTTCGCGTCGCGATAGTCGGCGTGGGCAACTGCGCGTCGTCGTTCGTGCAGGGTGTCCACTACTACCGCGACGCCTCAGAGAAGACATTCGTGCCCGGGCTGATGCACGTAAGCCTCGGCGGCTATCACATCAACGACATCGAGTTCGTCGCCGCGTTCGACGTGGACAAGAAGAAGGTCGGACTCGACCTCTCCGACGCCATCTTTGCCGGCGCCAACAACACGGTGAAGTTCACGGACGTACCGAAGACGGGCGTCAAGGTCCAGCGCGGAATGACTCACGACGGGATCGGCAAATACCTCGCCGACATCGTCGTCAAGGCTCCCGGCGAGACCTCGGACGTGGTCGGCATCCTCAAGAAGACGAAGGCCGACGTGCTGGTCAACTACCTACCGGTCGGCTCCGAAGAGGCGACGAAGTGGTACGTCGAGCAGGCCTTGCAGGCCGGTGTCGGCTTCGTCAACTGCATCCCGGTGTTCATCGCCCGCGAGACCTATTGGCAGAAGCGCTTCAGTGACAAGGGGCTGCCGGTCATCGGCGACGACATCAAGTCGCAGGTCGGCGCGACCATCATCCACCGCGTGCTCACGCGCCTGTTCCGCGACCGCGGCGTCAAGCTCGAGCGCACCTACCAGCTCAACTTCGGCGGCAACACGGACTTCCTGAACATGCTCGAGCGCGACCGCCTGATGTCGAAGAAGATCTCGAAGACGCGCTCGGTGACCTCACAGCTCGATTACGACATCGGCGCTGACAACGTCCACATCGGCCCGTCCGATTACGTGCCCTGGCTGAACGACCGCAAGTGGGCGTACATCCGCCTCGAGGGACGCTCGTTCGGCGACGTGCCTCTCAACGTCGAGCTCAAGCTCGAGGTGCACGACTCGCCAAACTCAGCAGGCATCGTCATCGACGCCGTCCGATGCATCAAGCTCGCCCTCGACCGCGGCATGGGGGGTGCGCTCGAAGCACCAAGTTCGTACTTCATGAAGTCGCCGCCGGTGCAGTACAGCGACTCCGAGGCGAAAAGCCTGGTGGAGGAGTTCATCGATGCTGGTAAGGCCACGTCGAACGGCCGCCCCCGCCGCATCGCGCGAACAAAGCCGGCGACCGCAGCTGCTCGGCACTAGCTACAGAGCCGGTGCGCGGATCCTGCGGGCGGTCCCGCCGGGCGTCCGCCATGCGGCCGCGGCGCCCGGCGGCGCGGCATGGTACTGGCTAAGCTCCGGTCAGCGACACGCAGCGCTCGAAAACTACGCGGCCGCCCTTGGGCGACGCCCGACGGACCCTGAGGTGGCGCGGGTGGCCAGGCGGGCCTTTCAGAACTACGGCCGGATGCTGATGGATTTCCTGTTGATCGGCAGTCTCACTCCGGATGAGCTGGTCGAGCGTGTCACGCTCGAGGGCCGCGAGGACCTCGAAGCTGCTCTGGCCCGCGGTCGTGGCGTCATCATGGCCGTGCCGCACATGGGCTCGTGGGACATGGCGGGCGCCTACGCCGGTGCGATCGGGTATCCGATCGCGGCCGTCGCCGACAAGTTCCCCGGATCGCTGAACGATGCGGTTGTGGAAACCCGGCAGCGATTCGGGATGAACGTGATCATGCTCGGACGCACCGCCATCCGGGCAATTACCGAAGCGCTGCGGGCAAACCATATCGTCGCCCTTCTCTGCGACCTGGAGCAGGGCCCGGGCGTGGACGTCCGTTTCTTCGGGCGGCACGCGATCGTGCCGGGGGGCCCCGCCGCGCTTGCCCTCAAGACCGGGGCTGCCTTGATGCCGGCTTGCCAGTACGCGGTCGCGCCGGGTCGTCATCACATCCAGCTCGATGCTGCCCTGGGCGTCCACGAAGGGGACACCAAAGAACACCTCATGCAGCGCGTCGTCGAGCGGTTCGAGGATTTCATCAAAGAACGCCCTGACCAGTGGTACGCGTTTCGGCCAATGTTCAGGGCTGGGGAGTGAGTGAGTGGCGCTGGCGCGCATTCAAGATCGTCCAATCATTGGTGGAGCGGTTGCCCCGGGCGTGGGCCTATGCGCTCGCCGTTGTGGCGGCACGATTCGCCTGGTGGTTCTCACCGCTCGCGCGGCCCCGCCTCGAGTACAACCTCAAGGTGGCGTGCCCGGAGCTCACGCCACTGGAGCTGCGGAAGCTCTCGTGGCTGAACTTTCGCAATCACGCCAAGGCGTATGCCGACCTCATGCTCCTGCCTCGCATGAAGGTCGAGGCGATGCGCCCTCTTCTCCACGTCGGCCAGAAGGAGCTGGACTACCTCGAGCAAGCACGCGCGTCCGGCAAGGGCGTCATGGTGGTGTCGTGCCACATGGGCTCGTACGAGGTAGTTTCCGCGATCTGGTCGGCGACCCTCGCGCCGGTCAGCCTATTTGCCGAGGAGCTGGAACCCCGGGCCCTGTTCGAGTGGTACCGCGACACCAGAGCGCGTCTGGGGATCAGCGTCCTGCCTCTGCATCTGGGCGGGTTGCGCAAGGTCACCCAGGCGCTGCAGGAACAGGAGATGGTCGTCACCGCGATCGATCGCGACATCACCGGGACTGGTCAGATGATGCCTTTCTTCGGCCGCCCTGCACCGATTCCGCTCGGACCCGCGGCGCTTTCGCTGCGCCTGGGCACTCCGCTCTTGCCCGTGTGCGTTTTCCGGCTGCCCGACGACACATACGACGTGGAGGGCGCGCCGCCGGTGTTCGCGAATTCAACGGGCGATGCGAAGGCGGACGAGGTCCGAGTGACGCAAGAGCTGCTGATGCACATCGAGGGATTCATCCGCCGGCATCCGGAGCAGTGGCACGTGCCTCATCGGATCTGGGAGGGCTCTCCCTAAAGTGAAAGTAGGGCTTGTCTCACCGTACGACTTCGCATCGCCGGGTGGCGTGACGGATCACGTTCGCCACCTCGCGCGCCAGCTGCGCCGGCTTGACCATCAGGTGCGCATTTTCGCGCCCTCCAGCCGCGCCGACGTGGACTTCGATTCCGCCGAGTTCTATCGGATCGGCAGCCCCATCTCTCTGCCGGTGAACGACTCCGTCGCCCGCATCACGCTCAGCTTCCACCTCGCAGACCGAGTGTCCGCGATCGTCGAGCGCGAGCGATTCGACGTACTCCATTTCCACGAGCCGCTCATGCCGGCACTACCCATCACGATGCTGCGAATGTCGCAAACCGCAAATGTCGGCACGTTCCACGCCTTCGCCAAATCGAACATCGGCTATCTCTACGGCCGCCCAATCCTCGAGCCGTACCTCGCGCACCTTGACCGCGGAATCGCGGTGAGCGAACCCGCGAAGGCTTTTGTCAACCGTTACTTTCCGGACTTCCCGCTCCGCGTTATTCCCAACGGGATCGACATCAGCGTGTTTCATCCTGGGCACCCACCGATCCGACACTTGCGCGACGACCGCGTCAACATCCTTTTCGTCGGCAGGCTCGAAAAGCGCAAGGGACTCGGATACCTCTTGCGCGCTTACGAGTTCATGAAGCCGCGCGTCCCCAACACGCGGCTCATCGTCGTCGGCGACGGGCCGCTCAGGAACAGTGTCGAGTCGTACATCTCCAGGCACCGGCTGCCGGACGTCGTGATGGCCGGCTACGTCCCGGACTCCGTGCTGCCTCGCTACTACTGCAGCGCCGACATCTTCTGCGCACCGGCGACGGGCGCTGAGAGCTTCGGCATCGTGCTGCTGGAGGCGATGGCCAGCGGTCTGCCGGTCGTCGCGACGGAGATCGACGGCTACATGTCCGTGCTGGAGCCGGGCCTCGACAGCCTCACGGTGAGGCCCAAAGGCTGGGCCGAGCTCGGGGCGGCGCTGGTCATCCTCGCGCGCGACGCCCACCTGCGCAAGCGAATGGGCGACTACGGCCTCGAGAAGGCACACCAGTACGCGTGGGAGGAAGTGGCGTCGCAAGTGCTGGAGGTCTATGGCGAGGCGCGGCAAGCGCGTGCGCAGCGAGCGGCAGTGGGTTCGCGAGAGGTGATGAATGTTCACGACGCGGTTTGAAGCCTGGGTCCGTCGACACGCGGAGGCGCTGATGACCGCGCTCGGCCGGCTGCCGGTGACTCCCAATCAGATCACCGTCCTCGGCACCCTGTTGACGTTCGTCGCCGCGGTGCTCACCGCCGCGGGTCAGCTGCGTTGGGGCGGGATCGTGCTTGGTTTCGCGGGCACGTTCGACATCCTCGACGGCGCCCTGGCGCGCTCGACCCGGCGCAGCTATCCCTACGGCGCCTTCCTGGACTCCACCCTCGACCGCTACTCGGAAGGGGCCATGTACCTGGGGCTGGTCGCATATTTCGCCACCTTTGGCGGGCCGCTCCAGCGTTGGCTCCTGCTTGGGACCGTCGCGGCGCTCGCGGGTTCGTTCCTGGTGAGCTACGTGCGGGCCAGGGCCCAGAGCCTGGGCTTCACATGCGAGACGGGATTGTTCGCGCGACCTGAGCGGGTCGTTGCGCTCGTGGTCGGTTTGATCTTCGGCGGAGTCGTGCTGGCGGGCGTCGTCTTCCTGCTCGCCATCCTGACCAACCTGACCGCCCTGCAGCGCATCCGCGAGGTGTGGCTGCAGGGCCGCGCCCAGCGGCTGGCACGCGAGCGCGAGGCTGCGAAAGCGCCGGCGAGCGGCCAACCCGTCAAGCCGTAGAAAGCGCGGGGACAGTTGTCCCCTCGCCCTCTCCTCGGCCACGCTGGGTGGCGCTTGGATGGGGCGTAGGTGACGGCCGGAATAAATCCGGCCTAAGCCTCCACTTTGGGTTCTTTTTGAGAGGT